>JAGWOI010000043.1 GCA_028870995.1 Candidatus Omnitrophota bacterium | reverse complement strand
CATTGTATGCCGTTTGCAGATTACGGGAAATGACCTTTTCGTTTTTCACAGTATACTCTTTCTTAAAATTCTTTTTAAACAATACTTCGAGTCCCCCCTGAACATGGTAATGGTTATAAGAATAAACTTGTAGTATCTGGGGATGAAACGAGGGCGATTCCTGCCGGATTAAATTTTCAACTCTTCGATAATCCCGAACGATCTGTACCGGCGTGGTCAGTGTTCTTAACCCGTTCTTGTCCGCGAAATGAAAAGCCATGCCTAATAAAACCGCCACTGCCACGACTCCGGACAAGAACTTTCCCATCTTGTTAAGATTGATGAAATATCTTAAAAATAAGAAGATTAAAAACAGCCCTGACAGGACAGAGGATACAAGCCATGTCCTTGCACCTGAAAAAAACAAACTGTAGGGCCACAAAAGCAACGCGACGGAACTGAATAAATATTTCCAGGGGGCGGAAAACATCGCGAACAACACGGCAAAGAAAAGAATAAAATAGATAAAGAAAAAACCAGGCACACCGCCAACCATGCATGACACAATTAACAGCAGCGCTAAAAGAACCTGAACGGTTTTTTGAGAAAAAAAAGAAGGACGATAAAAAATATAAGCGAAAAAAGCAAAAACAGGATAAAAGAACAACTCCCCGTTTCTTAAGGCCAGCGGCGAGCCTCCGGATTTGCAATAATCATACCCAGCCCACAGGGCAATAAATCCTAAATATGCTAAAAAAAGGCGTTGCTGGTTGCTCAAACGATTTTGTTCTATATATACCGACCAGCAGGCAATCCCTAAACAAAACAGCATCAGCCCTTCACCGATAAAAATAGGGAAATTAAGGAATGATAAAGTAAGGTGCAGCCTGGCAAAAGCGGCGCCAAGCACGGAGGCAAAAAAACAATAGGCCCCCAATGCCAAGAAACCTATGGTTTGCTGCTGCATAGCAATATCTCGAAAAAGCCGGCAAAATTCCCCAAGGCCCGCAGGAAATAACCGGCATTAAAAGACAACATGCCAAGGGCCACATTTTCCAGTAACTGCCCAAGACCGGCCCACCAACATAAGACTTTAGAAAACTCCCTATTCTTGCTGACAAAATAATTACGATTTTTGATTTGAGAGACGCCAAACCAAACATTACGCCGGCGCGCGACGGTCCCTGTCAAATGATCGACCTGAGCGCCTGCTACGACGAAAAGCCTGTATTTTCTCCCTACACGCCAGCTGAAATCAAGATCTTCGCACAGCCCGGTTCCCTCAAACCAATCATCAAAAAAAAACTCATCGAAAATTTTACGCCTCCAAACCGTCGCGCCTCCGAATAGCCACTGGACCTGCCTAGTCTCCGCTGAAGGGCACATCAGCGTATTGTACCCGGAAGGAAGAACAACCCCGCGTTGCCATGAACCTGTATAAAAAATTCTTTTTAAAACAACCCCAGCTGTTGGTCTTTTTTCATTCATAATGTTAAAAACAGCCCCAGCGATGTCATCGGGGGTGTTTTTCCAGAAAGCAAGCATCCCGCTGAGTGCGCCTTTATGAAGGACAATGTCATCGTCCAGAAAACAAATCCCCTCTACATCAGGGCAAGCGACCGACAAGCCCTGATTACGCTGGGCAGGTAGGCAAGCACGTCGGGCTTTTACGTACTTAATATTCAAAGGGGCGTTTGCTGCAGCATTAAAAGGGGAGTCTTGAGCCGTACTCGCATCCACAATGATAATTTCATGAAACCGGACATCTTGCTCTTTGATGCTCTCCAACAGCCTGTTCAGTTCGAAGGGCCTGTCCTTCGTGGCAATGATACAAGCGAGTTTCAACATATTAATTTTTGTAGATACTTTCCCTGGTCCCTGGGAACAGACGGAAGATGCTCTCACGCAGTACGTTCGGAGGGGAATAACGCAAATTCAACGAAAAGCCGCATGAGCAGCCCGGACATTCTTTTTTAAACATTTTGCGGGTATTACGGCGGAAATTTTCAGAATTCAAAATCTCTTTAAGGGTAGCCTTGCGTAAATCGCCCAACGGACGCCAGGCCCAACAACCGCCGTAGATCTGTCCCTTGGCACCAACGCAAACGCGAATCTGTGAAACGGAACAGGGCAGGTTCTTCTGCAACGGGTCTTGAAAATAATCCGCAAAATATTTTATTTCTGAGAAACTATGATAGGTGGCGTTCGCATGCTGGGACCGGTTTTCGACCATAACGCGCTGAAATTGCTTGAGGCGTCCCTTGTCTTGGTCGCCGATATTGTATTTTTCCTTCAGACCGTCAATTTTGAAAAAATAAGGGTTAACATCAAAAAGGTTAACCACCATCGGTAAATCCAGTTTCCGGCCCACCTCAAGAACACCCTGATAAGCATCCAGCGTCTCTTTCATCAACAAAAAACATAGGTAGGCGTCGATCTTGCCCTCTTTGCGCTCTTTGGAAAGCAATTCGCAAGCACGCAGTAAACGGTCATAGCCTCCTTTGACCCCACGGATCTCATCATATTTTTCTCCCACCGCATCCATGGACAAGCTGAAGGTACTGACACCGCTTGCAATAAGCTCTGCAACCCTCTGTTCATTCATCATAAAACCGTTCGAGGTCATCCCCACACGCAGGCCTAAGCTGCGGGCATGGCGGACGATCTCAAAAATGTCCTTGCGCATCAAGGGTTCTCCCCCGGTCAAGTTGATTTCCCTGATTCCCGCTTCCTTTAATTGAGTTAAGGCATTCTTCCACTCTTCGGTATTGAATTCTTCCGTGTGATGTGTATGCCACTCGTTACACATAACGCATTTAAGACAGCAGTTATCCGTCACCGTCAGGGTGGCCTGGTAAGGGGTTATGCGTATCTTTTCAAGTGCGCCGGGGACATAACGCATCAACAAAAATTTCCCGAAGGCGGAAGCCTTTGGCCAAAAAGTTTTTATTTTAAAAGGGTTGTAATTCATCCAGATCCTTTCAGGAACGTCTTATTATTCTAACTTTTTTATAAATTTGGCAGGGTTGCCAGCCCATACCGTGGCCTCGGGAATATTCCCGGTCACCACGCTGCCAGCGCCGACGACAGCCCTGCGTCCTATATGCACTCCTTTAAGTATAATGCTGTTGCCGCCGATCCACACATCATCCTCAATGACCACCCCGGCTGCAGCGATCTTGGCTGGATCGTTTTCCCGCCTGGCTTGCCAATCCAGAGGATGAAAATCGGTGTCATAAATGCAGGTATTAACGCCGATGTTCACGTGACTTCCAATGCGCACGGACCTTGCCGCAACAACCACTACACCGGACAAACCAGTATAGTCGCCAATGGCGATCTCGCTTCCCGGAAACATGGCCACGAGCGTGACCTTGCGCAAAATACCAGCCGGATTGACTCTAGGATCACTGTTTAAGACTACCCCTTGGCCCAGGGTGATACGTGCAGATCGATGGCGATAAATAATGGGGCATCCGTAAGGCCTTAATCCCTTCGAAAATTCAATGCCCTGTATCAGACAATATAACCGCCCTCCCAGCCATTTGCAACCATATTTTAAAGTATGCATGTCCATTATCTATTGAAAAAACCGATGATATTTTGCGCCGCCTCCATCTCCATGGCCACGCGCGACTCCTGGGTGAAACTGCCCACATGCGGCGTAAGGACAACTTGGGGGCAGCCGCTCAAAGGCCCAGCATAAGGTTCCTGTTGGAAAACATCCAGCCCCGCCCCTGACAAATGCCCTTGCTGCAAAGCCTCCAGCAGGGCCTTTTCGTCCACGAACGCGCCGCGGGCCACATTAATAAGCAAGGCGCCCTCTTTCATGGCTTGAAAATGCCGACTGGACAGAACAAAATGGTCGCCGGCCTTGGCCGCCAAGTGCAAGGTCAGGATATCGCAACGACTAAGGACTTCATCGAAATCGACAAGGGAAACACCACAGCCTTCAGCCCAGATCCTGTCCGGATGAACATCGTATCCGACCACCCTGGCTCCCAGCAGCAATAATGTCTCGGCAACCTTGCGCCCGATGCGTCCCAAGCCGATAATCCCGACTGTCTTTCCAGCCAATTGACTGCCGATCATCCGCTGCCACTGATGCCCGCGCATTGAACGGTCCTGCTGGGTGATCTTGCGCAATAAATTTAAAATCATTGCCAGAGTCAGCTCAACCACGGGTTGAACAACCACGTCCGGGGTGGTAAAAATTTTGATGCCTTTTTTATCGGCTGCCCCCAGATCGATGTTATCCACTCCTACCCCGCAACGGCTGATGCATTTCAAATCCGGCAAAGCTTCCAAAACCTGAGCATCATAAGGTTCAAGCCCAGCAATGATCCCGTGGTAACCCTTTGCGTTACCCGTCACTTCCTCTTTGGTCAACCGCCGTCCGGTGGTATTGATATCAACACGCAAGCCGCTTTGCTTAAGGATGTTCAAAGGTTCTGGGGCCTGCCGGGCGAAGGAAGAAACGGCTATATAAATACGGGAGGCCATTAGACGCGCCTTTCGGTAAAATATTCTCTGATCAGAGCCACGGGGCCGTCCATGGGGATCTGGGCTTTAAACATTTTTCCCGGTCCGCGCGTCAAAATGCAACCCAAAGCCTTACCGATATTTTTCTTGTCCTTGGACAGCGCTTCGCAAAAACGTGGCCATTGCGCACGGGAAGGACGGAATAAAGGAATATTGAACCTTAGTATTTTCTGCAAATGCACATACGTGCCCTTCTGAATATACCCCATACGCCAGGACAAATAATTGGCGATATCCATCCCCATGGTCACCGCCTGGCCGTGATTAATTTTGTAACCACTGACGCTCTCAATGGCATGGCCGAAGGTGTGCCCGTAATTAAACAACAGGCGCTCGCCTTTGTCGAATTCGTCCCTCTCGATCACCGCCTTCTTAATGGCCAGGCTTTTAAGAATAAACGATTGGAGTTTTTCCGGCTCCTTAAGATATTTTGCATACCCACTCATCATTTGTTGGGCCAATTTGTCCTGCCCGGCCACCAGGTAAAAGTGCAGGATTTCGCCGATGCCCGAACGTATTTGGTCTTCAGGCAAGGTCTTTAAGAAAGCCAAGTCGATCAGGATCTTCCGGGGCGGATAGAATGAACCCAGCAGGTTCTTGTAAGGGCCCATGTTTATGGAGCTTTTGCCGCCGATGCAGCTGTCCGCCTGGGCCAATAAGGTGGTGGGACAGAAAACCCACTCCACCCCCCGCATCAAAATCGTAGCCGCAAAACCAACCATATCTTCGATGACCCCGCCGCCGATGGCAACAATACAATCATTACGGCGGAATTGGCGGTCAGTCAAGTTTTTGATCAGGACCGTGCAGCCTTCCAGGGTCTTTGACTTTTCACTGGCTTTAATCGAAATCACCCGGTTGGGGGTAAAAAGTTTCTTTATCGCCGCCGCACCCGGAAGATCCGCATCAATGATAAGAAAGGCACCAGAAAGACGTTCACTGCCAAGGGCCTTCCTTAAGTCAGCGACGAAAGAAACCTCATAGTCCCTTACCCGGGAGGTGATATTCAGCCTCTTAGATATCAATGAATCCCCCATCCACCACAATGTTCTTGCCCGTAAGATAGGTGTTGAGCTTGCTGGCAAGAAAAAGAACGACACTGGAAATTTCGGAAGGTACGCCCAGCCTTCCAGCAGGGATTTGCCGCGCCAGGCTCCGGCGTTCCTTATCCGTCAAATTCTTTCTGGTCAGGTCCGTAATGATGATCCCCGGCGAAACGGCATTGACCAATATCCGGTGTCCGGCCAGTTCGTTCGAAACGGCCTTCGTAAAACCGACAATGCCGGCCTTCGTCGTTGAATAAATTGAACGCTTGGGCCGGCTGACAATGCTCATGATCGATGAAATATTAATAATGCGGCCATAGCGGTTTTTCTTCATCTTCCTGGCGAGCAGGCGTGTTAAAAGATACGGGCCTTTCAGATTTACGGCCAGGATATCATCCCAATCTTTCTCCTTGCTGTCCTCCACAAAATCAAGATTATTGATGCCGGCATTATTGACACAGACGTCGATCCTGGGCACGTTCTCAATCTGCTGCAAAAACACGCTGACACTGCTGTCATTAGTAAAATCGACACAATAATACTGTTTCTTTTTTTTCTTTGCCTTGGCCTGCTTGTTTAATTTCTCGATGAGGGTCTTGTCAGTACCGGTCAACAGGACTTTAGCGCCTGCCTTTTCCAGGTCCTCTGCGATCTGCTTGCCGATGCCGCGGGTGGCGCCGGTGACCAGCGCCACCTGTCCCTTAAAGTCGATTTTCATATCATTCCCCCGGTCATCATACTTTGCCTGCGTTCCTTGGACCAAAGCCAGGAATACAATAAATGGTCCAAAATCATATGAATGTCTTCCACAGGGCCGTATTCGCCCTTGGGTGTTTTAACCACAACAGCGGCATCGCAAAGCCCCAGCATTTGTCCGCCGTCAAAACCAAGCAGGCCCAGCACCTTGCCCCCGTATTGCTTAAACCAGCGTGAGGCGGACAACAGATTGGGTGAGTTGCCGCTGGCCGTAATGACGATCAATTTATCGCCGGGCTTCGCGTACAACTGGAGTTGCCGTAAAAAAATCTGCTCATAGCCGACGTCATTGGCCAGGGCGGAAATAACCGGCACATTGTCCGTCAGCGACATGACTTTAAAAGGCGTTTGCGGATGGGACCGAAGGCCGAAGCCGAAATCATTGGCCATATGCGAAGCCGTTCCTGCCGATCCCCCGTTGCCGATAATAAACACCGTCTTGCCGCTCTTTCTGGCGTCCTCCAATTCTTTCAGGAATTGCTCAAGGGCATCCATGTCCAGGCGTTGAAACAGTTCGGACAAGTACTGCAAATACCCTCTGGCAAACTGCTTAAAATCTTTTGATTCTTCTACCATCCGGTCTAAATTGTTCATCTTACCCCCTTGTCTAAGCCTTGTCTGGATCAGGAATACGCCAGCGCCTGCGCCAGTCCTTGTCCGCGTAGTAAACGCGGTAGACCGTACGCATGGTTTCCAGCGCCTCCCTGCTGTTGCCGTGCTCCATCTTTTTGTTTTCAAGCACGGCCTTGGCAAAAGCAAAAACCTCATCACGCCAGGAATTGTCTTCATTATAACGGATCGTCTCCTCATAAGGATCACCCGCGTCCTTGTCCCTGGCGCGGACAATGGTGATGGTCTCGGCGCCGTAGGAGCGGGTGCTGGATAAAATGCCCGAAAGGATAAGGGCCCCCTTGGTCAGGGTCACCGTGAGATTGAACGAATGACGCCACTGGGTGGCTGAAGAATGCAGCTGCGCGATGACGCCCTTTTGGGTGCGCATGAGCGCATAGGCATTGTCCTCCACATCGTGTTTCCAGAAATCATTGGTCACGTAGCTCTGCACGTCGATGAATTCTTCTCCGGCAAAAAAGCGCATGAGGTCCACCATATGGATGCCCTGGTCTAAGAATATCCCGCCTCCGGCCATGGCGCGTTTGGTGCGCCAATCGGAATCGAAACGGATGATCTTGGACTTGCCGTAAACACCCCGCAAATTGATGATCCTGCCCAGTTTGCCGCTGCGGATAATGGCCTCGGCCTTGCGTACGGATTCATGATAACGGTGATTGAAACCGTACATTAATTTTTGGCGAGGATGTTTTTTCTCGCAGGCAATGACCCGTTTGATGTCACCCATATCACGGCCCGGCGGTTTCTCGCAAAAAACATGCAGCCCCGCCTCCAGTCCGGCAATCGTCACTTCCGGGGCCAAATAATTGGGCAGGCAGACAAAAAGGACATCCAAAGGCTCCTGCAGGAGCTCTTTATAATCTTTAAGACAGCGCAGCGACGGCAATTTGTTGGCGGGATCGGCAAATTCCTGGTCACAGACAGCGGTGACCTTCATCTTCGGATGCCGGTCGACATACTGGCGCCTGATCTTTCCGACCACGCCATAACCCGCAATCCCGACGCGCAAATGCTTTTTCATCCCTTGACTCCCTGATCAGCCTGAAGCAGATATTGGGCCAGCAACTTCTCGTTGTCCTCGCCCAGGCGCTTTGACTCCACCTGCTCGTCCAGGCGCACCCAGCGGCGTTCCTCGTTGCTGCGGTACAGCGCATGCAGCAGGCGGATGGTGTTCAAGCCATCCTCGAAAGCCACGGGCGCCGGCTTGCCCTCGAGAAGGGCAGGTACGATCATCTGATAAACCTTGCGGTGGCTCAAGCCGTAGGCAATGGGCACTTCCTCGCTGTACGCGGCCTGGTCCGCCGGAGCAGGAGAAAACGTCTCCAACTTATTGCAGCAAATCCCGCCCAGCACGGCCAGGCCCTTGCTGCCCACAACTGATACGGAAGCTTCAAAATCATCCGGCCTTGCGGCCATGGTGATCTCGATCTGGCCCACCGCACCGTTCTTAAATTTAACAATGCTCACTCCTGTGTCTTCGGCCTCGAGCTTGGCTCCCAGACGGGCAAAAAGGGAATTAACCTCTTCGATCTCTCCGGCCAAATAACGCAGGATATCCACATAATGAATGCCCTGGTTGACATGCGCCCCGCCGTCCATGGAAAAAGTCCCCCGCCAGGGCGCAAGATCATAATAGCGCTGGGGACGGCACCAACGGACCCGGACGGTCGCCAAAACCACGTCCCCCAATTCGCCGTTGACCAGGGCGCTCTTGACCCGCTGCACCGCCGTGTTAAAACGGTTCTGGTAAACCGGAAATATCCGCACGCCTTTTTGGGCGGCCAGGGCCTCTAATTCCAGCCCGTGGGCGATGCGCAGCACCATGGGTTTTTCCAACAAGATGTTGGCCGGCCTGTAGTTGAGAATATCTTTGACATGCGTGTAATGGGCGCCCGTCGGGGTTGCCACAACCACCAGGTCCAGTTTCTCTTTGTCCAGCATCTGGTGGTAATTGGTATAAGAATTGGACCCCACCGTTTCCGCATGCTTTTTGGCTTTTTCTTCGATAAGATCGCAGGAGGCGGCAAATTTGATGCCTTCAACACCCTCCAGCATCTTGGCATGATGAAAAGCCACACGGCCGCAGCCGATGATCCCTAAACGCAATGTCTTATTCAACTTTTCCTCCTTGCTAAAAACTCTTCGGCTTGCTTGATATGTTCCGGGATATCAACGCCCACATTGTCGACGGTCGTATGGACCAGGCGGGCATCGAAATGGTTCTCGATCAGGCGCAGCATGTGCGTATCTTCAAGGCTTTCCAGGTACCCTTTGGGGGTCCGGGAAAAACGCTCCAGGCTTGCCGCCGGCCATACATAAAGACCCACCTGCTTATAATACTTCGCCTGGCGGTTTTTGAAATCATGCGGGACGGCCGCGCGGGTAAAAAACAAGGCCCTGCCTTCCGGCCCGACGGCGATCTTGACATTTTGGGGGTCGCGGGCTTCCTCCGCAGTAATATCGGCGTATTGGGTGACCACATCGAAATGCTCAAAATCAAAGGCCCGGTCGATGAAATCATCCAGGTGTTCGGGCAGCAAGGTGGGCTCATCGCCCTGGACTTCGACGACAAAATCCGCCCCCACCTTTTGGCAGACCTCATTGGACCGCTCCGCGCAATTTTTATGCTGAGGCGATGTCATGACACAACGCATGCCTCGTGTATCGCAGAATTTCCTGATCTCTTCGTGGTCGGTGGCCACACAGGCGTCTTTCAATAGTTTTGTGCCCATACAGATCTCATAGACCCAATGGACCATTTCCTTGCCCAGGATCTTGGCCAGCGGCTTTCCATAAAAACGGGATGACTCCATCCTCGCCGGGATAATGCCTATGGTCTTTTTCCCCTTATACTTATCCAGCATTTTCCTTTACCTTTCCCTTATGCTAAGCACTTCACGCACATGATGCATAAAATCTTTCATTTGAGCGGCCGGCCCCACGGTAACACGGATAAGCCCATCCACTGGCGCGCCTTTAAAAGGCCCTTTGATCCAGACATTCCTGGCTTCCAGATCCTTGACTAATTTTGCGGCATCTATCCCCGCGGCAAGTTTGACAAAAACAAAGTTTGTCACCGAAGGCAGCATGCTGCAGCCCAATTTCTCAAATTCACCTTTGATGACCGCCTTGCCCTCCTCGACGTCGCGCACGCAGTCCCGCATGACCTGCGGGTGGTCCAGCAGGTATTCCACAAATTTCGCGCTCACCGAGGTGATATCATGCGTTAACTTTACCTTGATCAAATTATTAATATTCTGCGGCTGGCTGATGATATAGCCCACACGCAACGGTGCAATGCCAAAGGCCTTGGAAAAGGTACGTATAATGATCAGGTTATCGTAGTGCTTGACCAATGGCACCACCGTTCCGGTATAAAAATGATGATAGGCTTCATCCACCAGGACCAGGCAATTGAATTCCGCCGCCTTGCGGACAATGGTTTCAATATCTTTATCACTCATCGCGGTGCCGGTATGGTTGGGGTTGGCGATGATGACCAGTTTGGCGGCAGGGCCTATCTTTTCTAATATACGCTCCACCGGCAGGGAAAAATCTTCGTTGTAACCTATGAGGACCTTTTTGCCGCCGAACATGTCTGTATAAACGGAAAACATGCCATAGGTAGGCTGCAAAAAGATGACTTCCCGGCCCTGTTCCAAATAGGTGTCAAAAACCATCCGGATGGCGGTGTCTGACCCATAGGTCATCAACAGTTGCTCGCGGGGCACGCCTGCAAAATCCGCTAATTTTTTATAGGTGGCTTCCAGGGCCGGATAAGCCACCACTTCCTCGGGCTTGATAGTTTTCCATACTTCATCCAGGACATGCTGCGGCAGGCTGGTGGTGCGCTCATTATGATCCAGGCGCATGACCTTACCGATGCGCTCTTCGGTGTTGCTCGGCGCTCGTGAAATATTCTTGAGCATACTGCGCGGTTCAATCATAAGCTGCCTCTGTTATTAGATCCAACGGGAAATTCAATTGCG
>JAGWOI010000042.1 GCA_028870995.1 Candidatus Omnitrophota bacterium | reverse complement strand
ATATAGACGTTGGAAATTATCAAAACTTTTTGCAAAACGACGCTTTACATCTTGGGCAGGGACATTGTGACCACCTTTAGCAACACGCTCTTTAATACGAGCTAAAGACAATTCTACTTTAGGAACCCCAAGGTAGAAAATATGAATAATATAGCCTTCCGATTTTAATTTTTGCAGAAATGAAACGTACGCAGTTCCAGATAGGGTAGATTCAAATGCAAAATTACTCCTTTGTTCTGCCAAATGATGGATTTGCTCTAATAAAATCCTTCCTGCCTTAATGCCCATCGTTTCAGGAGAAAAAGGAGCTAATCCTTGGGCTATAAGATCTGCATTCACAAAATTTTTACATTTAGCATACAAAGGCAAGAATTGCCGAGCAAAGGTGGTTTTACCTGCTCCATTAGGCCCTGCGATAATATAAACATTTGGATTATCTTTAGTCATAAATTTTATTCAAGAATACCATAAATGTTATGTAATACTGCAACCAACGGCCAGCCGTAGGTCTCAAGAAATATTTTTTGAAATCCTTTTTCCATTGATCTTATGCTTCCGCCGGTTTCCACAAGACGGCAAAGCGCTGCTGATATTTTTTAACGACCTCATTATTCACAATAACGATCATGTTCTCTTCATTCTGCCAGTCGGCGGTCGGCGTCCAGTTAAAAGAACCCGTTATCAACAGCCGCCCATCGATAACGGCAAATTTATTATGCATAAGGCCTTCGCCCTGATAATACCTGACCTCAATTCCCTTTTTAATGAGATACCGGCTCTTGGAGAATGTTTCCTGCTCTTGATTCTTGTCCAGGATGATCCTTATCTTAACTTCACGGCCTTTCGCCGCCACCAGGGCCTGGGCAATGGCCTTTGAGGTAAAATAGAACATGGCCACGTCGATCGACTTTTGGGATTTATTGATCCCGTCGAGGACCGTCTTGAGACAACCGCCTTCTGGGGAAAAAAAAGCCTTAATCGTCATGAGGTGAAATTATAACACCAAGAGGGCTGATTTTAATATAATTTATCTATGAGGGAAGAATTCGTTAGCGAAAACATACAGCCTCTCATCGCTACCTGCGATACCCAAAGCCTCTCTGCAGGCAGGCCCGGCCTGCCCCGGGAATTTATTTGGCGCGGACAAAAGGTCATTGTGACCCGCATCCTGCGTACCTGGCGCTCCACCGGCCCCTGCCGCCATGGCAGCGGGGAACAATACGCCCGCAGGCAATGGTTTGAAATCCAAACCGCCGCACACGGCACCATGAAAATTTATTTTAACCGCAGCACCTTGGGCAGGACAAAAGAAATGGGATGGTGGCTCTACACCCGATCCAAATAGGCGCGGTGGTTGACTTCATCGAAACAAACAAAAACAACCTTCTCGACACCCGATCCGGCTAAATTTTCATCGATTGTTTTAAGGGCAATGGCAGCGGCCCGTTCAATGGGAAAACGGTAAACGCCCGTGCTGATGCACGGGAAGGCGACAGTTTTGATCCCATGCTCTTGGGCGAGTTTTAAGCAGTTGCGGTAGCAGTCCGCCAACAATTCATCTTCATTATGTTTTCCACCCTGCCATACGGGTCCGACAGTATGAATGACGTATTTTGCAAAAAGCCTATAGCCCCGGGTCAGCTTGGCGCCTCCCGTGGGACAGCCGTGCATCAGGCGGCACTCTTCCAACAGCTCAGGACCGGCAGCCTGGTGAATGGCCCCGTCCACTCCGCCGCCGCCCAACAGGCTGGTATTGGCGGCATTGACAATGGCATCCACCCTTTCCCCGGTGATGTCCGTTAATTTAATTTCAATTCTGGTTTCCATGATTGATTCCTGTCGCCAGGCATTTCATGTAATCAGAAGAAACACTTATCCATTTCAATTTTATCGGTAATGATTTACTAGTGCCGTAGTCATCCATCTTAACCCATCCTATTCTATAATAAGAAAATGGAGATCCGGCAGTCTTACCGGCACAAAAAGTTTGTTTAACTGCCTTTCTATGCCCCTGACCATAGAGTTCTGTATCTATCAGCCTTAAAGACCGCCCTTCTTTCGAAACCTGGACCGGAGGCAACGGCTGATTAAACGGCATCGTGTAATTGAAAGTTACGCAAGAGCGGTTTGGAAGAAAAATTGATGTAGCCACTTTAACATAACAGTTACTACCCAAGTCCCATCCGGAAAAACCTTCATAAATAGGAGGTAAATTGGTGCCGGGACAATAAAGCGTTTGAGCCAAGGTATTAGGCTTTGCTATGAATTCCTCAAAAGAATCAATCCTCCGCTGCACCAGTCTCCTATCAATAAACAGAGGATCATGATTCCGTTGATGATGTTTATAATCATAATTAAGCACATGCCAGCCTTCAGCTGGTTTAAAAGAGAAAGCGGCATCATAAACACAAAACAAAGGAATTGCGATTAACAAGAAAACTCCCAAAAACTTTTTTTGGTTTAACCCAGATTCTTTATAAAATGAAAGACCTACCAGCAAAAGACCAAGAATAAGCGCAAAAAAGGCCGGTGTAAAATCGCCTAAATATCTGTCGGACAAAAATTCGTAATGCATATAAAAACCAAACAAGAGGCACGCATTTAATGCCCCCCAAACCGTAATCCAGGGTAAAGCCCTTGCACGCCCCTTGATCCGATTTCCGACCGTTAACACCAGAGCCAATGACGATGCCAAAATGATAAAATGGGTGTAGTCAAAAACAAAGTGATGACCTTCATGGAATCTTTCCCTAAATGTGGATGCAGGCCACAAACCATAGAAAAACATATATCCCAACAGTTCCCTGGCTGCGCTAAAATAAGACTCATAGTGATACGGGTAATCAAAGGCCAAAGCATAGTTTAAAATGGGATTCCCGCCTATAAGGCCCGAGTAACCGAATTCCAATACTGAACCGAAACGAACGAAGTTAAACCATAACCCTAACCCAATGCCTATGCTAAAATAAATGAGGCCTGCCACCAAAGGCTTGATTTTCACTTGATTTCGATATGCATAAAAACTCGCCAAAAGGACGGTGACGAGTCCGTAGGAAAGCATTGTCGGACGTACCAACCAGGCAGTTCCGCTTATCAAACAAAGTATTACGTAGATCCGGTAAGAGGGGTTTAGCACATAAATCAAAAAAAAAGCCATCAATACATGGCCGTAAAGGCATCCATAAAAAACGGCTTCATTATAAACATCCCAACCATTCTTAATCTGATCAATAAAACCGGGAGCCAACATGAGCCAGGACACGAAAAACCAACGCAGGATCATGCCTGCAATACCGGCAAACCCTAGCTCCTCTAGCACCTTACTAAAAACGAGATTCAAAATAAATACCGCAAGGGCCGTATAAAACACAATTACCAGCCTGTCGGGAAAAGGGCCAAAGCCAAACCATTTAGCCATGGCTTCAAAAGGGAGCCTTAAAAAAGGAACACCCATTCCCCAGTTCTGCTGCAATCCATGCCCTGTCCAAAGATAATCGTATTTGGGGGCACCAAAAGGATAAGGACTTAGGGACAGGTGCCCCTGCAATAAGGCATTTGTCTGAAGTCGGTAAGCTAGATCACTCGAATAAAGCTTTGAAGGGGTTAAGGCAAACAAGGAATGATCGGCATAAAAAAAAAGGAAGCAAAAAGCAAAACCAATTTCCAATAAAAAATATAGGAATTTGCGTCTGTCCATTTAATCCAAAGACTCCACCACACCCACCTGGATCATTGGGATGACGTCTGTATAGGAATGAATATTACCGACCACCTCCATCCCCGCTTCGGCATAGCATTCCTGAAAGGCTTCCAGGGAATCAAAATACAGATAGCCGATGGCAAAAAAAGGGGACGATCCGCCGCCCGGTTTTGCAATGCCCTTATCGACCTCGATCTTTCTTAAACCCCAGGGTCCAAAGGTGCGGCGGACCATGGGCAGATGTGTATGGATATAATAATCCATATCGAATCTTTTGCCTTCGCTCCTGGGGTAGACAGCGGCAATTCGGACCATGGTTTTTCTCCTTAATTCATCCTGACTTTAAAAATCAGCTTTTTAACAGCACCCCGATGTCCCTCATAACGGCAGGACGGACGGTGAGGCTCCAGGGGATAAAAAACGGCAAATTCACCGGCCTTGACCACCTGACCGCTGACAGGACCGTCGGCTTGAAAAAATTGGTAATCGCCCTTCTCGTCGTATTCGGTCAGGGCCTTTAAATCTTCCGGGCGGGCGGTCTGCATGAGCTCGGCACCGCTTATGACATATTGCACATCCATGTAATTGCGATGGGTCTCAAAACGGTTTTCTGCGGCAGGCTTGGGTTCATAACTCATGATACGCACAAACAACTGCCTCCCTTTGATCTCGGTCTCGCCGTCGATCAAATTAGCACAATCATAGTTATTGATAAACTTTAGAATTTCTTCCAATTGGGGGATCTTATAACGGCTGAGGCGGTCGATGGTATCGAAAATCATAGCACTCCTTGGAAGGTCTTGCGATGGATCATCGAAGCCCCGTGTTTACGCAGGGCCGTATAATGGTCCTCAGTCGGATAGCCCTTATGCCGGGCAAATCCGTATTGGGGAAAAACCTTGTCGTAGGCATTTAAAATATGGTCCCTGTAAACCTTGGCGATCACCGAGGCGCAGGCAATGGATAGGGATTTACAATCACCATCGATGATGGTCTTATAAGCGTAGGTTGATTGGGTACGAAAAATATTGCCATCCACTAAAAGCATGACCCGGCCCTCGAAATCGGCTTGGCCGCTGATCTCCGGCGGCATGCCGGCCACCAGATGGTTGACCGCCATGTCCATGGCCATGTGGGAGGCATTGAGGATGTTGACCATATCGATGGCCGCCTCGCTGATGACACCCAGACCGACGTAAGCTTTTTCAAAAATCTCATGAAAGGCCTCTTCCCTGGCCTTGGGGCTCATCTGCTTGGAATCATTGATGAAATGTTTTAAATGAAACGTCTTAAGGCAGACCGCGGCCGCCACCACCGGCCCCGCCAAAGGCCCGCGTCCGGCCTCATCCAATCCAAAAACGAAACGCAAGCCTTTGTTTCTGGCTTGCGTTTCATGATAAAGCATTTTGGCGGACATCCGTTTTAAGAAGCTGTCTGGTCGACTTGAACGCGGGATTTCTTGCCCAATCGTCCGCGCAGATAATATAACTTCGCGCGTTTGACAACACCCTTGGCAACGATCTCAATTTTGTCGATGACCGGTGAATTGATGGGGAATGTCCTCTCGACCCCTTCGCCAAAAGAGATCTTACGCACGGTAAAGGCCGCGGCCACACCGACGCCGGTCTTCTTGATCACGGTCCCTTCAAAGGGGTGGATACGGACCTTATCCGCTTCCTTGACCTTGATCTTCATCTTGATGGTATCCCCAACGTTAAAAGCCGGAAGGTCCTTACGCAAGCTCTTTTCGCTGACGGAGGCTATTTTCTCGATGCTGCTGGCTATCATTTTAAACTTCCTTTCTTAATGAGTAAATCAGGCCGGACTTCCTTGGTCCTGGCCAACGCGCTTGATTTGCGCCAAGCTTCTATCGCTTTATGGTTGCCAGATAATAGCACATCCGGCACTTTTTTACCACGAAAATTTGCCGGGCGGGTGTACTGCGGGGCCTCCAGCAAATCATTCTCGAAAGACTCCGAAATCAGGGATTCTTCCTTGCCCAAAACTCCTGGGATCAGGCGGCTTACGGCATCGACCAGCACCATGGCCGGTATTTCGCCGCCGGTTAAAACATAGTCCCCGATGGAAATCTCTTCATCAACCAAGCCGTCAAGCACCCGCTGGTCAATGCCTTCATAATGGCCACAAATAATAATCAAATTCTTATATTTCGTCAAGCCCTTCGCGCGATTTTGTGAAAAAGCCTTCCCCGCGGCCGACATGCAGATGACCCGCGCCTTACGGCGGCCTTTGACGGCTTTGACCGCGTCAAATAACGGCTGGGGCGTCATGACCATGCCCGGCCCCCCGCCGAAAGGCCGGTCATCGACCTTGCGGTGCTTCCTATCATCGGTATAATCCCGCAGGTCATGCACATGGATGGACACCTTCTTTTTTGCCTGGGCCCTTTTCAAAATGGAATCATTGAATACCGGCCCGAACATGTTGGGGAAAATGGTGATAATATCAAAACGGATCATAAAGTAGAAAGCAGCTGGGAATTATACCTGGTTAAAAATTCCTTCTGGAATTGGGCATAGCCGTCGGCCTCAATGGCCCGGCGGATACGCTCCACCAGTTTAATATAAAAATGCAAATTATGGTAGCTCATCAAGCGCACCCCGGTGATCTCATTCATGTTCAACAGGTGGCGGATATAGCAGCGGGTATAATTGCGGCACACACTGCAGTCGCATTCCTCGTCCAAAGGCCTCAGGTCCCTGGTAAACTCGCTGTTGCGGATGTTAAGCTTGCCTGCATTGGTAAAGGCGCTGCCGTGCCGCCCGTAACGTGTCGGCACGGAACAATCGAACATGTCCACCCCAAGCCCCACGGCCCGCACGATCTGATCCGGAAGGCCTATGCCCATGAAATACCGCGGCCTGTCTGCCGGCAAATGCGGCAGGACCCAGTTGAGGGCCTCAAACATCTCCTTGACCGGTTCACCGACGCTGACTCCGCCGATGGCGTAGGCGTCAAAACCAATGGCCATCAGTTCCTCGGCCGACTGCCTTCTTAAATCCTCATGGGTCGCCCCCTGGACAATGGCAAACAACCGCTGGCCCCGCTCATGCATGCCCGTCTTGTGAAAATGGTCTTTGCAGCGCTGGGCCCAACGGGTGGTGCGTTTGAGGCCCTTGACGGCCTTCTTGCGGTCGCAAGGATACGGCGAACATTCATCCAGGGGCATCACCATGTCGGAGCCGAGCACACGCTGGATGTCCATGACCTTCTCGGGGGTAAAAAAATGCAGGCTGCCGTCGATATGGGAGCGGAATTTGACGCCTTCGTCCGTGATCTTGCGGAACTTGGTCAGGCTGAAGGCCTGATATCCCCCGCTGTCGGTCAAGATCGGCTTGTGCCAGTTCATAAAGCGGTGCAAACCTCCGACGTGCTCCATGATGTCCAGCCCTGGCCTAAGGTAAAGATGGTAGGTATTCGACAGCACGATCTGGGATTCCATTTCGTGAAGGTCGACACCGGACATGGTCTTGACCGTTGAGGTCGTGGCCACCGGCATAAAGAACGGCGACTGCACATCGCCATGGGCGGTCGTGACCACACCCCTGCGGGCGCCGGTCACTGCATCTTGGTGAATCAGCTTATACATAAGAAAAGATATCCTATCAGGATGCGCGGGCGTCGGCAAGGTTTTCTGCGGGGTTTAACCCTAAAAATTCTTTCAGATTGTAGAAAGGTTTGATATTGATGACCACCGGCGTAAAACCGGGGACTTCTTTGAATCTTGCCAGGAGGTCCGGATCAATAGAAAGAACGATCTTCCCTCCATTGTTCATGGTCTTTAGAAAGGTTTCGGGGCGTGACAGGTCGATACCTCCGGGACCGGAGATCTGTGCTTTATCGCTAACTGCGCCGGTGGACAATAACGGCAAGTACTTTTGAGTTAAAAATTTTTTGACCTCGGGAGCGAATAATAAATTGTTATGCGGAGATTCCTTATTCCCCAATTCCTGCCCCGAAGGCGGCGTTACATACATCAAATGGTTCTTATCCAGGCTGCCAAGGATAAGGTCCCTGTTTCTTGAGTATGGCAACGATTGATTTTTCAGGTCGACATAGGGATCCTCATTGGCCTGAAAATAAAAAATGCCGGCAGTGGCCTGCCGTATGGCGCTTATGTTTTCTGCGATGTTAGTTTGCTCGCTATACCTCGGGTTCATGGCTTTGATCAAACCGGCATATTTCTTGAATACCAGCTGTGCTAAAGATGGAAACCACTTGGGGGGCGTAAAGAGCCAGGCGAGCAGTCGAGGGGCCCATTTCGGGGCATCTACGAATGAAGAAGAACCGCCAACGACAAAGCCTAGGCTTAAAACATGGCTGTCGGCAAATAGATCATTGCGGCCGCTTTGTACGGCATGCAGTATGGCAGAGTGAAGCACGGTGTTGCCGTAAGACATGCTGACTACCACGTTCTTTTCGTTATTAAGATGGTCCTTGGCAAAGTTATCGACCAACCGGTCTCTTATCTCCTCCAGACTGCTGGTAGGATCAAATGTATAGCCGATGATGTTGTAATACCGGGCGGCATACTTCAACAACCCCTTGACCTCCCCTGAGTACATCGGCTCTCCCCCTGCGCCAGGGATCATGATCAGAGCCGGTTTATCCGGTGACGGAGGGTACAAATACGTAAACCCAAGCAAGGAGTTGGCCTGATCGCTCATTTCCCTGATTGAGTCATCATGGATGCCCATTTCAGCAAGGACTTTCATGCCGGTGAACAAATAAAATAGCCCTTCATCATTGACCAGGCTTCCATTCTCGTCCGTCTGCATTTGCTGGTCGATGTTGCGCAATATATACAAAACCGTCTCAATTTCGGAATTACCCTTTAGAAACTCGGCGCCATGCGCCCCCTCTTCCCTCATCTTCCGACGCCACGCCTTGTCCTTGGCTTCATAGGTGTTTATTACGTTCTTAATGGCCTGTTGCAGGGCCTGCATTCTCGGTTGATAGCCCCCCAACTTCGGCAGGGCCGTGCCGGTTTCCACCTCAAGCGGTGGTGTTTGAGACTGCCCATCCCCAGGCAGCCCCAGCCATGCGGTGCCGAACAAGGCGGCAGCCGTCTTTGCAATAAATTCTCGGCGCGAAATCCCGTTGCCCCAAGCGGACATTGCTTGGTCACGTCCCACCGGTGCCAGTCCGCTTAAAAATGAAGATTCCCGCTCCATTTGGGAAGGCTTAAAGAACAGGCTGACAAGCCTGCCGCTGTCCATAATGGTCCTGGCTATAATATAAGCTGTCCTTTTGAGCGAAGGGATGATTTCAGTTTTATTGAATTCATCCGTCTTGGTTTTCAACAAGACGTAACCTTCCTGGAGCTTGTCCGCCAACTGGCTGTTATAAACGGACGCATACCGCCCTCCCTTGAGACGGGCCTCTTGGACAAAGGGAATGCTTTCCCGAAGGAAACCTTCGTAAACCTTGTACTCGGCATTAAGCCTTTCCTGAAACTGCTGCCGGTCGTCTTTCCACGCATTAAAAGACATGTCTCTTAGACCATACCCCCGGCGCTGTGCCGTAGCGGCATGGCCCAGCCATTGGCTGATTTCCTCTGAGACCGTTGAGACCTTGCCATAAAATGAAGCCAGGGCCTGCGGTGAATTGTCAGCAATGATCCGCTTGGCCGTCTTTTTTGAGTTGACCATGACGGCCTGGAATTCGTCTATTTTCTGCGGGTTGGTCACATACTCATTTTCGACATGTTTGCCCTTACTGCGCAGATATCTGTCTATGCGTAAATTATCGATGGGGTGCCACAGGTCATCTAAGGCATCCTTAAGCTCTTGTAATGAGGCGGTCATTCGATCTTTTTGTTCCTTTGAGATCAATTTGGAACGCTTGGCAAATTTGATAAGGTTTGCCAAATCATCGGAGACTCCTTGAGCGTCAACAAGCCACGTTTCACGCTCCTGCACCGGAGCCTGGAGCCACAGGGTTGAAGGAGACATCCATTGGGCCTTAAAACGCTGAATGATCTCTGCACCCCGCAATAATTGACGGTTAATTTGCGCCAGGGTGTCCTTTTGCTCTTCTGTAAAAGCAACTTGCAGCGCCTTTGCCGGGAGCCTGGCATTCTTTTTGAGGTCTCTTATATTCTTTCTGTCTTTGAGAATATCTCCCAAATGGACAAGGCCTGCAAGTCCAATTAAAAGCAGGCTTAACTCCACTTTAGGATCAGAGCGGTTTCTTACCTCTTTGAGCTGCTCCAGGGACAGGATTGTTTGCCGGCCTTTGTTCTGCCCTTCGAGAATAGTAATGATGACTTTGTTTCTTTGGTCATCGATCTTTATATCAAACTTGTCTTTAAGACCGTTTTGCAGATTTCTTAATATACTTACAGGATCGGTGATATTAAAAGGCTTCCCATGAACATCACTCTCCAACACACGGCTTAAATCCTCGATGACATAAGGATCGGTAGGCTTGGCCTGATTGAGGCGGCTGATAAATGCATCTACAAGGCCGGTATAGTAATTGTTGAGCTTATCAATTGTACTGATCATTAACGCAAAAGATTTAGGCGTCACTTCCGGCGGAGACTTTTCGAGATGGTCCGCTATAAAACCGGCATTGAGAGGCCCGTAATCCGTTTGAAGCGTCAAATCGGCATGTTCCCGTAACGTCTTTAAAAGGATGGGAAAAATTTCTTTGGCCGAAACCTCCAAAGGAGTGTTTATATTGGTTTTCTCCCCCATGGATTGCAGCACCACCACCCCCAGCTGTTGCGCAGCATTTAATTTCTCTTCCTTGCCTGAGGAGGCGCTTGAGATGCTGTCCAAAAGACGGTGCACCTGAAGGCTGTTGGTCACCGGCACCTGCGCCGAGGCAGGAGCGCCTATTGATAAGACTGCCGCCACCATCATCAGACCCAAGGACCTCTTGAAAAGACCGGCGATCATGGCCGGTGATGCTGTCCTTGAATCGACTATCTTTAAAGAAGCGTTTAAATCGGTCCGCCCATTCAGGCTTAAATTCACACCTCCCGAGAAATATTTCCTGGGTATGACTTCCCGGGAAGAAGGATCCACTTCTTCTTTGATATAGTTATAGACCCCTTTCTTAAAAGCCTTCAAATATGCCTGGTACAGGCCCTCAATATCATTTTGAAAATGAGTGCCGGCACCGCGAGGAACAACGCTTACCCCATACCTGATGCCGTCGGTCTTATTTTTATCCTCATAAATCTTTTCCAGAATACTGTCCCTGATCTTCTGCTTGTACCATTGGGCAAGGATCAAGGAATTATAAACCTGGCGCAAGCGCATAAAATTCTTACCTTCATTGACCTCTTTATCCAATTCTGGAATCACTATATGCCGCAAGACCAGACTGCCTAACTGGTTGACGCCTTCTGTTGAACGACTGACGGCAAGACCTTCTGCATAATGCTTATGCATGGAAAGATAATC
>JAGWOI010000016.1 GCA_028870995.1 Candidatus Omnitrophota bacterium | reverse complement strand
CGTAGATTTCAAAAAGCTTTTGAGGGGTATGATTTTGACTACACTTTTTATTCCGATGACATTACAATTTCTGCGAATAGGGAAATAGTTGGTTTTGAGGCATTGATTTATAAAATGATCAAACAGGAAGGGTTTAAGGTTAAAAAAGACAAGAAAAAATATTTAGGCAATTATAAAAGGCAGAAAGTTACGGGTAATGTGGTTAATGAAAGGGTGTCATTGCCAATCGAACGAAGGGAGCTAATTAAATCCATTATAAACAACTGCGTGGTACAAGGGCCAAGTACTCAAATTAATAAATATTGGGAGGTCTTTGGTGAGGTGAAAAGTCGGGAGAAGTCAAAAGCTAAGTTTCAAGAACGATTATCAGGAATGATAAAGAACGTTTCAATCTTACACAAAAAGTTCGGCCAGAATCTTAGGCGAAGGTACAATCAAATTAATTGGAATAGTTAGTCGGTTTTTCATTACAGAAAAATTACAACTTCATTACAACTGTTTGTAACGAAGTTGTAATTTTTTATTTTTGTAACCCTCCCATTGGCAAGGGGTTTCCGGGGAAAAGCTCCCGGAACCGCGCCAGACCACTCTCCCCCAACCATAAAGCGAGGGGGATAGTGGTCTGCCGCTACCCCTCGCCAATGGGAGAAGTGCTTTTAAGGAGGGAGTTGAGTCTAAAGAAGGGCGCTTGGGTATTTAATATGCATGGATTTTAAATTAGAAAACTTGCAATCTTGTGAAAATGATCTATACTTGTAATGGGAGGATTATGGTAATGAAAGCATTAGAGAGCTTGAAAAAACATCTTAAAACAGGCCAGGTTTATAGAAGGGCTGATCTTCAACAGTGGTCAAATGCTGTTGATCGGCATCTTCACCAACTGGTTAAGGAAGGCTTTTTGCAAAAAATGTCTGGTGGCCTATATTATTGTCCTCAAAAGGCCTCTTTTGGTGATGTTCCGCCAGAAGATGAAGAGCTTGTTCGCGCGTTCTTAAAAGATAACGATTTTCTTTTAACTTCACCTAATCTCTATAATTCTTTAGGGGTCGGAACTACACAGTTATATAATAAACGAGTTGTTTATAATCATAAGCGCCATGGAGAGTTTCTGCTTGGGGGTAAGGTTTTTGATTTTCGTCTCAAACATAAATTCCCAAACAGACTGTCTAAAGAATTTCTCTTTGTTGATTTATTGAATAATTTAGATGAACTCGCTGAAGACAAACAAGAAGTTTTGCAATATGCCAGAGAAAAGACATTGAAAAAGTTTACCTCTATGAAGAAATTTATCAATTCTTATGGGGGAGAAAGAACAAAAAAGCTTTTTAGTAATTGGTTAAAGCAAGATACAAGAGAATATGCCTCTCAATTATCTTCATAATCATCCCGAATTTAAAGAATTGCTTCGAGTTGTAGAACGTGAAAAGAAGATAGAGTGTAGCCTGGTTGAGAAAGACTATTGGATTATGCATTGCAGGAGTCAGAGAAGGGGTCCTGCTTGAGGTTGGTTTTGATGAGGTTACGCCTAATAAACCTAAAGACATCAGTTCATGGGCGCTCGCTTTTGCGAATGAAAAAGGAATGGAGGTTAAAGACAACAAGGCATATGGTGTTCAGTGTTATGACCCCCGCTATACCTTTGTTGAGAAGCTTCAAACCATTGTTACTAAATTCCGCAATTATCAGGAGAGAGGAACTCTGCCTACGAATTTCTTAAGGCATTATTATGATGTTTATTGTCTGCTACAAAACGATGAAGTGAAGAGTTTTATCGGAATCCCGGCCTATGAAGCGCATAAAAAGAAGAGATTTCCAGCTAAAGACCAAGAGGTTCCTCTGGCCTATCAAGAAGCTTTTCTATTAAGCAATGATGAAACAAGAAAAAAATTTGCAAAGGAATATCAAAGAACTTCGGCCTTGTACTATCAAGGACAACCGTCCTTTGAAAAGATTCTGGAGTTAATTTCAAAGCACTTGGCAACTTTTTAAGTAACAGTCATTACATTTTTATTACAGATTTATTACAACCTTGTAATGAATCTGTAATTTTTTGTTTTTGTAACTCATTGTATTTCTAAGATGTTTTTGGAAAGAGGGCCCCGCTTGAAGGCGTTTTGAACGGCCTATTTTCATTTTCTCATCGCTGATCTCTTGATTTTCCGTCAATTCGTGGTATAATTTCTTTTGTTTAAGGTCCTCAAAATCCCCCTAGTGATCCTTATCCCAAATCCTACACCATTGCTGCCAAACAGGGGGAAGTCATGGAAAGATTGCTCAAGATCAATGAAGTCAGTGAAATGTTGCAGATGAGCCCTAAGACAATTTATCATTGGGTGCATTGCGGGAGCATTCCGTATTTTAAAGTTTACCGGCAACGGGGTGCGGCCGGCGTCATCCGGTTTAGACAATCGGATTTGGAGAAGTGGTTGCAATGTAGAAAACAAAATAGTAATCGCATAGGCAGTTTTTAAAATTTAGATTTATCCCGCCATGATTTAGTGCTATAATTGCTTTTATTGAAATTGATTTTTTCCGACGAGAAATTGGCTTGAGAAGGGAGCTTCTCAAGACTTTTAGTGCCCAAATTGAGCCCATGAGCAAACAAAAACGGGGGTAACGGAGGGAAAGGCGAAGTAAGTCAAAGAACGGTAATTTCTTCTGATAAAACGAGTTGCGACATAACTCGTTTTGTTGCAAAAAGTTGAAAATACCGTCGGAAGGACTCTCGCCTTCTCCGCCAGTTTTTTATTTCCTTAAAATCCCGGAGAACCTTCCCATGTCCCTCATTAAGCTTTCCGGAAAAGCAGCATCGGTCAAACAGATCACCACCACGGTCTTACCTAACAACTGTTATATCAATACCACCACCACTTTCCGGATCAATAACCGCCCGCTGTCCACCACCTTAAATATCAACCTGACGGAAGGGGACCAGGTCACGGCCGTTGCTGAGGACAAGCCCCAGGAGCTGGCGGTGTTGGCCGTGCGCAATGAAACGACCGGGGTCACGCACGCGATGCCCGAAGTGAAACCTGCCCTAAACATCGTTACAATCATCTTCGGGATATTGACGATCCCGCTTCTGGGGGTGGGATTTTGGATCATTTACTCCGTCTTTTCTGCCTATCAAACTCAACTCAAGCAGTACGGCTATCAGCTCGAAGTTAACCGGATGCTGGCATAGGGCTGCTGCAGGGAAAGCTTGAAAGATCAGGGTTCCGGTCTTATAATGCCAGTTCCAAGGGGGCTTTATGGAGCCGCATACGATACCTGGTTATGATTTGCGTGCCGTGATCGACCTGCTGCCCGATTACATTTTTTTTAAAGATGATCGGGGACGGTATACCGATGCCAACAAGGCGACCCTGCGCATCATGAGATGCCAATCCCTGGAAGACTGCATCGGCAAGACAGATTTCGATTTTTATCCTGAAAAATTCGCCCTCAAGTATTATGCCGATGATTGCGAGATTTTCCGTACGGGAGAGCCTAAGCTGGACATGGAAGAAATTGCTCCCAATGAATACGGCGAGCTCGGGTATTATTCGACAAGTAAAATTCCTTTAAAAGACAGTGACGGCAAGGTCTATGGCCTGGTCGGCATATGCAGGAACATTACAGACCGCAAAAAGGCCCAGGAATTGGCTTCGCAAAGGGAGATCGATAAGGCCAACCGGCTTTCCGATTTAGGTACCCTTGTCACGAGCGTAGCCCATGAGCTGCGCAATCCCCTGGAAGTCATCAAATTGTCCGCCATCCGCCTTGAAAAAGATAATCCCTCCGGTAAAGCCAAATTACTTGACCACATCCACAAGAAATTATGGGAAAGCGAAAAGATCATCGATAACCTGCTCAATTACTCCCGCATCAAGATCCCTCAATATGAAAGATGCGATCTTATTGCCCTTATCGAGGAATGCACCGGCGTCCTTCCGGCCGGTTCACAGGCGGCTGAAATCGTCGTTGATAAGAACTACCCTGCCGGAGAGGTCTTCCTTGATGCGGACCCCTATCAAATGAAGCAGGTGTTTAGTAACATTTTTAATAATGCCTGCCAGGCCGTTGCCGGCAAGAAAGGGAGGGTTGAGATCAGCATCTTGCGCAAAGACGGGAACGTGCATGTCGATTTCAAGGATAACGGGACGGGGATAGATGCGAAGAATTTGGATAAGATTTTCACGCCCTTCTATACCAGCAAGGCGACAGGCACCGGGCTTGGATTGGCCATTTGCAAAGAGCTCATCAATCTTCACCATGGGAAAATAGAAGTGCAGAGCAAGAAGGGGGAAGGAACGCTCTTTCGTATCAGCCTTCCTTTGCAAAGGTAATCCCCGCGTCGGTCTGGAAAGGCTGATGGCGGGGATTTTCTATGCCTGTTGACCGACCAGGGAAAGGAGAGAGGATCTGTTTTTCAGTATGTCCGCAAGCGTATACCTTTTTAAGGTGTCAAGAAAGGCCTTGCGGGCCTCCCCCAGCAGCCCTTTTAACCGGCAGGCCGGCGCGATGCGGCATTGATTCTCCTTTTCGATAAAGCATTCCACCAGATCAAAATCCGGTTCCACCTGTTCGACAAGTTTTCCTAAATTGATCTCCGACGGCAAAAGGGCCAGTCTGATGCCGCCGTTCTTACCTTGAAGGGAATGGACATAGCCCAGCTTGACGAGGTTATGGACCACCTTGACAATGTGGTTTTTGGAGATCCTGTAAGCTTGGGCGATCTCACCGATCGACGATTTTTCGTTCTTGCCGCCGAGGTAGATCAATACCCGCAGGGAATAATCGCAGAAGTTTGTTAATCTCATTTATTTTCTCCTTGCGTTAGCGTTATCTTCATGTTAAAGTATAACATGTATTACGAATACATGTTATACTTTTATTGGAGAATTCTACTAATCTTAAAGCTTTATGGGGAGGATTGCCATGGAAGAAAAGAGAATCACGCCTTTCTACACGGATGACCACGATCAGCTGGACGGTTATTTTTTGAAATTTCAGGAGTTAAAAAGGAAAAACTATCCTGAGGCCAAAGAATACTTCAAGAAGTTCAAATTCGGCCTGCAGCGTCATATCATTTGGGAAGAGGAGATCCTTTTCCCGTTGTTTGAAGAAAAGACCGGGATGACATCAGGCGGCCCCACCATGGTCATGCGCGCCGAACACCGGCAAATCGGGGGCCATTTGGAAGAGCTGCACAAAAAGGTCCAGCGCGGTGATCCGGAAAGCGACCGGGAAGAAAGACTCTTATGGGATTGCCTTAAACAGCACAATAATAAGGAAGAGAATATCCTTTATCCGGCAATTGATCATCAGCTTTCAGGACAGGAGCAGGAGAAGGTTTTTCATTCCATGAAGACTCTCCCCGAAGACAGGTATAGGACCTGCTGCCATCATCACTAATCCAGGCGGTGCTTTATGAAACCAGATGTCAAAACAGCAATGGAAAACCTGATCAGGCAGGCGCGCCAGACAATACCCTTCAACCTGTCTTTCTCAGGTAATTGCGAGGGCCGCTGCGAAGAGTGTCCCTATAAATTGCTCGAATACCTGGATATGGACCTGGCCAATTGGGAATATCGCCTCAAAAAAGGCGATATTCCCACCCTGGGGGAGCTGCATGTTTTAGGCAGTAATTGCAAAGACGTTTATGCTATATTAATCAAACAAGGACTTATTCACGAAACAACAGCTGCGCGTTAAGGTATTCATATGTGGGACTGCCGATACAGAAGAGCCGATGATGATTTTTGCCGCCGCCGTAAAACAACATGTTTTCCGGGAGGCATGGCCTGTGTTTTGAAGGATAAATTCAATTTTCCTTTAAGGGAGGGGCTGGAAGACCCTCTAATTAAGAAACGTAAGCTTGACAGACCCCCCAAGGCAGCCTAGATTACTAGCAATGATAAAGTTCCGGGGTCTTGTTTTACTCGCTTTTTTATTCCTCGCCAACAGCTTGGCTACAGCCGCAACATGGGAATCCCAGGGAGATGCATATTTCCTTTCCAAGAATAAGCAGAATTTTGCCGCCAGCGGCGCCGGTTCCAACCAGCTTCCACATAAATACCTTACCTTTGACGGGGTCGACTTTCTGGTGAAAGGCCCCCGGAACTGGACCGATTACGGAAGGCTTGATATCGGCGACAACAAGCTCTTTGAGGTCCCTATCCGCCATGGCATGAAAATCGATAGGATCGATTTCCTGGCCTCGGGTAATTACGGCAACAGCTATGAACATGACCATTTGCTCCATCTTTACGGAGAGAATTATTACTACGCCACACTGACCGTGACCTTTGTTTATCAGGATGGGACTTACCGGATACGCTCGGCACCGGTGTTTTGGGACTGGTTCCATCTGCCTTCCATCACTTGGGCCAAGGACGGTGTGGCGTCCAGGCCTGTCGGCATTAATCCGGTGCGCCCCAAATGCACTATGTACCATATCAGTTTTGCCAATCCGATGCCGGCCAGGCCCGTCAAGGATATCCTCGTGGCGGACAGCTGGATCGAAGACCTGCCTTTCTGCGATGTCTTTGCTCTCACCGTCAAGTCGCCGGACGCCATGCCGGCCGCTGCCCGTCAAGATTAACCGTTGCTGCTTGAATCGGATTGTGGTAGAAAGAATAGAGATGGGAGGTGTTTATGAAAGAGCGAGTGATCGTTGTGACCGGAGGTAACCGCGGGATAGGCCGTGAGATCTGCCGCCAATTGGCCAGGACGGATGCTGTTGTCCTCCTGACGTCCCGCGATGAAAAGGACGGTCTTGAGGCCGTCGAGGATCTAAATAAACAAGAGTTGCCCGTGCGTTATCATCAATTGGATGTGACCAAACCCACCCAGATCTTAGGCTTAACGGATTTTCTTTCCAAGGAGTTCGGCCGCTGCGACGGCCTGGTCAATAATGCCGGCATTTTCCTGGACAACCAGGGCGGGAATTTTTTTAACACGGATCTGACGACCGTCCGCGAGACCATGGAAACCAATGTCTACGGCCCCTATTTGCTGACCCAAGCCCTGGTGCCGCTCATGAGAAAGAATAATTACGGCCGCATCGTCAACATGTCCAGCGGCCTGGGACGATTAAGCGAGATGGGTGCCAATTATCCCGCCTATCGCATGTCCAAGACCGCCATCAATGCCATCACCCGTGTGCTGTCCTCCGAACTGGCAGGCACCAATATCCTGGTCAATAGCATGTGTCCCGGTTGGGTCAAGACCCGCATGGGAGGCCCCAATGCCCCCCGTCCGGTGGAGCAGGGGGCGGATACGGCCGTATGGCTGGCGACCCTGCCTGACGGAGGTCCCACAGGCAAAATCTTCCTCGACCGCAAAGAGGTGACCTGGTAAGAATCGATTTTCTTTTCTTTAAGTAATACTACGTAGCCCTCTCCCAGGAAGTACTAATTTAAAAGAACAGCGCCTGCCTTTATACTTGAAACGGTAGTGCGCTATTTTTTTGCTTACCTTAATTTAAAAAAGAGGTCCTATGGTAGAACGCAGGCAGGTGACGATCGATGGGAACGAGGCTGCGGCGTATGTGGCATTCGCCGTCAATGAGGTGATCGCCATTTACCCGATCACCCCGTCTTCGCCGATGGGGGAATGGGCCGATGAATGGCAAAGCGCCAATAGAAAGAATATCTGGGGCAGTATCCCGCTGGTGCAGGAAATGCAAAGCGAGGCCGGTGTGGCCGGCGCCGTCCATGGCGCGCTGCAAACCGGGGCTCTCACCACCACCTTTACCTGTTCCCAGGGCCTGTTGTTAATGCTTCCCAACATGTACAAGATCGCAGGGGAGCTTACCCCGACGGTTTTTCATGTCGCGGCCCGTTCCATCGCCACCCAGGGTCTTTCCATTTTCGGCGACCATCAGGACGTGATGGCTGCGCGCATGACCGGTTTTGCCATGCTCAATTCGGCCTCGGTCCAGGAAGTCATGGATATGGCGCTCATCGCCCACGCGGCAACCCTGGAATCACGCCTTCCTTTTGTGCATTTTTTCGATGGTTTCCGCACCTCCCATGAAGTGGCCAAGATCGAGCAGCTTTCCCAGGACGATATAAGGGCCATGATCGATGAAAACCTGGTGTTGGCCCACCGGCAGCGCCGCCTGACCCCGGATAATCCGGTGATCCGTGGCACGGCCCAGAACCCCGATGTCCATTTCCAGTGCCGCGAGACGGTCAATCCCTTTTACCAGGACTGCCCGAGTATTGTGCAGAAAGCCATGGATAAATTTGCGCGATTGACCGGCCGTCAATATAAGCTTTTCCAGTATTACGGCGAGCCGGATGCCAAAAGGGTCATCGTCATCATGGGCTCCGGCGCCGAGACCTGCCAGGATACCGTGGATTATTTGATCGGCCAGAAAGTCGGGGTCTTAAAGGTGCGTTTGTACCGGCCTTTTGCCAAGGAAGTTTTTGTGGAGGCTCTGCCCAAGACGGTCACCTCCATTGCGGTGCTGGACAGGACCAAGGAGCCGGGAGCCAGCGAACCTTTGTACCTGGATGTGATCAATGCCCTGGTGGAATGCGGGCAAAGCCGTTTTGACCGCCTGCCCAAGGTCATCGGCGGCCGTTACGGGATCTCATCCAAGGAATTCACGCCGGCCATGGTCAAGGGCGTCTTCGATGAACTGGCCAAGCCGAATCCGAAGAACCATTTCACCGTCGGCATCAATGATGATGTGGCGCATACCAGCCTGGATTATGATGAAAATTTTATTATCGAAAGCCAGGCGGGTGTCAGGGCCCTATTCTTCGGCCTTGGGGCCGACGGCACGGTCAGCGCCAACAAGAATTCCATCAAGATCATCGGCGAGAACACGACGCTTTTTGCGCAGGGATACTTTGTTTACGATTCCAAAAAGTCCGGTTCCATGACGGTGTCCCACCTGCGCTTCGGGCCTAAACCGATCCATTCTTCTTACCTGGTCAACAGGGCCAATTTTGTGGCCTGCCATCAGTCGCAATTCCTGGAATCCATCGATGTCCTGAACGTCATTCAGGAGGGGGGCACCTTCCTGCTGAATACCCATCATGACGCCGGTGAAATTTGGGACCACATTCCCCGTCCTTTGGCCCAGACCATCAAGGACAAAAAATTGCGTTTCTTTGTGATTGATGCCTATAGTGTCGCCGGTAAATTAGGATTGGGCGCAAGGATCAACACCATCATGCAAACCTGCTTTTTTGCCATCTCCGGCGTGCTTCCCAAGGATGAGGCCATTGCCGCCATCAAGGAATCCATCAAGAAGGCCTACGGCAAGAAAGGCGAGGAGATCCTAAAGAAGAATTATGAGGCGGTGGACAATACCCTGGCGCATTTGCATGAAGTCAAGATCCCGGCACTGGTCACCAGCTGCATTGAAATGAACCATCGCATACCTGATGATGCTCCGGAATTTGTCCGCAAGGTCACCTGCCGGATGATCAAGGGCCACGGTGAAAGCCTGCCCGTCAGCGCCTTGCCCTGCGACGGGACCTATCCGGTGGGCACCACCCAATGGGAAAAGCGTAACATCGCCCAGGAGATCCCCGTGTGGGATTTTGGACTTTGCATCCAGTGCGGCAAATGCGCTTTTGTTTGTCCTCATGCGGTTATCCGTATCAAAGCTTACGATCAAAAATATTTGCAGGGCGCGCCGTCCACCTTCAAGAGCATGGAGGCCAAGGACCGCGAGTGGGCAGGCATGAAATATTCCATTCAAGTGGCCCCGGAAGATTGCACCGGCTGCGGCATCTGTGTGGACGTCTGTCCTGTTAAGAATAAAACGGAAACCAAGTTCAAGGCGATCAATATGAAGGCCCAGCAGCCGCTGCGCGAGGAAGAAAAGAAGAATTGGGAATTCTTCCTGAACATCCCGGAAGTTGACCGCAATTTGGTCAAGAAAAGCGCCATCCGCTCGGCCCAGGCGTTACAGCCATTGTTTGAATTCTCCGGTGCCTGTGCCGGCTGCGGGGAGACGCCTTACATCAAGCTGGCCACCCAATTATTCGGCGACCGTATGGTCATTGCCAATGCCACCGGCTGTTCCTCGATCTACGGCGGCAATCTGCCTACAACGCCCTATACCAAGAATAAGGAGGGCCGGGGACCGGCCTGGGCCAATTCGCTCTTCGAAGATAACGCCGAATTCGGCCTTGGTTTCAGGCTTTCCATTGATAAGCAAAAGGAATTGGCAGGCGAGTACGTCAGGAAATTTGAAGCCCAGCTTGGCACCCAGTTGGTTGAAGAGATCGTGAATGCTTCGCAAAAAGATGAAGCCGAGATCTTCCAGCAGCGCCAGCGGGTGGCCGTCCTGAAGGAGAAATTAAAGGATGAATCCTCTCCAGAGGCCAAGCTGTTGTTGACCATCGCCGACATGCTGGTCAAGAAAAGCGTTTGGATCATCGGCGGCGACGGTTGGGCTTATGATATCGGCTACGGCGGCCTGGACCATGTCATCTCGTCGGGCCGTAACGTCAATATCCTGGTGCTGGACACGGAAGTTTATTCCAATACCGGCGGCCAGGCATCCAAATCCACCTCGCGCTCCGCAGTGGCCAAATTCGCGGCGGCAGGGAAATCCATGCCCAAAAAGGACTTGGCCCGGATGGCCATGACCTACGGGTATGTGTATGTAGCGGCGGTCTCCATGGGCGGCAAGGATGAGCACACCCTCAAGACCTTCCTGGAGGCTGAGGCGTATGACGGCCCTTCGCTCATCATCGCCTACAGCCACTGCATCGCCCACGGCATCAATATGACCACAGCCATGCAGAACCAGAAGACCGCCGTTGCCACCGGGTATTGGCCGCTGTTCAGGTACAACCCGGGCCTTCTTAAGGAAGGCAAGAACCCGTTGACTCTTGATTCCAGCGCCCCTAAAGGATTCTTGCAGGAATTCCTGAACATGGAGAACCGTTTCAAGATGTTAAGCAAGACGGACCCTGAGGCCGCTAAAAAATTGGCAGGCCTGGCCCAGCAGGACGTCAACGAGCGCTGGAAAATTTACAGCGCCCTGGCTTCCAACCCACCGACGCCTTAAAAAGGGGGAATGTATGAGCATCGACTTATCGACGACCTACATGGGGATGGACTTAAAAAATCCTATTGTGGCTTCCGCTTCCCCCATCTCCAAAAGCCTGGACAATATCAAGAAGCTGGAAGATGCCGGGGCTGCGGCCATCGTCAGTTATTCCTTGTTCGAAGAAGAGATCACCCACGAAACCTATGAGCTGGACCACTATTTGACGGCGGGTACGGAAAGCTTTGCCGAAGCGCTGACCTACTTCCCCAAGCCGCTGCAGCATGACATCGACCCTGATGATTACCTGGAACATATTTATAAAGCCCGCAGGACGGTGGATATTCCCATCATCGCCAGCCTCAACGCGCATTCCGAGGGCGGGTGGGTGACCTATGCCAAGCATATCCAGCAGGCCGGCGCCAGCGCGCTTGAATTGAATATTTATTTTTTGGCCACGGACCCTGATATTTCCGGTCAAGCGGTGGAGGACACCTATGTGGAGATCCTCAAATCGGTCAAGTCCAATCTGGCGATCCCCGTGGCTGTCAAAATAAGCCCGTTTTTCAGCTCCATGGCCAATATGGCCAAGCGGCTGGATAATGCGGGAGCCGATGCCTTGGTCCTGTTCAACCGTTTTTACCAGCCGGATATTGACCTTGAAAATTTGGCCGTGGTGCCCCATGTGCTGTTGAGTACGCCCCAGGCCATGCGCCTGCCCCTGCGCTGGGTGGCTATTTTATACGGCCATCTTAAGGCCAGCCTCGCCGCCACCGGCGGCATTCACAGCTCCCAGGATGTGATCAAGATGCTGATGGCCGGTGCGGATGTGACCATGCTATGCTCGGCCCTGCTTCAAAAAGGCGTTGGCCAGGTCACCGAAGTCTTGCAGGGCATGGAGCAATGGCTTAAGGAACACGAATACGTCTCTGTGGCCCAGCTACGCGGCAGCATGAGCCAGAAATCCTGCGCCAATCCCAAGGCCTTCGAGCGTGCCAATTACATGAAGGCCCTGCAGGGATTCGGCAAGTAAAAAACCTCAGACCTTTTGATTTTTTAGATAAAAAAGTCAATGTGTCCCGGTTTTTTGTTATAGTAAAAACATGAATCACGCCATTTTGCTGATCTCCTGCCCCGATCAAAAGGGCATCACCGCCGCCGTTACCAATTTCATCTTCCAGCACCAGGGCAATATCGTCCACGCGGACCAGCACATCGACGAGCAAAGCAATACCTTTTTCATGCGCGTCGAATGGTCGCTGGATGGTTTCATGTTAAAGAGGGAAGACATCCAACGCTCCTTTGCAGGCATCGCCGGGCCTTTTAAGATGCAATGGCAGCTTTCGTTTACCAGCCGGAAGACCCGCGCGGCGGTCTTTGTCAGCAGGCACCTGCATTGCCTTTACGATCTTTTATACCGCCATAAGGCAGGGCAGCTTTTTTGCGAGATACCGCTGGTCGTAAGCAACCATCCTGACGCGGCCAAGCTGGCGCAGGATTTTGGCATTCCGTTCTTTGAGTTTTGCGTCGAGCACCAAAACAAGATCGCCCAGGAACAAAAGCAGCTGGAGCTTTTGAGGGCCAATCAGATCGACCTGATCGTGCTGGCCCGGTATCATCAAATCTTAACCAGGCAGTTTGTGGACTGTTATCCGGCGCAGATCATCAATATCCACCACTCATTCTTGCCGGCCTTTGCCGGCAGTAATCCCTACCTGCAGGCCTACCAAAAAGGGGTCAAGGTCATCGGCGCCACTTCCCATTACGTGACCGAAGGCCTGGATGAAGGCCCCATCATCGCCCAGGATACCGCGGCCGTAAGCCACCGGGATTCCCTGGAAGACCTTAAAAGAAAAGGCGAAGACCTGGAGAAGATCGTTTTGAGCCGGGCGGTGCGCTGGCACCTGGAAAGAAAGATCCTTTGTTACGGCAACAAGACGGTTGTTTTTGATTAGTTCCCCGCCGCACGCTGTACCACACAGGCGCCGATACAATCGCCTTCCACATTAACCATGGTGCGCACGGTGTCCAGCGGACGGTCAATGGCGATCAAAAGCCCCAGGGCCGCAAGCGGCAGGCCCACGGACTGCAAAACCACCATCAGGGTCACCATGCCGGCGCTGGGAATGCCTGGTGCTCCGATGGAGACCGCCATGGCGGTGAGCATCACCACCATTTGGGCCGGCAGGGAAAGATGGACCTGGCAGAGATTCGCCACGAACAGGGCTGCCATGGCCTCATACATGACAGTCCCGTCCATATTCAGCACGGCACCGATGGGCAGGACAAAACGGGCGATGTATTTGTCGATACCCACATTTTGCGTCAGGCAGCGCAGGCTGACAGGAAGGGTGGCGGTGGAGGAGCTGGTGGCAAAGGCGGTGATCAAAGCTTCCTTCATGGCCTTAAAGAAAAGCCGAGGCGAAATTTTGGCGGCCAGCCATAAAATGAGCGGCAGGGTCACCAGGCCGTGAAAAATGGTTGATCCCATGACCACCAGGATATATTTTCCCAATACATAGAGCAGGGACAGCTTGGCCTGGGCGATCAGTCCTGCTAAAAGCCCCATGATGCCCAATGGCGCCAGGCGCATGACGATACTGATGAATCTCATGATGAACTCAAAAACCTTATTGACGATCTTTAAAAGAGGCTCGCCTTTTTTGCCCAGCACAATGAGAATGATGCCTGTCAGGGCAGCCAGCACGATGATCACGAAAATGTTGTCAGCCGACAGGGGCTGCGCCGTACCTGCGTGGGGCGCGCTTGCCTTAAAAAGATGGATATCCAGACCTTCTCCCGGCTTTATGAGGTTCATGGTGGTCAATCCGGTGGCTGCCGCCAGGGAGGTTGTCGTCAGCGAATAGAGGATCAGGGCCGGCCAGACGCGCCGTGAGCGGCCGGAATGCTTGAGATTGGCGATGCCTGCGGCAATGGAAGTGAACACCAGCGGTACCATGAGCAGCTTCAGCAGGCCGATAAAAATTTTGCCCAGGAGGTCCAGTCCGGAAAGGAGCGGGGAGGCGGCGGGCGAAAGTCCGGTATGTCCCAGAACGAGCCCAAAGACCGCGCCCAATAAGGCGCCCGCGAAGATTTGCGTGTTGAGCGAAACGATCACGCTCCTATTCTAGCGGCACTCTTTTTTTTGTATAGAAATTCCTTGCTAATCCTGCATTTATTTTTTAGAATGACAATCTGACTGCATTTTGAGACAATTTTGGGGCATTTCTTTTACACAGCATAATGTTCACCTTACAGGAAAAATATAACCAGCTTATCACCCGCCCTAAAGATACGGCTAAACCCGCCTGGGGCGGCAAACCTGCAGCGCCGGGATCCCAGGAATCGCCGTTGACTACCGACTTGGTGAAGCTTATCTTGACCGAAGCGGTGACCAACAGGGCCAGCGACATTCACATCGAGCCCGGCAAGAATTTGATCCGGGTGCGTTTCCGTATTGACGGCAAGTTATATATCGTGCTGGACATGGCGGAAAACCAGGAAATCCATCTCTTGGCCAGGATCAAGATCCTGGCGAATATCCCCACGGACAGTGTCAGCAGCCGTAAGTCCTGGGACGCCCGTTTTTCCATGGTGCTCTTAGGTCAGGAATATGATTTTCGTATCTCCACCTTCCCGGTGCTGATGGGCGAGAAAATGGCCATCCGTATCCTGAACAAGAACGCCTCCCAGGTCGATCTGAAGAAAATCGGCCTGCGGCCGCAGCCTTACGCGCTCCTGGAGCAGATCATCCAGCGCAAGAGCGGTCTTCTGATCGTCAGCGGGCCGACAGGAGGGGGCAAAACCACCACCCTTTATTCCATTTTGAAACACCTGAATTCACCTACGGTCAACATTGTGACCCTGGAAAATCCCGTGGAGTATCATATTGATGGTCTCAATCAGTGTGATATCAACAAAAAGGTGAGCGAGGATTTCACTTCGGCCCTGCGGGCGACCTTGAGGCAGGACCCCGACATTATTTTAATAGGGGAGGTACGCGACTCCGAGAGTGCGGAGATAGCGCTGCGCGCCTCCATCACCGGGCATTTTGTGTTGACCAGCATCCATGCCAACAGCGCCATCGGGACCGTCATGCGCCTGGCGAATATGGGGATTGAAAGGCATATTATTGCCTACGCGCTGGCCGGCGCCATTTACCAGCACCTGGTGCCGCGTATCTGCGAGAAATGCCGCACTCCTTATGTTGTGCCCAGGGAAAAGTTCCTGTCCTTATGCGCTCAATTCGGCATCCCCGCGCATTTGTTCATGGAGTCCGCTTCTCCGGCGGACAAGGACGCTTTGCATTTATCGCACGTTTCCAAGACCGATGAAGCTCCCAAGGAGGAGGCGATCACTTTTTACAAGGGGGCCGGCTGCGAGATCTGCAAAGGCAGCGGGTATTTGGGCATGATCGGCATCTTTGAGATCGTCCAGTTCACCGAAGACGTCCGGGAGGCCATTGCCAGCAATGCCCCTTCTGCTGAGATCGAAGCGCTGGCCGTCAAGAAGGGGTTCCAATCCTTGTCCATCGACGCCATGGAAAAGGTCAAAAGCGGCCTCATCCATTTTGACGACATTTATCATATCCTTCTGGAAAAGCAGCGGTGATGGAATATTTTCCTCTTGCTAATCTGTTTTTTCTCCTCTAAAATCATCTTTCTTTTTACAGCTGGTTTTCAACCGGATATCAATGGCGGGGTAGCTCAGCCTGATAGAGCAATCGGTTCATACCCGACAGGTCGGTGGTTTAAATCCACTCCCCGCCACCATTTCTTTTATGCGGACATTCATCCTCAAGCGGCTTGCCATCCTTTTTTTGGTCTCCTGCGCCTTATTCCTGGCCGGCAACAACCTTGTCAGTATTACCGATCCCGATGAAGCTTTTTATTCCCTGACCGCCCACGAGATGGTCGCCCACCACGAGTGGATGACGCCTTTGATCTTCGGGCAGCCGCAATTTGAAAAACCGCCCTTGACCTATTGGCTGATCGCCGCGGCCTTTAAAACCTGGGGGGAATCCCCGTTTACAGCCCGCCTTTATCCGGCGTTGTTCTCGGTGCTGGGAGTTTTGGGGCTGTATTTTATCGGGCTTATGGGCTTTAAAGACGAGCGCAAGGCTTTCTTGTCGGCGTTGGCCCTGGCCACCAGCGCCTTTTATATCGGTATGGGCAAGACCGTCTTTACCGACATGATCTTTTCGGTCTTTATTTTATATGCTTTTGCCTTCTTTTTGCTGGCCTACACCGATCCCCGCCGGCAGGCCGTCGGGCTGCTGGGATTTTATGCCTGCGGCGGCTTAAGCGCCCTGACAAAGACGCCTTTAGGTTTTGTGATCCTACACATGGCCGTCCTGCTTTTCCTGTTGTATCAGCGCCGGCTGAATTTCATGCGGAGCGTGTGGGTGCCCGTTGGCCTGATGGTTTTTCTGGCCGTTTCCTTGCCCTGGTACGCCGCCATGTACACCCATTACGGCCATGCCTTTACTCATGAATTCTTTTTTAACGATCATTGGCGCCGCTTTATGGAGGCCGAGCATCACGGCAACGACCATTGGTTTTTTTATCCGGTCACCATGCTTGCCGGGATGTTCCCCTGGAGCCTGTTCTTGGGCACAGCCTGCTTCGAGTTATTTAGGAAAGGCCCAGGCAGCCTGATGGACCATTTCAGTATCAGCTGGCTTGTGGCGGTGCTGGTGGTGTTTCAACCGGCGCATTCCAAGCTGGCCAGTTACATCCTTCCTTTATTTCCGGCCCTGGCGCTCATGACCGGCAATTTTTTGGGCGATGCCTTGTCTCAGATCCAGCAGCGTCCCAAAATGGAAAAATTGCTCTATGCTTCCTTTGTCATGCCTGCGCTGCTGGGCATCCTGGTGCTGGCCTTGCATAAGCTTTACGGGCGTTATGTCCCAACCATGCTTCCGTCGTTCTTCCTTTCGGGGGCCTTGATCACGGTGGCCGGGATAGGCGTTGCCCTGACCATCCGGGGGCGCCTCCAGGGCGCCCTTTACGTGCTGGCCTTAAGCCTGGCGCCCATCCTGGCAACGCTTTTTATGGTGCATACCTATATCGAAAAATATGTTTCATCGCATGAAGCTTCCGCATACATTCCGCCTCGATCATCGGGAAGCACGACGGTGCTGGTTTCCAAATATAATGCCCGCGGGATCCATTATTATACGGGCCAGAAGGTGGCGGTGCTCAATGATTCTCCACAGCCTTTTTTTAGTCCTCACCCGATCCCCATATTGGACACCGAGAAGAAAATAATGCACTTGCTGGCCAGCCAAAAGGTGACCTACGGTGTGGTGCGCAAAGGTTATTACAGGCAGCTGGTTAAGTATTGCGCCGGGCATTACCAGGTGAAATTGCTCAGTGTCCTGGGGGCCGATTATGTCGTCAGGGTGAAAGCCTTATGAAGACCAGGGAACAGGGAATGTTGACCATTAGGGTATTGTTGATGCTGCTGGTGCTGGTGCTCTCCAGCGCCTGCTGGGCGGACAGCAATGATGATCTTATCCATTATTCCCAGAGGCAGCAAGAGGCCCTAGTCGTCAAGGTGATCGCCTCTGACCTGATCGTTTTGGAGGACGGGCGGCGGGTCAAATTGATCGGCATTGAATCTCTGGGGCCGCCGCCGGTGGTGCCTGTCAAATATGATTCAAAAGGCCGCGTGATCGAAGAGCCGCAGCCGCCGACAATCTCCTTGCAGGAGCAGGCCATTGACTTTGCGCAGGACCTCCTGGAGAATAAGAAGGTCCGGCTGGAATATGACGTCGACCCCGGCGATACCCACGGGTATACCTATGCCTATGTTTTTTTGCCCGACGGCCGCATGGCCAACGCCGAATTGCTGCGTTATGGATTTGTGAAGTTAAGGATCATCCCGCCCAACATCAAATACGAGGATAAGCTGCAGCAGGCTTACCAGGAAGCAAGAAGAGAAAAACGCGGCATCGAAGACTTTTAGCCGAAATCGCATGAATTTCGAAGAGCGTGTATATCAATTTATCAGCAAGAATAAATTGATGGCACCCCGGGACCTGGTATTGATCGGGGTCTCCGGCGGAGCTGATTCCATGAGTTTGTTGTCGGCCCTGGCGTCGCTGCGCCACAGGCTGGGCCTGCGGCTGCAGGCCGCACATTTTAATCACCGCCTTCGGGGTGCGGCGGCTGATGCCGACGAAAAATTCGTGGCCGCCTGGTGCCGGCGCCTGAACGTCCCTTTGACGATAGGCCGGCGGCAGGGCAGGGCGCTTAAGCGGCTTTCCGAAGACAAGGCCAGGCAGATGCGGTTTGAATTCTTCATTAAAACCGCCGGAGAACTCCATGCCCAGCGTTTCGCCCTGGCCCATACCCGCAATGACTTGGCTGAAACGGTGCTGATGCGCCTGCTGCGCGGAAGCGGCCTTTATGGGTTAAGGGCCATCCTGCCCCAGCGCAGCATTGAAAGCGTTGTTTTTGTCCGGCCCCTGATCGGCATCGACCGCCGGGATGTGGAAGCCTATTTGAAGCTAAAAAGAATGCCTTTCCGCACTGACACAACCAACCATCAGGAATTTTATCAACGCAATAAGATCCGCCGGCAATTGCTGCCGCTGCTGGCCCATGATTACAATCCCCAGATCGCCTCGGTCCTGTGTGATCTGGCTGCCACCGCGGGCGAAGATTATGAATTTCTTTCCATCCATGCCCAACGGGCCTGGGATCAGGGGGCGGCCCATGCCGGCAATAAGGCGAGGATGGACTTGAAGGTCATCGGCCGCCAGCATCCTGCGGTTGCCCGTTTGTTGTTGCGCCGGATGGTGGAAGGATTGACCGGCAACCCCTCAGCGCTTGGTTTCGGCCATGTCCAGGCCCTTCATGATTTAGCGGACGGGAAGGACCGGGGGACTCTTGAGTTGCCGGGAGGTTTGAGAGCTTTCAAAACAGCAAAATTTTTGGTCCTGGAGCGCTATTAAATCTTGATTTAATTTTTCTCTCCTATTATAATAACGATTCGCATTAATTAGTTAATTAATTCTGGAGGCTTTTGGAATGGCACAACCTAATACAAGTACCCCCCCAAAAAAGGGCACTCGTCCTATCCGTAACCCTAACGGGAATTTTTGGATCTGGGTGATCCTGGGCGTGGGGTTTCTTTTGATCATGTCCTATCAAAACGGGACTAATTTAAATACGGAGAAGCAGCTTACCTATTCTCAGTTCTATAGCATGTTAAAGGATAATCCTCAAACGCATCAGATCAAATCCGTGCAGTTGACCGAGGGGCCGTCCAACACTTTAAAAGGCACCTTTGCCAATGGCCTGGTCTTCAAGCTCGACATCCCTCAGCGCGATGAGGATCTGATCAAGATGATCCGCGACAATGTCTCTGACTTTAACGTTGTTCCCCCGGAGTTGTTCTGGAGCCAGCTGTTCTTCCAGTTGATACCGTTTTTGGGCATCTTTGCCCTGATCTGGTTTGTCTCCTACCGCGGTTCGCAGATGGGCAACAGGATCTTTGCTTTCGGCAAATCCCGCGCCCAGGTGACGGGTGGAGGAGGCAAGGTCACCTTTGCCGATGTGGCCGGGGTGGATGAAGCCAAGGAAGAATTGCAGGAGGTCATCGACTTTCTTAAAGATCCTAAAAAATTTGAGAGGCTCGGCGGTAAGATCCCCAAAGGCGTCTTGCTGGTGGGGCCTCCGGGGACCGGGAAAACCCTGCTGGCCAAGGCCGTGGCCGGAGAAGCCGGAGTGCCTTTCTTTTCATTAAGCGGTTCGGACTTCGTGGAAATGTTTGTGGGCGTGGGTGCTTCACGCGTGCGCGACCTGTTCGAGCAGGGCCGCAAGGCTTCCAAGATGTCGGGCAAGGGCGGCATCATCTTCATTGATGAGATCGACGCGGTCGGCCGCCAGCGTTTTGCCGGTATCGGCGGCGGCAACGATGAACGCGAACAGACCCTTAATGCGCTGCTCGTGGAAATGGACGGCTTCAACACGGTCAGCGGTTTGATCCTCATCGCAGCCACCAATCGCCCTGACACCCTTGATCCGGCGCTGCTGCGTCCCGGACGCTTCGACCGCCAGATCGTGGTCGGCCTGCCTGATATCAATGGCCGTGAGGGCATCTTAAAGGTGCATGTGAAGAATATTAAGCTGGGGGATGACGTGAATCTGCGCCGCATCGCCCAATTGACGGTGTATTTTTCGGGTGCTGATCTGGCCAATGTCTGCAACGAGGCCGCTCTGCTTGCCGCCCGCCGCAACAAAGAAAAAGTCACCATGGATGAAATGCTGGCCGCCGTAGAACGTGTGACCATGGGGCCTGAAAAGAAAAGCCATGTCACCTCCAAGAAGGAAAAGGAAATGACGGCCTATCATGAGGCGGGCCATGCGCTGTTGTCCATGCTCGTCGATGAAGTGGATACCTTCACCAAGGTCTCCATCATCCCGCGCGGCATGGCCGGGGGATATACCTTGACGCCTCCGAAGGAAGACAAGCATTATATGTCCCGCAAGGAATTGAAAGGGCAGATGGTCGTTCTTTTGGGCGGCATGGTGGGCGAAGAGATCTATATGAACGATACCACCACCGGCGTTTCCAATGACCTGCAGAAGGTGGCTCAGATCGCCCGCGCCATGGTCTGCCAGTACGGCATGAGCGATGACCTGGATAAATTGGCCTTCGGCAAACCGGGACAGCAGATGTTCTTGGGCCGCGATCTTTTCGACGAGAAGGATTACAGCGAATCGACCGCACGCCGGATCGATGGGGCGATCCAGGGGCTGGTGCATGAAGCCCATGACAAGGCCAAGAGGCTGTTGAGCGATAACCACGATAAGCTCGACCTTCTGGCCAAGCGTCTCATTGAAAAAGAGACCATTGACATCGAGGAAGCCAGGGTCCTGTTGATGATACCGGAGCATAAACTCAATCTTCATACAGATCCGCCCCAGACTCCGTCATGAAGCGATCGGTCCTTGATCTTAATGCCCGAGGCATGATATTGCCCCTGGGGCATGAAACAAAGATCATGGGCATCCTTAATTGCACGCCGGATTCCTTCAGCGGGGACGGAAAAATAAAGATCAACAAGGCAGGCACCGTAGATACCGGTGCCTGCCTTTTTTTTGCCGATAAAATCATCCACGAGGGGGCCGATATCCTTGATATCGGCGGGGAATCCACCCGCCCGGAAGCTTCCCCGGTGCCCTTGCAAGAGGAGATCAAACGGGTGATACCGGTGATCGATGCCCTGGCGCGCCGTACGGCAATTCCCATCTCGGTGGATACCTCCAAAATGGAGGTGGCGCGCCGCGCGCTTGACGCCGGTGCCGTTATCATCAACAATATTAAAGGAACGAGGATAACCAAGGGCTTTCTTCGAATGGTGAGGGATTATCAGGCCGCCATCGTGCTGATGCACATGCGCGGCACCCCGGCCACCATGAAGGCTTATGCACGCTACAAGGACGTGGTCAAGGAAGTGCTGGAGGAATTGCAAATATCGATTGAAAAATGTTTGGAGATTGGTATAAAAAGGAATAGGATTATTATTGATCCCGGCATCGGTTTTGCCAAGGACATGGCCCATAGCCTGACACTCATCAATCATTTAAATGCCTTAAATGTGCTGCGTTGTCCCATCTTGTTGGGGACATCCCGCAAGTCGTTCATAGGTCAAATTTTAGAAAAGGAAGCGGACGGCCGCTTGATGGGCACGGCGGCCACGGTGGCCGCGGGGATCATGCGGGGGGCGCACATCCTCCGGGTCCATGACGTAAAAGCCATGAAGGAAACAGCGAAGGTAACGGATGTCCTACTTAAGGCCTGAGTTCGTGATAACGGCGGTCAGAGCGGCCATTGAGATGATCATCTTGTGGATCGTCTTTTACCGCATTTTATTGTTTTTTGAAGGCACCCGCGCCTTCCAGGTCTTACGCGGCATCGCCTATCTCATTATCGCCCTTTTGTTGTCCCATTTGCTGCATTTTGAGGTCCTGGACTGGCTGCTGCGCAACTTTTTCTCCATCTGGATCATTGTCATCGTCGTCATTTTCCAGAATGAGATACGTTCAGGCCTGGCACGTTTGGGCCAGCAGCATTTGTTCACGATCTCTTTGGGCGAGACGGAGATCAAGGCCCTGACCGAAAAGATCTATGATACCATCTCCCGCCTCTCCAGGCGCCGGCACGGGTGTTTGATCGCCATCGAGCGCGATACCAAGCTCGATTCTTTTATCGAAAGCGGCATCCTCATCGATGGAAAGGTCTCTTCGGAGCTTTTACAAAGCATTTTTGTGCCGGGAACGCCTTTGCATGACGGCGGAGTGGTGATCAGGGGCGACCGTGTGGTGGCCAGTTCCTGCCTGTTCCCGCTTTCCGACAATCCCAGCGTCGGCAAGACCGTGGGCACCCGCCACCGCGCCGCCTTGGGGCTCAGCGAGCACACGGACGCCCTGGTCGTGCTTGTGTCCGAGGAGACCGGGGAGATCAGCATGGCCTACGAAGGACATTTCATGCCCGTACATAATCAAGAGCATGCCATGAAAATCTTTAACCAGATCCTGGGGCGTAAAAAGGTAAGGACATGAAAGACTGGCTGCGTTCGAATTGGGTGTTGAAATTGGTGGCGCTGATCCTTGCCGTCGCCACCTGGTTTTATGTCCAGGGGATGCGCTGATGGTAAAGCTTGGCGTCAATATCGATCACGTGGCCACCATCCGCCAGGCCAGGGGAGAATCCGATCCTGATCCGGTGATGGCCGCCCGTTTGTGCGAAGAGGCCGGCTGTCAGAGCATCGTGGCCCATCTGCGCGAGGACCGTAGGCACATTCAGGACCGGGACGTGGTGCTGCTGCGTAAAGCGGTGAAGACGCGCTTGAACCTGGAAATGTCCGTTGATCCCGGGGTCGTGAAGGTGGCGCTGGCCGTGCGGCCCCACCAGGCGACCCTGGTGCCTGAACGCCGGCAGGAACTCACCACCGAAGGCGGTTTGGATGCCGTGCGCCATTTTAAACGGATCAAGGCGGTCAGCCGCGCCCTCCTGAACGAAGGCATCGAGGTGAGCCTTTTTATCGCCCCTGATAAAAAGCAGATCGACGCCGCCCATGACATGGGGGTCAGGGCCATCGAACTGCATACCGGGGCCTATGCCCATGCCTTTGCCGACCGCCTGGCCGTCGAAGAATTTTCCGAGATCAAAGACATGACGCTTTACGCCCTCAACAAAGGCATCACCGTCAATGCGGGGCACGGTCTTAATTATGACAATACCTACCCCATTGCCCGTATCAAAGGGATGCATGAATTGAATATCGGCCATGCCATCGTCAGCCGGGCTGTATTCACGGGTTTGGAAAAGGCGGTTGAAGAAATGCTTTTGATCATCAAGGGTGCCGGGCAGAAGGTCCGTAAATGATTATCGGAACAGGCATAGATATTATTGAAGTCGAACGCATTCAGAGGGCGGTCGAGCGCTGGGGTGAGGACTTTTTAAAATATGTCTTTACGCCCATCGAGATCAAGCACGCCAAAAGATTCAAATTTCCCTTCCGTCACTACGCCGGCCGTTTCGCGGCCAAGGAAGCTATTTTTAAGGCCATGGGCCTGCCGGATTTGACCTGGCAAAGCGTCAGCATCATCAATGACCCCAGCGGCAAGCCTGTTTGCCGGTTTCATCGGATAGATTTTAAAAAGAGGATATCCATCTCCATTTCCCACAGTCGAGATTATGCCGTTGCCAGCGCCATTGTTGAGGAGTGATCCCCGTGCTTCCAAGAGAGACTTCGGCTCCGTGCTTATCATTGCCGGTTCTCCCTCGATGCTGGGTGCTGCAGCCCTCAGTTCCCTGGCCGCCTTGCGCAGCGGCGCCGGCCTGGTGACCGCCGCCGTCGGACGCAGCCTGAATTTGACCCTCCAAAAGAAAATTTCCTCTTGTGTCATGACCATGCCCCTGCCTGAGACCAAGGCAGGGGTCTTTTCCGGCAAGGCTTTACTTGAACTTAAGAAAGTCTGGGATAGGTTTGACGCTTTGGCCATCGGGCCGGGACTCGGCCGTGCCAAGGCCGCTTCAACCTTGGCCCGCCAGGTGATCCTCCAATGCCCTAAACCGCTGGTGGTCGATGCCGATGCGTTGTTTGCTCTGGCCGGCCATACCGAAATTCTCCGCCGCTCCAAGGCTTTACGCATTTTGACCCCGCACACCGGGGAGATGGCCCGCCTGACAGGCAAGTCCGCCGCCCAGATCGAAGACAACCGCCTCACAGCCGCCAGGGACTTTGCCGTTACCCATCATTGCGTCCTGTTATTAAAAGGGCACCGCACCGTTGTGGCCTCTGAACAGGGCAGAGTGTTTGTCAACCGCACGGGGAATCCCGGCATGGCCACGGCCGGCAGCGGCGATGTTCTGACCGGCATGATCGCCGCCTTCCTGGCGCAGGGTTTAGGCGCGCCTGAAGCCGCGCGTTGGGCCGCCTATCTCCACGGCAAGGCCGGGGACAGGGCCGCGGCCGTTAAATCCAGGGCGGGTATGATCGCCTCTGACATCATTGAAAATATGCCCTATGTCCTTAAAAACAGTTGACCTTTCCCCCGGCCATGTCCTGTTCTTGCTGGTCATTCTTTTTGTGATCTGTTGCAATTTTTATGCTCAGTGGCCGAATTTTAAATCTGATATTCTTATGATCCGCAAGCACCAGGCGGATCAAATCGGGACGGAATTTGCGGTGCTGGCGCCATATTTAAAAAATGTGGACTGGGCCGGCTTTGCCACCTGTGTCGAGTCTTCCCATCCGGCCACGGACGTGGCTGTCATGGGGCCGTATCAACAAGCCCAATTCGTGCTTTCTCCGACGATATTGGATTATATCCGGCCCTTGGACTATCCGTATGTTGTTTTTCAATGTCCTTCAGTCGCCCTTCAAAAGCACATTGAAAGGCATTTGTCGCATTATATTGTCTTGAAACATACCAAGAGAGTCTCCTTGTTGTATAGAAAGAAAGGTGCCCAGTGATAGGAATCTGCGCTGTTCTGGTCTCCTGCTTGACCGGATATTTTGTTTTAAAATGCTTCAAACCGAAAAATGCGGCCTTTGAATTCATGGATGTATTTCTTTGCTTCGGTTTGGGCGCGGGCTTAAGCGCCCAGATCGTTTTTTATTCCCTGTTGCTTCTTAATCACGTTGATCCTGCATTCATCATCCGCGTTCATTTGTTGTGTTTAGGGGCGCTGATCTATTTCCATCGCCGGGGGCTGGGACGTTTCCATTTTCACCGCGCGTCTTTGAATCAGCTGCTGGTCCTGGTTGTTATTTTATTCTTGGTGCTCTTTTGGGCGGCTGTTCCTGCGCTGGTCAGGCCGTGGGGGGATTGGGACGGGTGGGCGTACTGGAATTTTCATGCCAAGTTCTTGTTTCAGGCCGGTTATGGCTGGCGCCGTATTTTTGAATACAATGTCCAGGCCCACCACCCGTGGGCCTTGCCGCTCCTTAATATTTGGGGCTGGAGTTTTTATGGGGCCGTCAAACAGATCGTTCCCATGAGCGTGGGGCTTATTTTTACCGCAGCCACGGCCGGCCTTTTGATAAGCGCTTTGAAGAAATATATACCTTTCGGGTGGGCGGTCCTGGCCGGGGTTTTCCTGGTCTCCGTGCCGATCTTTATCCCGCACGGCACCAGTCAATACGCAGATATCGAAGCTGCCTTTTTTATCCTGTTATCGTCGGTTTTGTCCGTGGGATTGACGGGAGCGGTACGCCCTGGGGCGGCGGCGCTGACCGGGGTGTGTTTGGGCATCACGGCGTGTACGAAGGACAACGGCACTGTTGCGGCTTTATTGCTGCTGACGGTGCTTATAGTCCGCCTGTTAAAGAGCGGCAGCGGCAGGGCGGTGAAGCCTCTGTGCTGGGGTTTTGTCGCGACAGGGCTGGCCGCGGCCTTGATGAGGTGTTTTGAAGTTTACAACCCTCTTTTTGATTCTTACATGACATTTTGGCCGGGATTATGGGACTGGCATAAGTGGGGTTTTATGGGTCAGTTTGCTTTTTTTGATCTGGCCTCTCCCGTATGGGGCGGATTCTGGATATTGGTGCCGGCCGTTTTTGTCATGAGGGCAAGGGGGTGGCGCCGTTCCGGAATAGGTTTTTTGATCCCATTCATGGCAGCCTATGTCATTTTTTATCTTCTTATTTTTGCCGTCAGCGCCCTGGGCATCAAATGGCTGCTGGATGTCGCTTTTGAACGCACGTTGTATTTGTTGCTGCCGACGGCCGTCTTTATGTTCTTTTATGCCCTAGTGAGGGGAAAGCCTGCCTTTGCGGCAGATAAAACAGCGCGGATGCTGACCGGAAATTCCGCTTTCAGGATCCTTTCCATAAGTGCGGCGGTTTATGTGCTGGTATTCTTTTCCTGGTGCTGCCTGAAGTATTATGGATTCGACTATAATGATTTTGATCTGGCCCAGCACGACCAGATCATCTGGAACATCCTACACGGCAGGATTTTTAACTCGGTGCTGGGGATCCCTTTTTTGGGCAACCATGTTCATTTTATTTCCTTTTTGGCGGCGCCTTTATATTGGCTCTTTCCGCATCCGCTGTTCCTGCTTTTGTTGCAAACATTGTTCCTGGCGGCGGGCGTGTTCCCCCTTTATGCGCTGGCCAGGCGTTACCTTGATGACCGCTTGAGCCTGGCGGTGGGGCTTATCTATCTCCTTTATCCGGGATTGGGCTTCATTAACCTGTTTGAGTTCCACCCTCCGTGTTTTGCGACGTTCTTCCTTTTATGCTCGGCCTATTATTTTTACAAAGAGGATTTTTTCCGTTTTAATGTTTTTATGTTCCTGACCTTGATCTGCCAGGAGAACATGCCGTTGATCTTTGTGATGTGGGGGGTATACGCATTCTTGTTGAGGCGTCCTTTGAAGTGGTCGTTGTGGACCTCCGGGGTTGGGCTGGCTTATTTTTTGTTCTGTGTTAAGGTCGTCCTGCCTTATTTCAACAGGAATATTTTTGATTTCTACAGCATTTATGCGCCCCTGGGGAATTCCGTGGGGCAGATAGCGGTTTTTTGCCTGGCGCACCCGCTCAAGACCATGGCCATCATGTTTGAGCCGCATAAATTACATTACCTGTACCTGCTTTTTGAAAGCGTTTCTTTTATTCCCTTCCTGAGCCCTCTGGCCCTGCTGCCGGCCCTGCTGATTTTTGTCCAGCACCTTTTGTCCAACAGGATCCACGAGGTGAGTTTGCATTATCATTATACCGCCGAGTTGATCCCTTTTATTTTCGTCGCTTTTGTGTTTGGACTCAAAAGACTCTCCGGCTGGATGCCGAAAATCAACTATTGGGTGCTTATTCTTGGGGTTGTGCTGCTCGCCAATGCGGTGCGGGTCAATCTTGCTCTAGGCCCCCATTTCTATTTCGCCGCTGATACCCGGCGCATCCTGTCGGATAACAGCGTCGGCCAGAAGGAATACCTGATAGAAAAGATCCCTCCCGGCGCGCCGGTCGTCGCCACTTTTAAATTCCTGCCGCATTTGACACATCGCAAGGACCTTTATTCTTTCCATTATGTGTATTCAGGATTTTATACATTGTCCTCCAAGCGCTTCCATTTGCCGGACAATATCAAGTACGCGTTGATCGATTTTGATGATTTCTTGACCTTCGTGGGTTTTTACGGCCCTGAAAATTACCGCAACATCGACGAGTTTTTGAACCAGGGGCCATGGGGGGCAGTGGCGGTGCAGGACACCATGGTCTTATTCCAAAAAGGCGTCAAGAGCAGATACCCTTTGTTTGACTTCATCGATGCGAAGACCGTTGTCCCTCACCGGTTGGATGTGACTGTGGATAACAGCGTCGAATTATTGGGCTATGGCCTGAAGCGCCAAGAGGGCCGTTTGCGCCTCGATCTTTATTGGAAATCTTTGCGGCCCGAGACAAAAGATGTTAACCTATTTATTGATTTTATGGATAAAAATGGCCGTGTCATCGTCAGGCAGCTTAGGCCCGTCTGTTATAGAATATGGCCTACGCAGGCCTGGATCAAGGGACAGTATATCGAGGAACATCAATACATCACTCTTTCGCCCCTTCTCAGGGCGCGTTTAAAGTCTTTGCGCATAGGTTTCTTTGATTTCTATCCGCGAAGGGCGCTTCCTACGGATTCTAAAGGGATTTGGGGAACGGTCATGATCGATACTTTGGGCAAATAGGAGAACAATGTCCGTCAAAGTGTTGTGCAATCTCTGCGGCGCCGACCATTATACGGTGGTCTATGACATTGATGTCAGGATCGTCAAGTGCTGCAAGTGCGGGTTGGTGTATGTGAACCCCCAGCCGGATCCCGGCTCTATGCCGATAGACCGCGCAGCAATGGTTGATTTTTACCTGCAGCAAGAGGCGGGGCTGCGGCAATCGGCCAAGTCCATTTTGAATTTTTTAAAGAAACTGGATAAAACAGGGCGGATATTGGACGTGGGCTGCGCCAATGGGTTGTTTTTGCACGAGGCAAAGAAACTTGGGTGGGAAGTTTACGGGGTGGAGCCTTCGTCATGGGCGGTTGATTATGCGGTTAAGAAGTTGGATCTTCCTAATATCACCCCCGGCGCCCTAAAGGACGCTGATTATCCCGCTAATTTTTTTGATGTCATCATCTTCAAGGATGTCATTGAGCATCTGCCCGATCCCAAACAGGCTTTAGAGCAGATCAGGCACCTGTTAAAACCGTCAGGGGTCATTTGTTGCAATACGCCTGATGTGGACAGCCTGGTGGCCAAGGTTTTTGGGTCGAAATGGTGGGGGATAAGCCAGTCGCACCTGTTCTATTTTAACAGCCAAAGCTTAAATGCCTTGTTTAAAGCCACCGGTTTTGTCCCTTTGAAGACGCGCTCTCACGGCAGGACCTTTACTTTGAATCATTGGATTTATAAAATATTGGCTTACAAGCAAGGCTTTGGATTCCTTCGTTCTTGGTTGGATAAGAAGCCTGCCTGGGCCAATCGCCTATTGCGCATCAACGTGGGTGACCAGATAGAAATATATGCCCGCAAAGCGCGGGAATTAAAGTATCTTCACGAGTTGGAATTGCCGCCGGAGGCCCAGGAACAAAAGTCGATGAAGGTATGCGTCGTCCTTCCGGCCTACAACGCGGCTTCAACCTTGAAACGGACGGTGGCGGACATCCCGCCGGATATCGACCAGATCATCCTGGTTGATGACTGCAGTAAGGACAATACCGCCGAATTGGCGCGCAGCCTTGGCCTAAAGGTTTTTGTCCATGAAAAAAACAGGGGCTACGGAGGAAATCAAAAAACCTGCTATAAGAATGCCTTGGCGGATGGGGCCGATATCGTAGTTATGGTCCATCCAGACTATCAGTATGATCCGACCTCGATCCCTCAATTGATCGAGCCCATCCTGGCAGGGCGGGCGGATGCGGTCTTCGGCTCCAGGATGATGAAGGGCGGGGCATTGGAGGGCGGGATGCCGTTATGGAAACATAATGCCAATATTCTGCTGACCGCCCTGGAAAATGTCTGCTTAGGTATTTATTTGACGGAATACCACTCCGGTTTCAGGGCCTACAGCGCCAAATACCTTAAGAACGTCAATTATGAGGCCAACTCCGATGGCTTTGTCTTTGACACGGAGATCATCGTCCAAGGGGTGGTGAAATACATGAAATTTGAGGAGATCCCTATCCGCACCCGCTACTTCGATGAGGCCTCCTCCATTAAACTATGGCCGTCCATTGTGTACGGTATGAACATTTTAAAGACCCTCTTTAAATTCTTTTTGTACAAATGGGGTGTGCGCATCAAACAGTTTGAATAAAGGGAAGGCCGCATTTTCTATAAAAACTAAGGTAGCGGTACAGTTCTCGAAGCGAATTTGTAAATTTAAGGAGGGACCGGGATGAAAGGGATAATTCTGGCGGGAGGCAGGGCGACCAGGTTGTATCCGGTGACGAAAAGCGTTTGCAAGCAGCTGCTCCCTGTTTACGACAAACCTTTGATATACTATCCCTTGTCGGTCTTGATCCTGGCCGGTATAAAGGAGGTCTTGATCATTTCCACACCTTCGGACATCGGGTCTTTCCAAAAGATATTTGAAGACGGCAGGCATTTGGGGTTAAATATTTCCTATGCCGTGCAGCCGCAAGCGCAGGGCATAGCCCAGGCCTTTCTGATCGCTGAAGAATTTATCGCCAACCAGCGCGTGGCCCTTATCCTGGGCGACAACATCTTCTTCGGCGACAAGTTGGGCCATGTATTAAGCCAGGCCGCTGCCAACCGTCAAGGCGCCACCATTTTCGGTTATAAGGTCAGGGACCCGCAGCGTTACGGGGTGGTCAGCTTCGATAAGAACGGCGTCCCCAAGGCGATCGTTGAGAAACCGCAGGTGCCTTTATCCGACTGGGCCGTGACGGGTTTGTATTTCTACGACCATGAAGTCGTGGATATCGCCAAAAATCTAAAGCCCTCCCGGCGGGGCGAACTGGAAATCACCGATGTTAACCGCCTCTATCTTAAAAAGAAAAAATTGCACGTCCAGCTGTTAAGCCGCGGGTTTGCCTGGCTGGATACAGGCACCCCGGATTCGCTTCTGGATGCGTCGGTGTTCATAAGGATCGTCGAGGAGCGTCAGGGCCTGAAGATCGGCTGCATCGAAGAGGCGGCCTTCCGGATGAAGTTGATCAACAAAAAACAATTACTGGCTTTAGGCAAGGCCATGCATACCCCGTATGGGGGTTATTTGGAAAGGATTGCGGCCACGTGAACAATAAGATTTTGATCCTAGGCAAAGGGTATATTGCGCAGCGCCTGCACAAGGCCTGGGGCTGCCGGCTCGAGGGCGGGAAGATCCGCAGCTACAAGGATGTGGAACGGATTTATAAGAAATACAAGCCCGCCGTCATCATCAACGGCATCGGCCACACAGGCAAGCGCAATGTGGATGACTGTGAGCTCGACCTGGACAGGACGATGCTGGCCAACACCATGGTGCCGATCTGGCTGGGTGAGCTGGCCTTTCGCCGGCCCGTTAAGCTTGCGCATATCAGCAGCGGATGCATTTACCATTACGATTACAAAAAGCAAAAGCCCATCACGGAAAGCCTGGTACCGGACTACTATCATCTTTATTACAGCCGTACCAAGATCTATTCGGAAGCCGTGCTGGAGCCTCTGTCCCGCCGGTGTAATATTCTGATCGCCAGGATCCGGGTGCCCCTGGACTTCATACCGAACCCGCGCAACATCCTTAACAAGCTCATCAAGTACAAAGCGCTCATCGATGTCCCCAATTCCATCACCTATATCCCGGATTTCATCGAGATGCTGGAGCATCTTATCAGGGTCGATGCCAGGGGAATATTTAATTGCACGAACAAGGGGGGCTTAAGGTATCCTCAACTCATGGATGTCTACCGGAAGTTCGTCCCGGAATTCAAGTACACCATTCTGCCGCTTAAGAACCTCAAGCTTGACCGCACCAATATGGTCCTGTCGGTGAGTAAACTGGAAAAGACGGGATTCAAGGTACGCCCAATCACGGACGTCCTTGAGGAGTGTGTCGGCCAATACGTCAAGTATTAGCTTACCAATGCCGTTCGGGAGGCTGGGTCAATTTGACGGCTTCCGCCGCCAGTTTGGCAGGATTACGTCCGAAACAAACACCCAACGATTCGTAGATCGCCACCTGTTTGGTGTCCACCAGCCGCTGCTTGATGGCCTCCTTGGTGTCGATGTAACGGATCTTGCCGTTGTTGATGCCCGCGATCGTCACGCCGGAGATGCCCTGGTTCAAGAGCAGGAAGGCGGCCGCACCGGCCTCCTTGCCGAAGCTGACGTCATAGGCGCTGGAATGGCCGCAGCGCACCAGGTGGCCGGGTGCCACGGCGCGGACTTCGGGGATCTCGTTGATGCCTTTGACGTACACGCCGGTCTTTTTCATGAGGTCCGGGACGGCGGGATCGGTTTTCAGGCGTTTGATGAGCTGCTGGCAGACATAGTTGCCGGCGCCGGCCAGGCGCTTGTGCCCGAAGGCGTCAACGGGCGCGTTCTCATCCACGATCTCAGCACCGGAGGCGTTCTTGATGCCCTCGGCCACGACGATCAAATAGGTGCCGGAGCGCACATCGGTCTGCAGAATGCGCGCAAAATAGCGTTCCTTCATGTGCTGGTAAAGGATGTCGAAATCGCAAGGGATCTCGGGGATGATGATGGCATCCGCGTCCGCCGCGATACCGCCGCGGAAGGCGGTATGGCCCACGTAACGGCCGAACACTTCCATGACCAGGATGCGCTGATGGGTGGCGGCGGTGGTTTTTAAATCTTCGATAAAGCCGGCAATGCGGTTGATGCTCGAATCAGCACCTACCGAATAGGTTTGCAGGTCCATGTCCATGGTTTTAGGGGCGTGCACACACTTGATGCCGTGTTCGGTCAGGTCGACCAAGACGCTGCCGGAATCATCCCCGCCGGAGATGATGAGCCCATCGAGTTTGAATTTCTCCAGGCCCTTTTTGATGCGTTCGTACTTGTTGGGGTCTTCGATCTTCTTGATCTTCACGCGCGAATGGCCGGCTTCGGAACCCGCCATGTTGGCATTGATCCTGTCAATGCGCTCCGGTGTAAGTTCCGTGAGCTTGTTGAAATCAACCAGGTTATATAATCCCGCGTAGCCGCTGGGAATGATAAAACAAGAGACACCGTGGGAAAGGGCCATCCCGGCAGCGCCTTTGATGACCCCGTTAAGCCCGCCGCAATCACCGCCCGAAGTAATAATGCCAATGCGTTTCATCGAACCGCTCCTAACATTGTTGAGGTTTGAGAAGAAAAATATACGTTACCATAAAGAAAAATCAAAATCAAATCAAACTATGGTATAGTTGAAGCGTCCATGATTGAATTTAATATCGTATCGACATCTTATCCTTTTTCATGGCAGGTACTATGTTTTTACCTTTTGGCTTTGGTGTCTCTTGTTTGTACCTATTTTTGGCTCCAAAAAGGCCTTTCCGAAGCTAGAGTTCCCCTTATTTTTGCCGTTCTTAATATCCTTCTGATTTTGATTTATTGGAGGGCTCTTCCTATCGATGAGGATGAAATTGAACATCTCCATTGCAGCTGGTTGGTCGCCCAAGGCCTTATTCCGTTCAGAGATTTTTGGCAGCACCACTCACCGCTGTTGTGGGTGGTCCTGGCGCCGATCATGGGTCTGTTGAAGCCTTCTGTCGAGGTCTTCGAATACAGCAGAATTCTTTCTTTCGCGGTTTTTTTGCTTTCGGCCTGGATCGGCTGGCAGATAGCGAAGGCGGTTTGGAGAAGGCCAAATTTTTCTTTATACCTCCTGGTCCTGACAGGGTTATTTTTCTACGGTTTATTCTTTCAAATAAGGCCGGATCTTTTCATGCTCTTTTTTTCGTTGTTGGGGATCCGGCTGGTTCTGATGATCCCGGAAGGGGGGTATTGGACTATTTTGGCCTCGGGGTTCTGTTTTTCCATGGGCCTTGCGTTTATGTTTAAGCAGTATCTTATGTTGTTCTTGCCTCCGATCGTTATTTTATTCACGCCGGGCAATAAGAAGCTGCGTTTGTTGGCCGTGTATACGGCAGGGGTTTTGGCCGGTTGCCTGCCGCTGGCTGTTTATTTATTCAAGGAACATATCGTGCCGGACTTCTTATTCTGGCTGTTTCGCTTTAACTGGAAATTTCTTACCATCAAAGTTTCTTTTCCTGGGGCCATATTTTTATTAAGTGCCGTGCTGCTTATAAGAACAGCGGCGAAGGGGCCCCGCACCAAGGCATTTGTGATCCTGTCCCTGGCATTCTATTTCAGCACTTTTAATTCCATCGCCACGATTGTCTATAAAGAAAATTATTATCTTCAGTTATGGCTTCTTTTATGCGCGATTATTATCAGTGGGTATAGGCTTGAGGAAATCTTTGGGAAAATCAAGTCCGCTTGGGGCAAGGCCGTTGTCATGGCGGGCTTTGGCATGGTATTCGTCATGCCTAATATCAGTGTGATGAACAGCAATCACCGTGATTTTGATGATTGCGAGAGGAGTTTAGCGCAGATCCTGAAAATTGCCCAAAGCGGGAGTTGTTTTCTTATCATCCCCGATCATCCTGTATTTGTCAGGGACGCCGTCAGGTTATATTCCAGCTGCGAATACAGGAAATTCATGAGTTCAAAAGAGATAAAAAGGGATTTGAACAGCGGCGGGGGGATGGTTGGGCGGATTTTGGCCCAAAGGCCTCAAGTCATTCAGAGGTCCTATGAAGGCAGGGCGGTGTTCAAGGACCTCATCAAACACCATATCATTTCGAAACAAGATTATGAGAAAAGATTAAAGCCCTTCCTGAAGCAAAATTATGTCCCTGAAAAGATCGGCGGCGATGATTTTTATGTCCGAAAGGACAGGGTCTAATTTTTTTGCCCCAAGGCGAGCATGTCCTGGGCATGGGACAGGGAGATCTTGGTGGTGTTGGCGCCGCTCATCATCTGGGCGATCTCTTCGACGCGTTGGGCGCCTTCCAGCGGGGCAACGCCGGTGATGGCGCGTCCGGTCTTGACGGTTTTGGACACCTTGAAATGCCGGTCGGCGAACGAGGCGATCTGGGGCAGGTGGGTGATGAGGATGACCTGCCGTTTGCGGCTGAGTTCCTTGAGCTTGGTGCCGGTGATGGTGCCCAGGCGTCCGCCGATCTGGGCGTCGATCTCGTCGAAGATCAGCACGGGGATGGGGTCCACCGCGATCAGGGCCTTTTTGAGGGCGAGCATCACGCGGGCGGCTTCACCGGAAGAAATGATCTGGGCCAAGGGCTTGACGTCCTCGCCGGCGTTGGGGCTGATGTAGAAAACGATCTTATCCTCTCCGTTGCGGTCAAAGGGTATTTTTTTAAAACGCGCCTCGAATTTGACGTGCAGGATGCCGAGCTCCTTTAATTCCTTTTCGATCGTGGTTTTCAGGTCTTCCGCCGCTTTTTGCCGCAGCTTGGTCATCTTTGAGGCCAGCAGGTCCAATTCCTTTTCCTGCGATCTCAGGGCCTCGCGCAGCTGGTGGTCATTGTGCTCAAAATTCTTGATAAGGTCCAGTTTGCCTTTGGCCTCGTCATAGAATTTCCGGGCGTCATTCAGGTCCGGGCCGTACTTGCGTTTGATGTCGTCGTAGGCATCGCTTTGCGCGTGAATCCGCTGGGCGGTCTGTTCGTCGAATTTCAGGCCGGAGGCGTAATCGTTCAACTGGCTGACCAGGTCATTGGTTTGGTCCTGAATGCCCGACATTTGCTCCAGCATTGCAGAAGATCTTTCATCGATCTGGGTCAGGGACTTTAAGGGGGAGAAGCTCTTGCGCAGCAGGGCGTTGGCCCCGGTCTCTTCGTCGTCCAAGAGTCCCAGCAAATTTTGGATGTGCTCGTGGAGCTTTTCGGCATTGTTTAATTTGGTCTCTTCCTGGAGCAATTCCGCATATTTTTCGTCGGACAGCGGCACGGCCTCCAGCTCCTTGACCTGGTGGGTCAAAAGGTCGAGGTCACGCTGGCGGCTTTGGGCCAGGCTGTTCAACGATTCCAGATCTTTGCGCGTGTGTTCCCAGGCCTGGAAGGCCTTGGCATAATCCTCTTTAAGGCTCTTGAAATTGACCAGCTGGTCGAGCATCAGCAGGTGCTGGTCTTCACTGAGGAGCATCTGGTGGTCATGCGGCCCGTGGAAATCGATAAGGTGATTGCCCAAATTCTTTAACTGGCCGACGGTGGCGGAGAGACCGTTGATTTTGATCCTGTTTCTGCCATCCGCGTTTAAGGTGCGCTGCACGATGATCTCTTGGCCGCCATCGCTTAAAAACTCCTTAATAACGTCCGATTCCAGCAATTTTTTATCGGTGATCTCGAAGACCGCTTCAATGACACAGGGGTTTTTAGGGTCGCGGATGGAGGCGGCATCGAGCCGTTCACCCAGGACGCTGCGCAGGGCATCGATGAGGATGGACTTGCCGGCCCCGGTTTCACCGGTAAGGATATTGAGCATATGGGTAAATTCAATGGAAACTTCGTCGATCAGGCCAAAATTGCGGACAGTCAGCTGGGACAACATGCAGCCATCTTAACAAAGCAAAGAATCCTTGTCAAAAATGAAATATTTGTTATAATTCTGTTGTCCTAATTTATCAGTTTCTACCGTAGCAAATTCCCCAGACCAAGAATAAAAAGTAGAGAAAAGTCAGTAATAACGCGAAAGCGCCTGTTTACTTTTTCCATATTACCTGTAAAGTATAAACATTGGACGATGAAGAAATTTATAGCTTTAATCTTTTTTACCTTATGCACTTGGGCACCTTGCTGGGCCGCCCTTAGCCTTAGTGTCAGTCCGGTTGACGGCAGTAACAGCCTGCGGTTTCAGAGCACCTATGCGGCCGGTGAAAATATGAAGGAAGTTCATATCCGTGTCACTTCAACCAATGGCGAGCGTTACCAGATCTTTCAAAGGGTGCTTGAGCCGGTCATTAACGAAAAGGGCGAGGCCTTGAACCTGCAGGCCATCCAAACCCAGACTGTGCCCAATTCCAACATTGCCGGGACGCTGTATTTGCAGAATACGGACCATGTGAATATGGGGGACCAGCTTATCTATTCCTCCAATCCCAGCGGTCAAAGCGATTCCTTTGTGATCGGTTATTCCCTGGACCGCAGCCTGATTGCGGGCAGCGGCACCTTCACCGGCCGGCTGGTCTTTACGGTACGTTCGTTAAGCAGCGGCTCCAATGACCAGGCCGTGATCAATCTTTTTGTGGAAAACCCCACCTCGTTTAAGATCTCGGTGCAGGGCAGGCACAGCCCTAATTTCGTCCATGCGCGCAGTTCCGACACCTCCGAAAGCACGGCGGACGCGGTGAACATTTCTTTTTCCGGGAATGCGGGTCAGACGATACGCATCTTTCAACAGGCCGACGGCATGCCGCAGAATGAGGCGGGTCAGGATCTGGGAGCCGGTGTTTTACAGCTGGATGCCGAAGGCCAGACCGACGGCCTGCGCGCTGCAGGGATAAGCACCTTGAAGCCCGGGCGCACGCTTATTTATTCCAGCAATAGATCCGAGGACAGCTTTACCGTTTATTTCCTGGCTGACGCCGCCAAGGCCCAGCAGCAGGATGCGGGCACCTACCGCGGCCGGGTCACCTATGTGGTGGAAAGCGGCGCGGGACAGCAGGAGTTTCCCATCAATGTGCAGTTCGATGTTCCGCCGGTGTTCACCATGAATGTCACGACACCGTCGGCCGGAGGGGTGAATTTTCCCCGCGTGCTGGCCGGCGCGCCGCCCCAGGACCAGGAGGTGGTGATCACCGTGACTTCCAATCTCCACAAGCCTTACCAGGTGGTCCAGGAGATGGAAGCCAATATGACCAACCCCCAAGGAAAGGAGTTCAACAACAAATATTTCACGCTTCAAGTGCAGATCCCGGAAGGCCAGAAGGGCCATTCGGATTATACGGAATTTTCACCGGTGAAGACGGGGGAATACCCGGTCTTCTCGTCGGATGCCGGCGGCAGCGGGGCCACCTTTAAAGTGTTGTACCGCCTTCAGGGCTATTCGCAGATGACGCCCGGCAGCTTCATGGCGCCGATCCGGTTTTCGTTGGACCAGAAATAAGAGAAATAACTTAAAAGCCAGTTGTATCAATAGAAAGGACAAGTGTATGAACAAAAAAACAGCATTAATGACGGCCCTTGCGGTTTTAGGCCTGGTGGTCTTGGCTCCTGTCGCGGGAGACGCCACCCAATTTAACTTTACAGTGTCGGCCACCGTGCCGGCGGCCACGGGTGTCAGCGTGACGGTCTCCAGCGTCAATTCGAGCACCAACGCGTTTACCACCATGCCGGCAGGGACCACGGCATTGAGTTTCGACCCCATGACCTTCAATCCCACCCTCGGCATCTATTTACCGAACCATTATTTTGCCCTTGATTTCGGGGCCACAGGCGGCGCCGGTACTCCGGATCTGACGCTGACCTACACCGAAGGGACCAATCCCAACGGGACCAGCAATGGTTTGGGCACCAAGACCACGGCCACCTTTGCCAAGGAAGTGCTGGGCACGGGCGGTTCGACAACCGAGACCCTTTTGCCACAGGGCAAGATGAGGCTTATTGATTTAAGCTCGACCCACATTGCCGCTTCCGAAGTCACCGGCGGCTGGCCAAGGGTCTATTTGGGCGTTTGGACCGGCAGCACCACCGCACCGGCCGATCCTTCCAACGGCAAGCCGTTTTCCAACGCGGATGCCGCTGGTACCTATACTGGTTCTTTGGTGATCACGGCTGTTGTGGCCTAAGCAAATGGTTCTTCGGATCATCCTGTTATTATGGTTGGCGATGTTCTCCTGCGGGGAGGCGAGGGCCCAATTGTTCCTCGAAGAGGGCAAGAAGGTCTTCACTGTCTCCGCAGGGGAGCACCGTAACGGCTTTTTATTGATCCACAACACCTCCAAGGACCCTGCTCACCTTAAGGTTTATTGGGAAGATTTCGAGTACATCCCGCCTTACGACGGTTCCAAGAAATTTTTGCCTGCCGGCACAGCACCAAATTCGGCCGGCCAGTGGGTCACATTCTCCCCTCAAGAATTCGATATACCGCCATTCGGCCAGCAAAAGGTTGATTACATTCTTCATGTCCCCGGCCAGATCAAGCAAGGGCATTACGGCGTATTGTTTTTTGAACGCAGCGCGACCACGCTCGAAGGCGAAGGCGGTCTTTCCCTTGTCACCAGGGTGGGCTGCTTATTTTTTGTAGAGCCTAAGACAAAGAACAAGAACGCTTCCTTGCAGAATATCGGCACCAAGGACATGGATCTTACCGCGGATTTTGTGAATCAGGGCAACGTCATTCTCATTCCTCATACCACGTACTACATCATGCAAAGCGACGGCACGGTGCTGCTCAGGGGCGATGCCAATAAACTGTATGTGCCGCCCGGGGCATCGGCGCAGCTGGTGATCCCGTTAAAGGACTTGAAGCAAGGCGATTATTCTCTCGTTATCAATGCTGACCTGGGAGAGGGAGATGTGGTCGTCAAGCAAGTGGGCTTGGCGGTGGATCCTTCCGGGCAGATAACGGCAACCCCCCAGTAAGGCGAAAGGTCATCAATCATGCGGACCCCCATAACGCTGATCAAAATGGTATTGTATGAAGAAATCAGTCATATGGGTCTGTGGTCTGGCTTGTGCAGCGGCCTTGTCCATTCCCGCCCTTGCTGACCAATCCATAGGTTATCAGGAATATTTCCAGAAAGGCGTCAAGGCTTTTAACGCCCACGACGACCAGCGCGCCCTTCGTTTCTTTAAGATCGCCCAGGTTTATGACCCTTACGCACCTGAACTCGAGGACTATTTGGCGGTTTTAAAACGCAGGGGAGTGGTGCTGCAGCCCGCGGTTTTCCATGGAAAGCCTGCGGAGTCCGAAGGCTACACATTCTACATGGCTGCCGGTATCAAGGCCTTTAAGGCGCAGGATGATAAGGATGCCATCCGTTATTTTAAGATCGCTCAAATATACTGGCCCCAGTCCAAGGAAGCCAAGCTTTACCTTAATATTTTAATTTCTCAGCCGTTAACGCCGCAGTCGAAAGCTGCGGTACGTCCGGCGCCTCAGGCCTCGGCTCCGACGGCGGCCCCGGCTCCGGCGCCAGCTCCGACGCCAGCACCGGCACCAGCCCCGGCTCCAGCTCCCGTTGCACAGCCGCAGCCTCAAGTTGTAAAAATTCAACCGCCGGCGCCCAAGCCCGCGGTTGTGTCGCCTGCGGGTACGGCCCCTCATCCGGCGTCCGTATCCGTGCCTTCCGCGCCGCAATACGTGCCGACACCGGCCCAGGTGGCCATTGTTCCTTTAAATCCTAAAGAACCGCCGCCGGTTTTGTCCCTGGCGCAATTGACCAATAACGGCCAGATCAAAGGCCGGCTGGCCATTGACATCCATTCCGGTGTCATCATCGAAGGCGCCGGTATCCAGCGGCATTTAGTCACGTCGGAAGGCTTCATCCAGATCAAGACCCTGGGGCCCAACCGCCTTGAGGTGCATGCCATCAGGATCGGTCAGACCTTTCTTCATATCTGGGATGCCTTCGGCCTGCACACGCTTTATGTCGAGGTCGTCTTCCCCAAATCCATCAGCAGGGCTGTGGTGGTGGGTGTCAGTCCGGTCCGGCATGCCCAGCCTTTTGTGGTGACCTACGCCAATGACTGGAGCACCTATTATCAAGGCAAGAATTTTTCTCAGTTGAAGCGCCAGAGCTATGATTTTAACCAGACGCTGGGGATAACAGGGGAGACGCCCTACGGATTTCTGGACGCGTCCGGCACCTACGAAGATTTTAATAATTTTTCCCGTTTCAACACCTACACCGTGGGCTTAAGCCAGATTCCGCTGCCGGGCACCAGCAATTTCAGTTTACGCGGCTTCGATGCCTTCCGGTATATGTCGCCGCTGACCCTGCCGGGCACGCATTTGAGGGGCGTTTTTGCCGATGTGGATCTGATGGATGACATGCTGGGCTTGTCGGTCAGCCACGGGCAGGAAGAACTGCCGCCGGGTTTTTTTACCAATGCGTCACTTTCATCCCCGTATCTTCACGCGTATATTGATGCCGTCAAGTTGACCCTTTTTCCTCAAAGCCATAATGATCAGTATTCCTTTAATTTCGCCACAGGCTACGGCACGGACAGGGTGCTGCAGCCGTTTTTGACCAATCACGTGTATTCCGTGCAGGGGATGCACCGTTTTAATGACTTCCTGACCCTGAACGCCGAGGAGGGCAACGATACCCGGCATGATTCCCAGCTGGCATCCCTGGCCTGGGAAAAGGGAAGTTTTCTGACATCGCTTAATTTCCGCAACGTCGACAAGAATTATTCGACGGTGTCCACCTTGCCGGCGGACCAAGGCGAGACCGGGGCCACCTGGGTGGTGCAGGGCGACACGGATAAGTATTCGTTCAACTCCTTTATCGAGGCCTATCAGGAGCATTTGTTCGCCAATCCCGACAATCCGCGGGCCTTTAATTACGACGGAAACGCGCATTTGCGTTCGGACTTAAGCCCAAATGTCTGGAGCGATTCGGATTTCAATTTCATGGACACGCCGGGCCAGGTCTCACCGATACGCAACGTCAATCTCAACCAGCGCCTCTCGAGGGGCTTTCGCATCTGGAAGGGGATGAAAGCGGTTGTGTTCGGCGGTGCGGGTTATCAATACAGCCACGCCTCGGGATCTGATTTCGCCAATTACGATAAAGAGGATGTCATTGCCGGCGTCCAGCTGCCGTTGACCAACCATTGGTCCACCTTCATCAATAACGAATATGACTGGCTCAACCAGCAGTCGATCGGTCATTCCAACCCGGACATCATCAATGCCGGCCTTGAATTTCAAAAGCAGTTCACGCCTAAGTTTTCGGTCACCTCCCAGGCGGTTTACCGCAACGAGCTTGGCGTCAACAACCAGGAGAGCATTCTTTCAGGCCAGGAAAGCATTATTCTTTCGTCAAGCGTCAACTATAATCCCACGCCTGATTTCAGTATTTTCCTCGACGGTAATGCCAGCCGTGTCCTGTACCATACCGGCAGCCTGCCGTATGACGATTTCGAAGTCCATGCCGGCATGCGGATCACCTTCGGCGGCGCCACCTATTGGGACCCGCTGGGGACGGTCACCGGCATCGTCTTCAAGGACAGGCTGGGGACAGGTAAATTTTCCAAAGGCGACCAAGGCGTGCCGGACATCAAGATCAGGGTGGGCGACAAGGAAGTCACCACCGACAAGAACGGCCGCTACCGCATCCGGATACGCGCCAAGGGGGTGCATGTGGCGCCGGAGCTGGACACCATTCCCGGCGGGTATATCTTTTCATCGCCCCAGGCGCTGGAAATCGATATTGTCCAGGGGCGTACGGTCCGGGCCGATTTCGGCCTGACCACCCAGACCGGCATTTACGGCATCGTCTTCGTGGACAAAACCGGCACCGGTGTTCCTAACGACCGGGATAAGTTTATCGGCAAGGTGCGGATCGTTCTTGACGGCAAGAACGTTGAGCTAAGCGACCCGCACGGCTCCTTTTATTTCCGCAATGTTGCGCCCGGTGAGCACACCATCACCATCGACATCAACAGCCTGGCCCTGGACATGCTGCCTAAGGTGAAATTAAAAAGTAAAATAGATGTTGTCGAAGGCACGAATTACGTATTTAATATTCCCGTGGTGATTAAGAAGGCGGTACAGCAGGAGTAATTGAGATTTTGACGAGACTTTCAAAGGCGAGTTAAAGAGATATCGTTACGGCACGACGATGGTCGTCATGCGGATGGTCTGATTGTTCCTTATTAAAGTCTGTGTTTGGACCATTTGATATGGATTATTCCCAAAAGTACCGCCGCTGGGATTGAGCATGACATGCGGCGGTATCGTGACGGACACCTGAAAAGTAACGGTCCGGGACACCGCGCAATAGGCTGGAACGGTTTGAACGAAGATCAGGATCGACAGGGCCAGCAGGGGAAGAAGTTTAAACATTTCGCCCTCCTCGGGGAGAAAGCTCCCCGAAAGAGAGGACGAGATGCATGCTACCGTACAGCTGAAACACCTAAACAGAGGAATTAGGTGAACGTATAATAACACGGCAACCAGACAACCTTGCTTCATCCCCAGATAAAGTTTAGGCTCACGGCTTTGCGTCCTACTCTTTCGAGGTAGTTTACCTTTTTCGCTTTTTAAAGAGCAATGTGTGTCGCCACACAACTGAAGTGTAACATATAATATTTGTCTTTGCCAACGAGCTAACCCATGGATCTCCAATACTTTACAAAAGTTGCGCAAGAATTGAAGCTGCGCGAGGCGCAAGTGGCCGTGACGGGCAAGCTTCTTGCTGAAGGCTCGACTGTTCCCTTTATCGCCCGTTACAGGAAGGAAGCCACCGGAGCCTTGGATGAGGTGGCCATCACCGCCATCCGCGACCGGCTGATCCAGCTGCAGCAGCTCGACGAGCGCCGCGCCGCGATCCTCGAATCCATCGGCAAGCAGGGCAAGCTTAGCGACGAACTTAAAGACAAAATTAATGAAGCCGAGACCATGGCGGTGCTGGAAGACTTGTATCTGCCGTATAAGCCCAAGCGCCGCACCCGTGCCACCATGGCCCGCGAAAAGGGCCTGGAGCCGCTGGCCCAGCTGATCTTTGATCAGAAGCCCGGGGTTAATCCCAAGGAAGAGGCGGCAAAGTTCATTAATGAAGAGTTAAAGGTGGCTTCGATCGATGAAGCCCTGGCCGGTGCCCGCGACATCATTGCCGAATGGATCAATGAAAACTCCGAGGCCCGTGCGGCCATGCGCCAGTTATATATGGAAAAAGGCACTTTTGATTCCAAGGTCATCAAGGGTAAGGAGCAGGAGGGTGTTAAGTTTAAGGATTATTATGATTGGCAGGAGGCGGTCAAGACAGCGCCCTCTCACCGGGTGCTGGCCATGCGCCGGGGTGAAAAGGAAGAATTTTTGATGCTGCGCATCCTGGTGCCGCAGGAAGATGCCTTGGATATTTTACGAAAGATATTTCTTAAGACAGAGGATGGAAGGGGGCTGTCCCCTGTTTCTCAAGGGGGCTGTCCCCTTCCGTGCGCCTCCCAGGTGGAAATGGCCATTGATGATTGTTTTAAACGCCTGCTCTCCTTGTCCATGGAAACGGAGATCCGTTTGCTCACCAAGGACTCTGCCGACGATGAGGCCATCAAGGTCTTTGCTGAAAATTTGCGCCAGTTATTGATGGCCTCGCCTTTAGGCCAGAAAAATGTGTTGGCCATCGATCCGGGCCTGCGCACCGGCTGTAAGGTGGTCTGCCTCGATGCCCAGGGTAAATTGCTTCATCATACGGCCATTTACATTAGCCAGTCCGATGCTGAAAGGGAGATGGCGGCTAAAACCGTCAAAGACCTTTGCAAGGCCTACCATGTGGAATGTATCGCAGTTGGCAACGGCACTGCCGGGCGCGAGACGGAAACTTTTGTCCGCTCTTTGAAACTGGAAAAGATCCTGGTTGTGATGGTCAACGAGAGCGGAGCTTCCATTTATTCCGCCTCGGAGGTGGCCCGCGAGGAATTCGCCAATTACGATGTTACCGTGCGCGGCTCGGTGTCCATCGGCCGCCGGCTGCAGGACCCGCTGGCGGAGCTCGTCAAGATCGATCCTAAAAGTATCGGGGTGGGCCAGTACCAGCATGATGTGGACCAGCCCAAGCTCAAGAAAAGCCTGGATGATGTGGTCATCAGCTGCGTCAACCAGGTGGGCGTTGAAGTCAATTCCGCCAGCAAACAGCTTTTGATGTACGTTTCCGGCCTAGGGCCCGCCTTGGCCGGTGCCATCGTCGAGTACCGCAATACCAACGGCGCTTTCAGCTCCCGTGAGGGATTAAGGAAGGTGCCCAAACTGGGCGACAAAGCCTTTGAGCAGGCGGCCGGGTTCTTGCGGATACGCGGGGCCAAGAATCCCCTGGATGCCTCGGGCGTCCACCCGGAAAGTTACGGTGTTGTTGAAACCATGGCCCGTGACTTAGGGGTCAGCGTCGCTGATCTAATGAAGAACGAAGCCCTGCAGAAGAACCTGGATGTGCGCAAATACGTCAGCCCTGCGGTAGGTTTGCCGACCCTGCTGGATATCAAAGACGAATTGGCCAAACCCGGCCGCGACCCGCGCGCTGTCTTTGAGGCGGTGCAATTCAAAGAAGGCGTCGAGCGGCTGGAAGACTTAACGCCAAACATGGAATTAAACGGGGTTGTCACCAATATCACCAATTTCGGCGCTTTCGTGGATGTGGGCGTGCACCAGGACGGCCTCGTGCATATCAGCGCCATTTCGGAAACCTATGTGAAAAACCCCGCCGATATCCTCAAGGTCGGCCAGAAGGTCAAGGTCTGGGTGGTTGAAGTGGATATTCCCCGTAAGCGCATCTCTTTGACCATGCGTAAAGGGTTTACGCCCACAAGAGGGGGCGACAAGCCCAAAGGCTCCTTCAAGCCCCAACAGCCGCAAGAACCTCCTCAGCCGGCCCGTAAACAACTCTACCGCTGGTAATAAAAAAGGGGACAGTCCCCTTTTTCTGGTATACTGAACACCGTCATGCGTATATGTATTACCGGCGCCACCGGAATGATTGGCAAAAAATTGACGCAGTTTTTCTTGGGCTCAAAGCACCAGGTTGCGGTGATTACCCGGCAGTCTTCGCATCGTTCTTTCCAGACAAACATGATCCATTGGGACCCGTCCTTAAGTTTCCTCAAAGAGGAGGAGCTTAACGGTTTTGATGCAGTCATTCATTTGTCCGGCAGTTCGATCGGCCGCCGGTGGACCCCTGAATACAAGAAGGAAATTTTAGACAGCCGGGTGCAGTCCACGACACTTTTGTGCGAGGCTCTTTCAAAGGTTGCTGTAAAACCCAAGGTCTTGATCTGTGCTTCGGCAGTGGGTTTTTATGGGCCTCATTCGCCCCGGGAAACCCTGGATGAGGCAAGCCCTTCAGGCACGGGTTTCCTGGCTGATGTTTGCCGGGCCTGGGAACAGGCGGTCGCGCCTGCGGTCAAGGCAGGCATCCGTGTCGTGCATGCCCGGTTTGGGCTGGTCCTAAGCCAAACAGGAGGGGCCCTGGCACAGATGCTGCCGGTGTTCCGGTGGGGCCTGGGCGGCCCACTCGGCGACGGGCAGCAGGCCGTCAGCTGGGTGTCTTTAGACGAAATTCCTTTTGTGGTTGAACATTTGATAAGAAATGAGAAAATAGACGGTGCGGTGAACGTCTGTTCCCCGCAATCTGTCAGTAACGCTGAATTTACCCGTATGTTGGGCCAGGCGCTGCATCGTCCGGCTGTATTGCCTGTCCCGGCTTTTGCCGTTAATCTCCTTTTTGGAGAAATGGGCCAAAGCCTGTTGTTGGAAGGTGCGAAGGTAAATCCTAAGCGCCTGCAAGAGAGCGGTTATCAATTTCATTATCCAGATTTAAAATATGTCTTATCTTGTCTTAGCACGTAAATACCGTCCCCAAAATTTCGATCAGCTGGTGGGCCAGGCCCACATCACCGAGCTTTTAAGAAAGTCCATCGAATCAGGTCGCATTGCCCATGCGTTTTTGTTCTGCGGTCCCCGCGGCATCGGCAAGACCTCAACGGCCCGCATCCTGGCTAAGTCGCTTAATTGCGCCAAGGGTCCGACCTTGAAACCCTGCGGCGAGTGCCCGGCCTGTATGGAAATCGCGGGCAGCAACAGCTTTGATGTCATCGAGATCGACGGCGCTTCCAACCGCGGCATCGACGAGATCCGCACCTTGCGCGAGAACGTCAAATTCGCGCCCAGCTACGCCCGGTACAAGGTTTATATCATCGACGAAGTCCATATGCTTACGTCTGACGCCTTCAACGCGCTTCTAAAGACTTTGGAAGAGCCGCCGGAGCACGTCAAATTCATCTTTGCCACCACCGAAGTGCAGAAGGTGCCGGCCACTATTTTATCGCGCTGCCAGCGTTTTGATTTCAAGCGGATCGCCAATGACGTCATCATGGACAATCTCAAAGGCGTCTGCACCCACGAAAAGCTTAAGGTCAATGATGAGGCCTTGTTTGCCATTGCCAAGGCATCCCAAGGCAGCATGCGCGATGCGCTGGGCATCCTGGACCAATTGAGCGCCTTGAGCGACAAGGGCATTGAGGTGGCGGATGTGTTCTCCATGCTGGGCATGGTGGAGACCGAATTTTTATTCGACCTGACCGATGCCCTGATCGCCCGCAACTGCCTGAAGGCTCTGGAGGTGTTTAACCAGATCATTGACCGCGGCAAGGATATCAAGCAGTTAGCCAAGGATTTGACCGAGCATTTCCGGCATTTGATGATCATCAAGGTGGGCGGTGTCAGTCTCAACGGGCTTATTGATTACCCGGCCGCGATCAAACAGCGCTTGGCAGCCCAGGCTGAGAAGATCACCATCGCCGGTATCTTAAGGGCCATTGAACTGTTTATCGAATCCCAGGAAACCGCCCGCATCATGGAAAATTTGCGCATGCCGCTGGAAGTGGCCTTTGCCAAATTGACCTATGGCGGCGCCTCCGGCGTCATTCCATCGGCACCGCAAGCGGCCGCGGCCGCGCCAACAGCCACTAAGCCTGCTCCGGCCGCGCCAAGACCGGCCATGGCATCTGCACCCGCCAAGCCGCAGGCAACCGCAGCAGCGCCGCAGAAGATGGTCACTATTAAGGCTGAAACCCTGGAAGCGATCAAGGCTCATTGGAACGAGCTGACGCACGAGGTTTCCCGCCGCAAGATTTCTGTGGCCACCTATTTACAGGAGGGCACGCCCAGCGAATTCAAGGCAGGCAAGCTCGTTATTACCTTCGCCAAAGAAAATACCTATGCCAAGGATTTCCTGAATACCAAGGATAACATCAGGTTCCTTGAAGATATTTTTACCGAAAAGTTGAATGCTCCTGTCGGCATCAGTCTCAAAACCGCAGAGAAGGCTGCCATTGCTCCCAAGCAGGAAGAGCCGCTGGTCAAGACCGCTTTGGAAATGTTCGGCGGCAAGGTCGTCAAAGAATGGCCTAATGCCTAATAAGCCATGTACCCAAAACTCATCGAGAACTTAATTGAGAGGTTGAGTAAGCTTCCCGGCATCGGCCGCCGCAGCGCCGAGCGCATCATCTATTGGATGCTGGCCCAGGACGCGCAGGAGGTCAAGGCCCTGGCCGACAATATTCAGCAGTTAAAGGAAGGCTTGCGTTTTTGCAAGCGGTGCAATCATCTAAGCGAGCAGGAACTCTGTCTTATCTGCGCCGATGGCAGCCGCGATAAAAAGATCATTTGTGTGGTGGAAAGCCCCAAGGATTTGCTCGCCATTGAGCGCACCGGCAGTTACCGCGGTCTTTATTATGTGCTGCTGGGCCACATTTCGCCCGCAGAAGGCCGGGGGCCGGATGATCTGAATCTGCCCAAGCTCATGGACCGCATCAAGGATGAGGGGATTGCGGAGGTCGTGATCGCCACCGACCCCGATGCCGAAGGCGAGATGACGGCCCTGTATATAGGCAAGGAACTCAAGAAGTTAGGGGTCAAAACCAGCCGCATTGGCTTAGGCATCCCAGTCGGCTCCTCGGTGGAGTACGTGGACATCTCAACGCTGACCATGTCCATGAACTCCCGCAGATTGGTTGACTTCTGAGACTTTTACAGTATAATTAACAAATCAATTTCGACTCGTTCTTTACAATTTGTACCATTTATTCCCCTGTCCCAACACGAAGTGTTGGGCCCGCCAAGCATTTTGGCGGGAGCTCAGTTAAAATATGTACTATGTTTATGTTTTAAGAAGTAAGGGGAATGGCAAACGTTATGTAGGGTTTACTGGTAAAAGCCCCGATCAAAGATTGTTAGAACACAATGAGGGGAAGAATCAATCTACCAGGTCTAATAGACCATACGATCTGATTTATTTTGAACAACACGAAAGCGAAGAGTTTGCCAGGAAGCGAGAACGTTATTTTAAAACCGGTCATGGCCGGGCATATTTGAATAGAATGTTTTTAGAAGTTTAGGCTCTTTATATAGATTTATTCCCCTGTAGCTCAGTAGGTAGAGCAAGTGGCTGTTAAAGTTAGCAGCCTCTAGCGGAAACGCTGGAGTGACAAGCGGGCTAAGTCAGGGAAATCCGCCACAAAGTATGGCGGACAATCCTGAGCTAGCATTCTCACCGTAAGGTAGAGGAGGGCAAGTGCAGAGACTTTACACCCGCCGCCCTAAGTCTAATCGACCGGGCGAAGAGAAAGTCCGACTCTCCGAGTAATCGGAGTCAGATCGTAACCACTGGGTCCGAGGTTCGAGTCCTCGCGGGGGAGCCATATAGAGTGAGAGAGCCCTTTGGCCATTAGGTCGAAGGGCTTTTTCCATGTGGGGCATATAGTTACGTCATTTATGATGTAGTTCGAAGCTATCTTTTTTAGAATTTCAGCCTTCCCATCGTAATTTCTCGTAAGATATTCAGGATATAAGGATTTAGAGAGTTCGAGGGTTTTTATTCCTTTTTCATAAAAATTGGGATCAATGTTCTCTGCTTCGTGTATTTGTGCTTTAAGGCCGACAATGGATTCAGTTAGTTCATTATTCTTAATTTTAAATATTTCATCATTAATCTTATCATCGACTCTTAAATCAATTAATTTGCTTAAACGTTCATCAGCTTGCTTCAATTTAGATTGGAGCGCAGATAGCCTGTTATCTTGAAATTTAGCCCTATCCTGAGAAGCTTCCCAAACCAACCTCTTGAGCCAATGATACATAGGATCAATAATAGTGGCTTTAGAGACATGATCTTCAAACATACCCGATAAACGATTTTCAGGAATATAACCAACTTCTGCATGACGGCCTTTAGAGAATGTGCAATGGTAGTAGTTATATCTACCTTTCTTTTGCTCTCCTAATACTCTACAATCACAAATTCCGCAAATAAGTAGATTATTAAAAGCGAAGCCCTTTCGGGTAATATGGGGACGATACTTTGCAGACAAAGTATTATGGGTCTGATCAAAGAGTTCTTTACTAATCAGAGGCTGATGAGTTCCTGCATAAAGTTTCTCTTTAAAGCGGAAGGCTCCATAGTAAAAAGGATTGTGAATAAACTTGTCTAATGCGCCTGTACCCATTCTTGTATTTTTTTTAGACCTTAAACCATCCTTATAAAGGACATCACAAGTCATTTCCATTGAATAGGAGCCGGAAGCGAGCATTTCAAAAGCTTTTTTAACATAAGGTGCCTTTACAGGATCAAATACATGCTGACGGCTTGTAGGGTCAATTTTATAGCCAATAGGAGAGCCGCTAGGATAAATACCTTGCTCGGCCTTTTCCAACATTCCTTTACGAGTTTCCTCAGAAAGATTATCAACATAATTCTTAGCTATTAAGGCTTTAAATCCAAAGACTAGTTTTTCATGTGATTTAGAGTACTGATTAATAGTGGTATTTTCTTTGACTAAAATGATGTTTAAACCAGTTTGATTTACGAGGTCATCCAAAGTAGCAATATCCCTAAAGTTTCTGGATAAGCGATCCGTCTTCTCACAAAGGATGGTTTTTACATGAGGATTTTTCTTAAGAAATTGAAGCATTAAATTAAAATTTTCGCGCCCTGCTTTTTTAGCGCTTTCTACATCTATAAATTCTCGAACAATTTCAAGCTGATTTTTAGAGGCGTAATCTTTAAGCAGTTTTATTTGAGAAGGGATGGAAAATCCATCTTGGTCTTGTTCTTTACTTGAAACACGGGAGTATATGACGGCTTTATTCATTATATTTTCTCCGTTTTTAAAATAAAAGGCTATTTCCACCAAGAATTAATATATTCTATCATACGATTAATTCCTGTGGATTTTCTTACAAATAATTGCATTCCACAATCATCACAAATAATATATGGCTTTCCTTTGTCTGAAATTCTAATGTCTTTTGTATTTTTACAAATAGGGCAAGGAAAGTTTTTATTTCTAAATAAATCAGAATAGTTTTCCATTTTTTGTTCCTTTCGTAATATTTTGTTACGTTAATAAATTTTTATAAAATTAATAAAAAATATACAAAAAATAATTCTTAAATAAATAAAAACACAAAAATATATTTTAATTTTTAAAGAAATCCTAACGTTACATATATGTTGCAATCATCAGAATTCTTTAAAAATTGAATTTATTTCAAAACAAAATCTTTTAAATCAAATCTTTCAATTAAAGAAAAAAAGGTTTCAAAGCTCCTTAAATTCCCTGAAAAATCTTCTTCCTTATTAAGGGCTTCGAATTCGCCCATTTTAAGGAGGCTTTCTATGGAGCAGTTTAAGAGTCTCCAAGTTGTCTTAATTTTTGGCTTTAAATCCTCATCTTTTAGAGTGAGGTCTCTTGAGGTTGTATAACGGCGGTTTTTTCCATAATGCTCAAGGAACATGGATTTGGTGAGGTATTTTGAAAGGTAATGGGTTACCCTGTGGATATCCACAGATCTTAGATGAACAATCCGTCCGCCTCCAATGGCTTGCCAAGCTTCAGAGGCCCAGGCTTGATCAACATATCTATCGATCAATATGTGCAAATGAGCATAGCCGCTTTTTTGAAGCTCTAAAACTGCAATAAAAGAGATATTTTTACCAAACTTCCGTTTTAGGTAAGTCCGCATTTTATTCCAGCATTTTTTGATATATGGGATTGACTCTTCAGCCTTACACTTTGACGGATCAAGTGTAAGGGTTAATAGGCGTCTTAAATCTTTCTCAGAAGCCTTTTTAATAATTGCTTTTCTAAGCTTACTTGCTTTTTGGGGGCCGCATTTGGGGCAAACCCATCTTTTGCAATATACCCGAAGATGTAGCCAGCGTTCCTCGGACTCTCTAGCTCCAATGAGGCTCATTGGCCTGCAAGCGCATTTGAGTTTGTTTCGATTATTCCCATCTTTGTCAAGTGAAGTTAAGCTTTCAGCTTTTTTATCTTTATTAGCTATATAGCTAAACCGTTTCTCATTGAAGTCCATATATTATCCAGCCTTTCAGGAAGGTTTTTATTAAGGCCTCCCACGGTCAGGGTTGATCAGGCCCTGATAACGCAGGAGGCGAGGCAGACCGTGGTCTGGCCTCTTGAGGGGAGAACCTTCCGACTCCCCCTCAAGATTATTAATTTTGATTGTATTCTTTTACTATTGCTTCTTTGATTTGTTTCTTAAGCCCCTCTGATACTTCAACAATAGGAGCAAATTTCTGGTTACCGCTTTTGTCCTTATAGGGTTGCTGAGGCAATCCAGGCCAATAACCTCCTCCGGCAGGATCAAACATGAGGCGAACTCCATTAATGGTTATTTCACCTACAGCGATGTCTACGAATGCTTTTAGTTTTTCATTGTCTGTAATTCTTTTAATCCTTATTACTATTATTGGATGCATTTGATTTTCCTTTTTTAGAATGAGACATTTTCCCTATGTGCTCTATAAGGCGTCCCATATTGTTTATGATTTCTATTGCTTCTTCCGATAGCCGTTTTTTATAATATGGGCTAAAGGTTTTAATAGTGTCATTAATGAATTTTTGAGATGGTTTAATTGACATAATGACCTCCTGTGAAATTTATCTAATTGTCTAAGTAGAAGAGTGGGAGATCTACATCGAGACAGGGGTTGGTTTGTTTTCATAGTTTATTTCTCCACATTTTTTGTTTTTACCAAGGGTTTCTAAAAGAGAGAGACAATTAAAGATTATTTCTTCAGCTTCTTGAGGGCTTATGAGCCTTTCGTATAAGGGTGAGAAGGTATTAATCGTATCTTGAATAAATTCAGGTCTGATTTTCATATAAAATTTAATTGCTTATCAGAGTATTTGATAAAGAGCTCTTTGAATGCTTTACAAATAGCAAAACGCATGGCGTCGCCAGTTTCTTTGTTGATGGGATGCACACAAGAAGTTGCTCGATTGTTGGCTAAGACACGGGTAGGATAAACTAAACGAAACTCATCTTCGCTAAAGGTTGAATGAATGGCTATATTGCCGATATAGAACTGTTTGTTAATGACACATGAGGCAAAAGCTACTAGGCCATTTTGAGCTCTGATTGGGACAATCTGGATTTCGCTGATTTCTAACTTATTCATAAAAACCTCTAAAAATAGAAAACTCGTTACTGTGAACTGCTAGTAACGAGTTTAGCAAGGGGAGAGGTTTTATCCAGGGAACTGATGGGGGCCCCTATTACATTAGATTTTTAATTCTAGATGAGTTCCATATATCCTTTATTTATAAGTTGTTCCGTTCTTTTTATGACTTTTTTGGTTCTGCTTATAGAACTTTCTTCATCATCACTCTTGAAGAATTTATCGGCAGTTTTCTTTATAGAGGCAGTTTTTTTAAAATAATCATATACTTCAAGATTTCTTTCCAACTCGAGGCTACGGGGCTTAACAGCAGGAAGCCTTCCTTGAAATTTTAGAATTTCAAAACATTTATCAATGATCTCTTCAAACTCAAGGTCAATCAGAGATTTTGAACTAAGCAAGTTGACCTCGACAAGAATTTTATCGGGCATCTCTCCAAAAACGT
>JAGWOI010000041.1 GCA_028870995.1 Candidatus Omnitrophota bacterium | reverse complement strand
TTCAACCAGGCCAAGGTCTACACTTTCCGGGTTAAAACGTTCATCCTGCCCCACCTGGATGACAAAGCTGCGGTTAGGATTATTGAGCTTTTTAAGCATGTCCAATTCGTATTGGTCTATTTCCGCGATGCTGGTGATCAGAATAAGGCCCGCATCCGTCATCAAATGCGCCAGCTCGCCTAATTGCACCAGGGCCTCGTATTTGCTCAGGGTCTTGTCTTTGGAATCCTGGGTCGCCAGGCTCAAACGGTTGGAGATGCCGAGGAAGTAAACATTCTTGCCGATGTTGAACAAGGCCTCTTCCAGGGCCTTGGCAATGCGCTGATTGCCGGTGTCGATTTTGCCGGTGATGACAATAAAGGCGGATTTGTGCTCATATTTCTGGGCGCGCAGCTGCGGGGTGATGTGGGAGCGCTCCCAGCCGTAATTACGCTTTTTGATATGCTGATTTAAGCTCGAATCACTGTCAAAGACCGGCGCCAGGATGATCCCGCCGCCGGCTATTTCATAATTGTCCACCAGGACAAAGCGGCCTGTTGGGGCGATATCACCCACCGTATCAAAAGCAACGGGCTTGAGTGTTTCGAAAATGATCTCCCCCACCTCATGGCGGTCAACATGCGGCTTCTGGCTGGAGGCGAGTTCCGCGGCATTAAGCACATGCTCAATCTCCGCGATAATGACAGGTACTTGCTGGGTGGCTATCTTCAATTTATAAGTTTTACCCTTGATCAGGGGCTGCTTGCCCATCCAAAAGACATTGGCCCTGAATTTATTGCTGACATGGGGAAGTTTTTCCGAGGCCTTGCAGAGGATTTCGCCGGGGCGGATATAGATCTCCGTGGCGTAGGTAAATCCGACGCTCTGTCCGGCAAACGCCTCATTGCGGGCAGGACCGTTAAAGTATTCGATGGACTTGATCCGATTCTTCTTACCGGAGGGCAGGAATATGATGTCTTCACCGACCTGGATGGCGCCTGTCTCCACCCGGCCGGCCACGATGCGCCGTTCGTCCCCCTCTTCCGTAAATTTATAAATGTCCTGCACAGGCATGCGAAACGGCAATTGATTCAAAGGGGCCGCTTTTTGGAAACCGTCCAGAACGTCCAGGACGCAGCCGCCCTTATACCAAGGCATTTTGGGCGATGGGGCGATCATGTTGTCCCCATGAAAAGCGGCAATGGGGATAAAAGCCTGGGGATTGAGGTCAATATCCTTCAGAAATTTGGTGTAGTCGGCTTTGATCTGGTCAAACACTTTTGAGTCATAGTTGACCAAATCCATTTTGTTGACGCAGACAGCGATGTTCTTGATGCCCAAAAAACGCATCATGTATCCATGCCGTTTCGAATTCTCCCGGATACCTTCATGCGCATCGATCAAAAGCAGGGCCGCCTCGGCACGGGCAGCACCGGAGATCATGTTCTTTAAGAATTCGATGTGGCCAGGCGCGTCGATGATGATATAGTCGCGTTTGGCGGATTTGAAAAAGGAACGGGCAGTATCGATGGTGATGCCCTGCGCCTGCTCGTCCTTAAGGGCATCCAAAAGAAAGGCATATTCAAAAGGTTTGGCATTCCGCAGGCACTGGGCTTTGACCGCCTCCAGCTTGCCTTCGGGCAAGGAGCCGGTCTCCGCCAAAAGCCGTCCCACCAGGGTGCTTTTGCCGTGGTCCACGTGACCGACGATGACGACATTCATCTGTTCCCTCGGGGCCGTCATTACATGTACCCCTCTTTACGCAAAGTTTCAAGCCCGCCGCCGTCTTCCTTGTCCTGGGCCCGGCCTGAACGCTCGGCGATATTCTTGAATTTGCCTTCGCGCAGTTCTTTGACGATGTCATCCACATTTTGGGCCGTGGAATCCACGGGGTTGGTGCAAGGATAGCAGCCCAAGGAGCGGTAGCGTTTGCCGTTGCCCTGGTCAAAATACAGGTGTGTGATGGGGATGTTTTCACGCTGGATATATTCCCAGATGTTCAATTCCGTCCAGTCCAGCAAAGGATGGATGCGGATATGGGTGCCGGGCGCAAAGTCGGTCTTAAACTGGTTCCACAATTCCGGCGGCTGATCCCCGACGTCCCAATCGCTGTTGCGGTCACGGGGAGAAAAATAACGTTCCTTGGAGCGTGAGCCCTCCTCATCCGCCCGGGCACCGACTATAACGCCGGTATAAGGTTCTTTGTTGGAATCCAGTTCATATTTACCGGTTTGATGGTTCAGACGCTGACGGGGCCAAGCGCCGGACAGCGTGTTTTTCAAAGCATCGGTCTTGAGCGCCTTGCAGCAGGCGATGCGGTCCAAGGCGCCGTCGGGAAAGGTGCGTTTTTCCTTTAAGGCCTGGGTGTTCTGGCCCACGATCATGTTTAATTTAAATTTCAGCGCCAGTTCGTCCCTGTATTTGATCATTTCAGGGATTTTGAAGCTCGTATCGATATGCACCAGGGGAAACGGCACGTGGCCGAAAAAGGCCTTGCGCGCCAGCCATAGCAGGACCGTCGAGTCCTTGCCGATGGACCAAAGCATGACCAGCGATTTAAACTCGCGGTAGGCTTCACGCAGAATATACACACTCTGCGATTCCAGGCTGTCTAATTTGTCCAGGGCTTTATTCACGCTTATGACCTTTCCACTTGGGATTATTGTGCAGCCCGCATTCTTTCTGGTCTGGCTGTTCCCACCACCAGCGGCCGGCGCGTATACCTTCACCGGGCTTAAGGGCGCGCGTGCATGGGGCACAGCCGATGGAAACGAACCCTTGGGCGTGCAAGGGATTGACATCCACGTTGTGCTCTTTAATATAGCTCCTGACCTGTTCCAGGGACCAGTTGTACAACGGATTGAATTTAATTTTCTTATTAGCCTCATCCCATTCCACCGGCTCGAGCGAGGTACGGGTAACGGCCTGATCGCGGCGCAAGCCTACGATCCAGGCTTCTTTATCGGCCAAGGCGCGCTGCAAGGGTTCTACTTTGCGCACATGGCAGCAGAGCTTGCGGTTCTCGATGCTTTCATAAAAGAGGTTTATGCCTTTGGCACGCACCATCTCCTCAACCGTTTTGGTTTCAGGATAAAAGATCTTGAAATTAAGCCGGCTGTACTTTTTCTGATTTTTGGCCATCAGTTCATAGGTCTGGGCAAACAGCCGGCCGGTGTCCAGGGTGAAGACTTCGATCGCCGGAGCATGAACGGCAATCAAATCCGTGATAACCTGGTCCTCTTCTCCAAGGCTTGTGGCAAAGCTGACCTTGGCACCGAACTCGGCATAGGCCAATGTAATGATGCCGGCGGCATCAAGGCCTGCCGCACGGGCATTAAGTTGTGAGATGCGTTCCATAGACATGGCGGATATTATACGTTAGCTCCTGTATTCCGCAAATAAATCCGTTGATAAATAACGCTCGCCGGTTGAGGGAAGAACGGTCACGACCAATTTGCCCTTGTTCTCCGGCCGGGAGGCCACCTTCAGGGCTGCCGCCACGTTGGCGCCGGATGAAATCCCGCAGAGAATCCCTTCCTCGCGGATGATCCGCTTGGCCATGGCAAAGGACTCTTCGTTGGTGACTTGGATGATCTCATCCAAAAGTTTGGTGTCTACGATGCTGGGAATAAATCCGCCGGCAAGGCCCTGAATCTTGTGGGGCCCGGGTTGTCCGCCGGACAATACTGCTGAGGTATTGGGTTCGACCGCGATGGCTTTAAAAGAGGCCTTGCGCGGCTTGATCACCTGGGCGACCCCGGTGATGGTGCCGCCGGTGCCGACACCCGCCACCAGAAAGTCCACCTTGCCGTCCGTGTCACGCCAGATCTCTTCGGCGGTGGTCAGGCGGTGGATCTCCACGTTGGCCTGGTTGTCAAATTGCTGCGGCATAAAATATTTCTTCGGGTCGGAGTCGTGGATCTCCTTGGCTTTGGCGATGGCTCCCTTCATTCCTTGAGGTCCTGGTGTCAGAATAAGATCAGCGCCAAGCGCTTTAAGTAAAGCCCGGCGTTCCAGGCTCATGGTTTCTGGCATGGCCAGCATCAATTTATATCCTTTGACGGCGCAAACAAAAGCCAGGGCGATGCCCGTATTGCCGGAAGTCGGTTCAATAATGACGGTGTCCGGCTTGATCTTCCCTTCTTTTTCGGCGGCACGGATCATGTTAAAGCCGATACGGTCTTTGACTGAGTGCAAGGGATTAAAGAATTCAAGTTTAGCCACCACCGTGGCATGGCAGCCCTTAGTGACCTTATTGAGGCGCACCAAAGGGGTGTTGCCGATCAATTCAGTGATATCATTAGCGATTTTGCTCATACAGCCTCCTCATTATTTAGGTAGATTAAATATCGAAACTCAATGTCTTGATCTGCTGGCGCTGGCGGTTACAGAGGTCTTCCAACGTGACGCCTTTTAATGCGTTGACAACGCTTTTATCGATGTCCTGCCATAATAGGCTTACGCTGTCATTCTTCTTTTTCCGTTTCTCCTCATCAAAAGACCCTAATCCGCCTAATTGTTTGACAAGGTCGGCCAGGTTGATTTTGGCCGGGGCTTCCCCCAAAACATAACCGCCGGTTTTGCCCCGGATGCTGTAAACGTAGCCTAGATTCTTAAGGGCAATTAAAATATGGATCAAAAATTTTTGCGGCACCCCGGCCTTGCGGCTGATGGCCCTCAGCTGCAGCGGTTGGTTGTTGGGCCAGTGCAGTCCCAACTCTAAAAGCGCTCTAACAGCATAATCCATCCGGGCGGAAACTTTCATATATTGTTATTTTTTATATCTCGTAATCAACAAGGGTGCGCCCTATTTTGATTTTTTCCCACACCCGCTCATGAAAATAGTAAAGGATCATTTTAGTAAAGAGTTCTATGGAGCCGATCGCAAAAGCCAGGTGCAATTGGCGGGTAATGATCCAGGAGATGATTACCGTATCAATGGTGCCGGTAATGCGCCAGGAAATCGATTTGGCGATGCTTCTCCAGTGGTTATCTTGGGCTACCTTGCTTTTAGGCATTGAACTTCTCCTAATACATTACTAATGTGATAATGTAAGTAAGTATACTAGATAAATGATAATTGTCAACATTTTATAATGGAAAAAAATTTTATAACTTTTCAATTATTTTGGCGCTGCCTGAAGGCATGGGGTATTGGGAAAGGTCCTTAAACGCAACCCAACGATGGGTGGCATCGCTCAAGGGTTCATTTTTCAAAGCGCATGCATAAACCAAAAGATTGACCTTAAATTGGGTATAAAAATGACGGACGCTAAATAAATATTTGAAGGAACGCGGTTCAATGTTCAATTCTTCTTTTAATTCCCTGACCAGGGCCTCTTGATGAGACTCCCCTGCTTCAATTTTACCGCCCGGGAATTCCCATAGATCGGCCAAGAGGCCTTGGGACGGACGCTTTTGGATAAAATATTTGCCTTTTTTTTCAAGGATGGCGATCACCGCATCGATCTCTTTAAGGACCTTTTTTTTCGGAGATGGGATGATCTCCTGCTTGCCTTCTTTATGGGCCAGGCAGTATTTGTTGACCGGACAGCCAAGGCAAAGCGGCTGCTTGTTACGGCAAACCAGGGCGCCTAATTCCATGAGCGCCTGATTAAAATCACCTGTTTTCTCGGCTGGAAGCACTTTCAGCAGGAATTCATTGATCTTTCCGTCCTGTTTCGTGTCGGCGGCACCTTTCAGGGCCAGTAAACGCATCGCCACCCGCCGTACATTGGCGTCAATGATGGTTAAGGGAAGGTCATAAGCGATGCTTAAAACGGAACCCGTGGTATAAGGGCCAAATCCCGGCAAAGTACGGATGATTTGAGGGTCCCTGGGAAGCGTGCCTTGATGGTCTTTAATGAGGATGCGGGCGCTGCGGTGCAGGTTTTTGGCCCGGTTATAATAACCCAACCCCTGCCATGTCTTAAGGATTTTCGGCAGCGGAGCTTTGGCTAAATCATGGACTGTAGGAAATATTTTTATCCATCGTTCATAATAGTCGATGACCGTTGCCACCGTGGTTTGCTGCAGCATGATTTCAGAGACCCAGATCCTGTAAGGGTCGCGGGTAGACCGCCATGGCAGGTTGCGCTTGTGCTTAAGATACCATTGCGTCAGATCAAGCGAAAAATTTTTAAGTTTCATTGATCAAATCAACAAAAAGATTGGGGATCCTGGCGTGCTGCCCTATGGGTTTAGTGATGGAAAACTTGACGCTTGGGTATTTCTTTTGGGCCGTCTGGACAAGGGCGGGGATATCTTCGCAGGCATGGCGCCCGGAATTAAGAAAATTCAAGGCCACCACTATTTCAATGGCGCCGCCTGTTACACATGTATCGATGCCTTCTGGAATGCTGGGCGGCTCGATTTCCAGAAAAGCGTAGTCAACCAGGACTCCTGGCAGGCAGGAAGAAACGGAACTTACCAGTGCTGAAACCTCTTTTTTGGTTTCCGGCGAACGGCTGCCATGGCTGACAATAAGGACCGCTTTCATTCGTAAATGATCTTTAAAGGGTTTGAAGAAGGATTGACCAAGACCTTGGCGCCGAACGAGAAAGGCAGGCACACGTGGGAACCGTCCACAAAAACAACCCCCTCCCTCATCAAGGAGGTTAAAGTGATCTTTTGGCTGCTCTTAAGGATACCTCCGGTCAAATGATAATGAAGGGTTTTTCCGCGATAGAGTTCTCTGGGCTTATATTGAAAATCTTTGCTTTCTGAGGCAAGGATCTTGCCGCCGGCAGAATGGATGCCGCCCGAAGAACCGGCTGCAGTCGCGATCCATATCCCCGAGGAGCGTTGCTCTTCCCTGATTGGGCCGATACTCAGGTAATAACGGCTCATGGCGGCGGGATTGTGGTGGCAGATCAGGATATCGTTAAGGACATTGATGGACTTAGTGCCGTCGCTGAATGATATGCTTAAACGCTGGAGTTTTTTTACCTTGGCCTTGCCTTTGAGGATCTTGTCCAGCATGGCATTGAAATTTTTGGCATTCCCGCAGCAAAAACGCCCAACACTCCAGGCCGGGTCGGAATTGATGCCCCAGACGGTTTCTTTTTTGGCCAGCCTGGCTGCCTCAAGGAAGGTCCCGTCACCGCCTACCGTGATGATCAGGTCATAACGGCCGTAATTCAAGGAAGAACCCCGGCAGGCCTTGGTGAACTTTAATTTGCGCATTTTAAGCACCGCTTCCACGTAGGAGAGGCTCCAAAAATGGTTTGAATGCGTGCGGCGGAAGCGTTTGATCTCCTCGGCATTCAGCAGCCCCTCCAACTGGGCCAGGCGTCTGCGGTCGCTTAAGAAATAACCTGCATAGGTGCTGTTTTTATAGAGCAGGAGGATGTTCATGGTTTTAGGAAAAATTTGACTTTAGATGTCATGGCTTTGAATGAGGGAAATATTATATCAGCATTTTTTAAATAAGAAGAGTCCAAAGATGTTTCCAAGGCTACACAAAAAATACCGGCAGCTTTGGCCGCCCGGATGCCGAACGGCGCGTTTTCGATCACCACGGCTTGGGAGGCGCTTACTTTCAGTTTGGCCAAAGCTTTCAGGTAGGGCTCCGGATGGGGCTTGCCGTTTTGGACGTCCGAGCCGCAAACGATCACATCAAAACAAGACCATAGCGCTTGAGGAAGAAGCTCTTGAGCCTCATGCCGGGAAGTGCCGGTGACCAGGGCCAGTTTGAAGCCCCCGGCGTGGCATTTTTTTATGAATCCCCGGCTGCCGGCGATGTATTTACGTTTAAAAATTTTTTTAAAAAGAATTTCTTTTTTCTTTAGCAGTTTTCTCGCCGTCTTTTGGTTGAATTGAATTCCCTTTTCCGTAAATAATTCCCTTGCGCTGTCGATGCCTTTTTGCCCCTCCCTTTTGTAAATATCTTCATGGGAGACAGCGAGGCCGGCATCGGTAAAGACAGACTTCCAGGCGCGCATATGGTATGGCATGGTATCCGTGATGACGCCGTCCATATCAAATATAAGGGTTGAAACGGGCAAATACAGGGGAAGACGGGGCATTAGCGGTGTTCTTGCTGGAGCATTTCTCTTTCCATAGCAGCAAGGCTTTTGTTCTGGGCAGCTACCATTTGGTCAAGGCTTTTTTGGCGCAGGTCAGCTGCTTTCTGCTCATCTTTTTCTTCGTCCAATTCAGCTTTCTTTCTGGCCTTTTCTTTGGCCAATATCATTTTTTGTTCGTTCTCACGATTCTTTTGTTCGGCAGCGGCTTGGGCGGCTTCGGCTTTGTCCCTGGCTTTTTGAGCAGCAACATTAGTCTCATAATCCCTGAGAAAATCCAGGCGCTCCGTGTAAAGGCTGTTGTACCAGTCTTTATTGTAGGTTTTTAGGAAGGAATATCTCAAAAAGAACGGCACATGGGTAAGATCATTGCCGTATTCACTTTTGAGTTTGGCGTCCGGGTCCCTTGCGAGGGCAGACAGGGAAAAGGACGGTAAAATAAGCAAAATAATTAATACATATCTAATCATAGGTCTATTTAAATTATATCACATTAAACCTGGCAAGGCAGAAAAATGCGAAAAGTCGTGCCTTGGTCAACAGCGCTCTCTACTTCGATTTTTCCCTGATGGGTGGAAATGATATGTTTGACAATGGCCAGTCCCAGGCCGGTGCCGTTGATGTCCCTGGAGCGGGATTTGTCAATTTTATAAAAGCGCTCAAAGACCCGGGAAAGATGCTCGGGCGGTATGCCTATCCCGCTGTCCTGAATTTCGACACATACATAAGGGCTTTCCCGCCTGGCACGGACACTGATTTTGCCTCCAGGAGGTGTGAATTTGACGGCATTGTCCAGCAGGTTTAAAAACACCTGCTCTATCCGTTGGCGGTCAACCAACACCCTGGGAAGATCCTCAGGTATGTTGATGGTCAATTGATGTTCTTTGTTTTCCATGGCTTTTTTATGCAGGGTCACGACAGAGGTAACGATAGGGCCCAAGGGTTCCGCAGAAAAGTTCATTTTGACTTCATGGGACTCAATGGACGAAAGGATCAAAAGGTCATTGACGAGATTTTCCAGACGCTGGGTTTGCTTGCTGATGATGTCCAAAAAACGGGTCCGGACGACAAGGTCGTCCTTTCCGGAAGTTTTTAAGGTTTCCACAAAACCTTTGATGGCAGTCAGCGGGGTTTTGAGCTCATGGGACACATTGGCTACGAATTCCGTGCGGATTTTCTCAAGTTTTTTGAGTTCCGTGATGTCATGGAAGACGGCGATCAGGCTCGACAGCCGGTCCTGTTTGTCTAAGACGGGCGAGATCTGCATGCTGAAAAATGATTCCTGGGGGCCGATGATGTTGATTTCCTTGCGGATGGCCCGTTTATGCTGGAGCGCCTCCTTGAGCGAGTCATTGATCTCCTGGTTCCAAATCACCTCCCAATATAGCTTGCCCTGGGTTTCCCTGGACCGGAGTTCCAATAATTGGCAAAAGTTAGGGCTGGCATGCTGGATCCTGCCCTTGCCGTCAATAACAATCACCCCCTCCACCATGCTGGAGAGGATGGTCTCGAAATTTTCACGTTCAAGCGAAGAGGTATTGAGTTGCTTGAGATAATCATTACGGACGTTATCGTGGGAATAGCGGATTTGGGAAATGCGGCGCTGATAAAAGTGGCGTGAAATCAAGAAAACCAGCGCAGCCACCAAAAGGATGATCAAGAACCAAAAAATCATCATTCAACTTCCTTAAAACGGTAACCAACCCCCCTGACCGTTTCAATATAGCTTTCAGCCTCCCGAAGTTTTTTTCGCAGGCCCCTGATGTGGACATCGACGGCGCGGTCAATGATGAATTTTCCTTCCTTCCACACATTATCCAGGATCTGTTCCCTGGACCATACCCGCCCCGGCGAACGGGAGAGAAATTCGATAATGTCAAACTCGATGGAGGTCAGTTTTATTTCTCTGCTCCTGTAGGAAATCTTATGCTTCAGTAAATCCATGCTGAAATCACCGAACTGGCGCACATCATCGCCTTCCGGGGTTTTTAAATCCGACGTTCGCCGCGCGATGGCCTTGATCCTGGCCACCAGGACCTTAGGGCTGAATGGTTTGGGGATATAGTCATCGGCCCCCATCTGCAGGCCGACCACCACATCAGACTCTTCCCCTTTAGCCGTAAGCATGACGATGGGGATATGTTTGGCATGGGGGTCATTTTTAAGGATACGGCAGATCTCCAGGCCGTCCATTTCAGGCAGCATCAGATCAAGAATGACAAGGTCCGGCTTGCGTTTACGCACAAAATCAATCACAGGAGCGCCTTCATACAGGCAGGCTATATCATAGCCCTCCCGCTCCAGGTTATAGGCGATAAGTTCGCTGATATCACGGTCGTCTTCGACCACTAAAATTTTCTTCTTTGCCATTTTAAGAAATTTATATGTTTTATATTAAAACACAATAACGGCTATATGAATTTTTGGTTAAGAATCATTATAATCTAACCGCAGCGGATGCCTATACTTATTTTGAGGCATAGCGCTCAAGGGTATTGAGAAATTTCTCAATTTGTTCGGAGGTGTTGTAGATATGGGGCGAGGCGCGCAGCTTGTTCTTCCATAGGGCCAGGTGAAAGCCCTCGTGATTCAAAAAGTCAAACAGGTCTTTGTTTTTGGCCGGTTCCTTGCATGAAAAAACTACGATATTGGTCCTGGCTTGCTTGGGAAAGGGGCTGATAAGATCGAAAAACTCCCTGTCGAGCCCATCGACGATCCGGTCAGCCAGCCCCTGGTCATGCTTTTCAAGGGCCGCCAGGCCTATGGATAAAAGATATTCAATGGAAGCTTTCCAAGGGACAAAATTAAAAAAATTTGCGGTACCGAACACGTCATAACGCCTGGCGGAATGATCATCTTTCAACGTCAGCGGTCCTTCTGAATTCAAGCCCGCTTCATCCATGAGGCTGACCCAGTAGTTCTGGGGATAGTCCAACTGCTGCCGTAAGTTTTGGTTTATCCAGCAAAAACCGGTGCCGTAAGGTCCCAGAAGCCATTTGTAACCGGCACAGACGGCCGCATCCGCCTCCCATTGCCGCAGGTCAATGTCCAAAGCGCCTGCAGCCTGGCTTAAATTCACCACACATAAAATGTTCCTGGAGCGGCAAAAGCGGCTGATGCCGGCGATATCATGTTTGAATCCCGTGAAAGAATGGACCAACGGCAGACAAATCAATCTTGTCCTGTCTGAAACGGCAGCTTTGATCTCCTCAACGGTTAAGACATGATCCCTGGCATTAAGCTGGCGGACAACGACACCCCGCTGCTCCAGGGACAGCCAGGGCAGAATATCCGTCGGAAAATCATTTTGCAGAAGGATGATTTCGTCGGCCTTCCTGAATTTGATCCCGTTGGCCAGCAGGTGAATACCGTAGGTGGCGCTATTGCCTAAGATCACATCATCCTTGTCGGCGTTAATAAGGCGTGCGATGGACTTTTTCAGTTCGAGGGGAACGGTTTGAAATTTAGGGATGGTCAATAAATGGACCGCGGATTTCCATTCGACAGCCTGCTGCAAAGCGGCGGCGGCGCACCTGGGCAAGGGCCCTTCGCTGGCCACATTGAGCCATACATGGGCGGGGTCTAAGGCAAAATCCTCGGTATAATCAAGCCGTTCCATGGGAGATTTGGGAACGTATGGACTTAAAAAAAGCCTTGTCCTTGGGATGGGTCAGGAATTTGGGCACCTCGTCAAGGCGAACCCAGCGTGCTTCCGGGTGACGGGGATCCTGGGGATTTAAGCGGGTTTGTCTGGTCTTGAAAAGAAAAAACGTCAGCAGCTTCCATTCGCTCTTATCATCCCGGGTATTTTTACCCAGCTTATAGCGGCCGTAAACGCCCAGTATTTTGATAAGCTTAAGCTGGGTGAGGCCGGACTCTTCTTCGATTTCGCGGATGGCGGCCTCTTGAGGGGTTTCCCCCGCTTCAACATGGCCTTTAGGCAATGACCATGAGTTGCTGTTCTGGTTGATGACCAGGACCAGGTTTTGGCGGTTAAGGACTATCCCGCCGGCCGAGGCCGTGACCTTTGTTTTTATCAAGCAGTACTCCCGTAGAATTTTTTCCCGATTTCAATGCGGGAGAGGCCTTTGTTCACCCGGTACAGATTGGTATCCCGCAGGGAGTATACGCAGCCGCAGTATTCCTGCTGGTAAAATTCCTCGCGTTTAGAGATTTCATACATGCGACCGGCGCCGCCTCTTTTGCGCCAGTTATAGGTCCAATAAACCATGCCCTCATACCGCGAGGCGGCCTTGACGCCGCAGGCGTTGACTTGGTCCATGTCCTTCCACCGTGATATTCCCAATGAGGAAGAAATGACCGGAAAACCATGTTCATGGGCATAAAGAGCGGTGCGTTCAAAACGCATATTGAAACAGGAGGTGCAGCGTTCTCCTTTTTCAGGTTCGAATTCCAACCCCTTGACGCGGTCAAACCAGTTGGCGGTGTCGTAATCAGCGTCGATGAAAGGCACATTCATCTTTTGGGAAAATTTAATGTTTTCGTTCTTGCGGATCTCGTACTCTTTGCGGGGGTGAATGTTGGGGTTATAAAAAAAGATCGTAAAGTCTATCTTCGAGGCACAGAGCGCTTCCATGACTTCGGCGGAACACGGGGCGCAGCAGGAATGCAGCAGGAGCTTATCGGCGCCTTGGGGAAGAGCAAGCTTTTCACGGTTCAAATTATCAGCCATAAACTTGTACAAAAAAATAGGCCCCGCCTTTTTAGCGGGGCCTCAATCTATTGTCTTTTATGCTGCCTTAACGACATTTACGGCTTGTTCGCCCTTGGGGCCTTGCTGGATGTCGAATTCAACTTCCTGGCCTTCTTCAAGAGTTCTGTAGCCGTCGGATTTTATCGCAGTGTGGTGAACGAAAACATCTTTGCCATTTTCCGGGGTGATGAAACCATAACCTTTTTGATTGTTGAACCATTTGACTTTACCTTTTGCCATTACCTTGATCCTCCTTGACTTTGTGATACA
>JAGWOI010000015.1 GCA_028870995.1 Candidatus Omnitrophota bacterium | reverse complement strand
TCATTGGTGATGGGCCTATTAGAGACGCCTTGTTGCAGACAATAGAGGAATCTGGGTTGAATGATACGGTTAAGCTTCTGGGAGCCCAACCTAGGGATAAAATCATTGAATTTCTTGGTAAGACGGATGTGTTTCTCTTGCCTAGTAAGAATGAGGCTTTTTCTGTGGCCCTGCTGGAAGCTCAGGCGATGGAAGTGCCTGTAGTGGCTTGCAATGTTGGAGGCATATCATCGGCCATGAATGACCAGCAAACAGGATTCCTGGTCCCTTTAAATGACGTTGAGTATACCGTGAAAACCATTATGAAGTTGTTTGATAATGAAACATTGAGAAGTTCTTTGGGAAAAGCTGGCCGTAAATTTGTCGAAAACCATGGAAATATTAAGAACATCAATCATCAATTAGAAGAAATTTATTTTGGTAACATTCGTTCTAGGAACAGGCACGCTGTTCTTTTGTCAGTATAAGAAAATATATGAGTACAATTTTAGAAAAAAATAATGAAGAGGATGCTCAAGAGAAAGCCAAACGCCAATCGTTGGCCCATATCGCTTCTCGAAGCGTGATGTGGAATATGATGGGGAGTTTTGGTGTGAGTGGCATTCGTTTTCTAAGCACTGCCATCTTGGCACGAATCCTTGTGCCTGCTGACTTCGGGATTGTGGGCATGGCTTATGTTGTTACGCAGATTGTTCAACTTTTTGGCAATTTAGGACTTGGATCAGCGCTCATTCAAAAAGCAAAAGTGGACGAAGAGTATTTGTCTACTGCTTATTGGGGAAGCGTTGCCATGGGGATAGTTTTATCCTTGCTTGGTATGGCCGCTTCGCCTTTGGCTGCGGTGTTCTTCAAGCGGGCCATTGTTCAACCTGTATTGATATGCCTTTCCATTAATTTTTTTATAGCTTCTCTTGTCAGCGTGCAGACGGTCCTGTTGACCAAAAATTTGAATTTTAAGCAGATATCCATCATTGAGGTTATCACTACTATTATAAGGGTAGCTGCCATCTTAGGGTTTGCCTTATCTGGTTTTGGGTTATGGAGCATTGTTGTCGGTGTTGTGGCTGAACGCGTTGTCAAAACAGTTATTTTTTACTTTTTTTCCGATTGGCGGCCCAAAATGATATTCGATTGGGGCAAGTTTAAAGAACTGTTTCATTTCGGTAAAAATCTTTTTGGTAGCGGGTTTTTAGGGTATTTCAATGCCAATATGGATTCCATCGTGACCGGACGGGTTCTCGGTGCTGCTGAATTAGGTTATTATCAGTTTGCCTATAACCTACCGCACCTTGTTATCACTATGTTTACTGACCGTTTTAATGAGGTGCTTTTTCCGGTCTATAGCAAAATTCAAGATGATATCCAGCGGGTAGGGCGGGGATATCTTAAAACTGTTAATTTTATAGCCATGTTTACGTTGCCTATCATGTTGGGATTTCTTTTCACTGCACATGATTTTATTTTGACGGTTTATGGAAAGAAATGGCTGCCTTCAATACTTCCTCTAAGCATACTTTGTGTTTCAGGTGCTATCCGTTCAATTAATTCTCCTAATACGACTTTGATTACAGCCTTGGGAAGACCAGATATGAATTTTAAATGGTCCTCAATTTTGTTTCCTGTGACATTAGCGGCAATTATTTTGGGAGCAAAATTTGGTATCATCGGAGTTGCGGTAGCTATGACGGTCATGGCGTTTTTGTCTTTTATTATGTTGTTTATATGTTTAAAAAAGGTAACTCTAACATTTACTGACTATTTTATGGCAGTTAAACCGGGGCTGATTAGCGCTTTGTTGATGTTGACAGTTTTATTAATATTCAATAAATGGCCCTTCATTGAAGGGTTAAGTTCACCTTTGCGGTTGGTTCTTAATATGGCAGTTGGTGCATTGACGTATTGGTTCTTTATAAGTTGGATTTATCAAAGCGATTATATGATAATGAAAAATTTTGTATCTTCCTTTTTGAGTAAAAGAAAACGACTATGAAATTAATTTACTATCAGCCTCCTAATAATATAAGTAACTTCGGGGATAACCTGAATCCTTGGCTTTGGAATAAGCTTCTCCCTAACGCTTTTAATGAAGATGTATCAACAAATTTTCTTGGTATAGGCACTATCCTGCATGAGGGGTTCAATGTTAGTGGTAAGAAGGTGGTTTTTAGTTCAGGTTGTGGGTATTTTAATCCACCTGTTATAGATAAAAGTTGGCATATCTTTTGTGTAAGAGGACCGCTTACTGCAAGAACCTTGCAAATATCTCGTGAGAAAGCAGTGACTGATGGGGCTTGTCTTATAAGCACAATAATAAAAAGTAGTTCAAATAAGGCATATAAATTTAGTTATTTTCCGCACTTTGAACAGGCTGTGCTTGGTGGCAATAGTTGGCGACAGATTTGTGATCTATTAGGTATGCAGTATATAGATCCACGAAGTGATACTAATGAAGTCCTTAATGCGTTAAATAATACAGAATGTTTGATCACTGAAGCGTTGCATGGTGCGGTTGTAGCGGATGCGCTGCGTGTTCCATGGATTCGAGTTAAAAGCAACGATCAGGTATTAGAGTTTAAATGGGAAGATTGGTGTGAATCGCTTAATTTAAAATGCGTAGCTCACAGAATTTATCCGATGTGGGATCTTCCATTAACGACCAATATGAGTCAACGCTCAAAACACTATTTAAAAAGCATTCTTCTACGAACTTCTTTTAAAAGTCTTATGCTTAAGGCAGCCCGAAATTTAAGCTCAGGTGTTTTGTTGGAGAGTCGCATTAAAGATTTAAAGTCTCGATTAGATGAATTTAAGAGACATTATTTAAAGATTTAAGATTGATTGTGGGAAGTAAATTCTAAATAAACTTAGAAAGGCAGGTGTATGGATAAAGAACAGAAAGTAATGATAAGCGTTATTATTCCAACTCATAATTCTTCACAACATATAGAAGAAACGATTCGGTCTATTTTGGCACAGGATTTTTCAGACATAGAAATAATTGTTGTAGATGATGGATCGACGGATGATACCAGAACGTTGATAGAAAGATTTGGGGGGCAAGTTAAATATTTTTATCAACAAAATCAAGGGTCTGCTTTTGCCCGTAATTCCGGGCTCGATCATGCTCAGGGAAAATATATTTTTTTTATGGACGCTGATGATCTTCTTGCTAAAGAGATTCTTGGGTTATGTATTAAATCATTGGAAGCGAATAAGAGCTATAAGGTTGTTTATGGAAAGAGGTCTTCATTTATAGTAGGCGAGACAATAAATACGACTAAGTTTGACCGTACAGCTTTAGGAAGTGGAAATATTTTTCCTTTAATAGTTAAAGGTCTGACTCTGACACCAGGACAATTTATGATTGCTCGTGAGGCTATAGATGAAATTGGAGAATTTAAAGGAGAAATGGAGGCTGCTGAAGATTGGGAATTCTTATTAAGACTTTCTTGTAGCTATGAATTTTTATTCATTAATAGGTTATTCGTTTATAAGCGTGTGCATAAAACAATGAAAAGTTTTTATAAAAACAGGCCAGATTTATATGACTTGCGTTGCCGACTTTTGAAGGAAACCTTTCCTGATCGGGCCGATGAAATTATTCGTACTTATATAACGCCACTGACTATTGCTGATTGGCACAGGTCATTTGGTTTTTCATATGGAGAGAGTGGCGACAGACAAATGGAGCGAAGATATTTGATCAAAAGTCTTAAGGTCTGGCCTTTTCAGCCCAAACTTTGGTTGTGGTTTATTCTAAGATGGATCCCACCGGAAATTAAGAAACAATTAAAAAATACCTTTATTAAAGGATAGAGAAAGGAATAGCCATGGGTGACTTCAGAATCAGTGTCATCATCCCGGCGTATAACTCGGAAGGATACTTAGCAAAGGCTATTCAATCTGTCTTAGATCAGAAATGCCTTGGTCTAGAGATCATTGTGGTAGATGATGGCTCAACGGATAATACGCGTCGCGTTGCCGAAAGCTTTAACGGCCAAATCAGGTATTTTTATAAGGAAAACGGCGGTACGGCTTCGGCCCGTAATGTCGGTATAAAACAGGCGCAGGGAGAGTATCTTTTTTTTCTTGATAACGATGACTTGTTAGGTGAGAACGTTCTTGAGCATGCCGTAGAATTGTTGGAAAGAAATAAAAAGTTCAAGGTCATTTACGGCAAGAGATCTTCTTTCATTGATGGGCATCACATAGACCCCTCCAAATGGGACCGTGCGGCGATGGAAAGCGGAAATATTTTTCCCCTCATCGTCAAGGGCTTGACCCTGACTCCCGGGCAATTCATGGTTTCCCGTGAAGTCATCGAGAATATAGGGGGTTTTAATGAAAAAGAACTTCATCCCGAAGATTGGGAGTTTTTGTTGAGGGTTTCTTCCAAATATGAATTCCTTTTTATGGACAAGATATTCGTTTATAAAAGGTTACATATCAAAATGAAGAGCTTTGAAAAAGGTAGGGAGGATTTGTATCAACTGCGGTATAGGATCCTCAAGAATATTTTCTCTGGAGAATTTGATGATATTGTCCACAAACATATAACGCCTGCCATCATTGCTGACTGGCACAGGTCGCACGGTTTTTCCTATGGTGAAAGCGGAGATCGCCAGACCGAACGCGAGTATTTGATCAAGAGTCTTAAGGTGTGGCCTTTTCAACCAAAGCTGTGGTTGTGGTTCGCAGTTAAGATTGTTAAAAATAGACTTTTAATAAGTTTTGTCATATGAAAAACGGCTTAAAAATAGCTTTAACTTCATGCGGTCTTGGCCATGTCAAACGTGGGATCGAAACATGGGCCGAAGATTTAGGCCGGGAGCTTTCTTCTTGCAAGACAGTTAAGGTCACACTTTACAAAGGAGCGGGTAAGGTTAATGTTCCCTATGAAGTGGTTATCCCATGTCTTAAACGCACTTCAGCCTTCAATAAATGGCTGGTTAAACACCGGCCGTCTTTTTGCTGGCGCTTTGGCCTGAGCACAAACTATACCTTGGAGGAGACCACCTTTGCCTTAAATCTTTTGCCGGAACTGTTCGTTAAACAATATGACATTATCCATACTCAAGATCCTGACGTCGCATTTATATTACAGCATTTTTGCCGTTGGTGCTGGCTTAAATCCAAAGTGATCTTAGGTCACGGCACGGAAGAAGGTTTCGAGTTTCTTAAAGCTTTTGATTATCTTCAGCACCTGGCGCCATATCATAAACAAGAGGCGGAAAGTGCAGGTGTTAAAAGTAAACAGTCATTTGCTATTGGGAATTTTATCGACACCGAGACGTTTCAGCCCGGGATGCCTCAACGATTAAGACAAGAGATCGGTATTCCGCAGGATGCTTTTGTGGTTTTATCTGTTGCAGCCATCAAAAAGCAGCATAAAAGGATCGATTATTTGATCGACGAGGTGGCCGGCATCAGGAACGATAAAGTATACTTGCTGGTAGCCGGCGCCAAAGAAAATGAAACTGAAGAGCTAATACGCGAAGCTGAAAAAAAACTGGGGTCGAGGGCTGTTTTTTTGACGAATTTTCCCCGTAGCCGCATTCAGGAAGTGTATGCGGCGGCAGATGTCTTTGTGCTTTGTTCCCTAAAGGAAATGATGCCCATCGCTCTTTTGGAGGCGCTTGCCAGCGGCTTGCCGGCAATTATCAACCGCTATCCGGTAGAAGAATGGATGATTGGCCGGGGCGGGGATGCCATTGATATGTCCAGACCTGGTGAGTTAAGCTTGGCAGTCGAGAAATATTTGGACCTTAAGTATAACAATGAGAAATCCCAAGCAGCCAGGGAACAGGCTGTCAGAAATTTTTCTAAAGAGGCGGTTTTAGGTCAATATTTAAAAATGTATGAAAGCACTCTGCGATAAATTATTAAGTCAAAAATTCATGGGCATAAACTATTGTCTGTGGATTGTTTGCCTGTTTGGGATCTTATTAAGGACGGCGCAGTATTTATATAACCGTTCCTTATGGCTGGATGAGCTTTCTTTGTCCATCAATCTGATCCAATGTGATTTCAAGGGACTTTTTCTTCCACTGTCCAGCCATCAACTGGCGCCTTTTGGCTTTCTTGTTCTTCAAAAATGGGCTGTGATGTGGTTGGGGCCCAACGGTTGGGGGTTGAGATTGGTCCCCCTGATGAGCGGGATTTGTGCCGTGCTTTTATTTGCCAAAGCAGCTTCTATGTTTTTGGATCGATATAGAGCTTTATTGGCCGGCACTTTTTTTGCTCTTTGTGGTTCCTTGATCTATTATTCGTCCGAAGCAAAACAATATTCCACCGATGTTCTTGTTGTAGTTATTTTGCTTTTGATTTTTGGGAACTATTTAAACTTAAGGAAGTCAGGCAAAATGACCGCCGTTAATGCAGCTATTTTAGGGCTAATGGCAGCTGTATCGGTTTGGTTTTCCTATACGGCTGCATTTGTTATTGGCGGCTTGGCGGTCGCTGTTTTCATCATGGATTTGTCCAAAGGTGAAGCCAAATATTCGCCGATGATGGTCCTGCCTGCGCTACTGGTCATCTTTAGTTTGTTTTGTTTTGGATATTTAAGTTTTTGCAATTATTTTCATGGTGTGCCGGGTCATTATAGAACTTATTGGAAGGATGATTTTTTGCCGTTATGGCCTCTCAATTTTTGGAATTTTATTTGGATTATCGAGAAATTTGATGAGGTATTTAAATATCCGGGAGGATTTTATTATACAGGCATTGCAGCATTTTGTTATTTCGTTGGATTAAAAGGTATTCTGACGAAGGACCAAACGCTTGGTTTTGGCTTGATTTATCCTATACTGCTGATCCTTTTGGCATCAGGCTTAAAGCTTTATCCTTTCGCAGAGCGCCTTATATTATTTTTGGTGCCGCTCATCATTATTCCGGTAGCTTCAGGTTTGGTTGATGTTATGGAAATCATCCAACGATGGTCGCGTGGTTTTGCAATTTTTTTAGCCGTACTTCTTTTGTTTCATCCAGCTTTTGCAGCCGGGTATCATTTGTTTCATCCTCGCACAAGAGAAGAAATTCAAAAAGTCATGAATTATGTTAAACAGCATTATGAATCAGGGGATGAATTGTATTTTTATTATCCCAATAAACAGGTATTAGATTTTTACGGCAAAAGTATATTGCCGAAGCAGAAAAATAGCTATGTGGCCGCTCAGGGTTATGTTACTTTTACGAAGGACTTAGTACGGTTTAAAGGCGACAAGAGGGTTTGGGTCATATTCTCTCATTTGCGTCAAGAAAGCGATAGACTGGCTGTTCTCACGTATTTAGACAGTATCGGCCGGTGCTTGATGCAGTATGAAACCAAAGATTTTCGTATGCTTTTTACTCTCAAACCGGAGATATCATCAGCGGCTTATTTATACGATTTGGGTTCCAAACCATAAGAAATCATATGGATCGAAGAAAACAGGACAATCCGACAGTCAGCGTCATTATTCCTGCGTATAATGCCGCAGCCTTTATTGCACAGACAATTGAGTCTGTATTGGCCCAGACCTATAAAAATATTGAGGTCATTGCAGTTGATGACGGCTCGACTGACAACACCCGGCAGGTTACAGCGCAATATAAAAGCGTGCGCTATATCTATAAGAAGAATGGTGGGCCGGCCAGCGCCAGAAATACGGGAATAGAAACTTCTAAAGGCGATTATTTAGCGTTTTTAGACGCGGATGATATATGGGAACGGGAAAAGATTTCTAGACAGATTGACTGTTTTAAGAATAACCCGGCCCTTGGGCTCGTTTATACAGCCGTTAATGTTATAGATGAGCAGGGAAATTTTGTCCGACCAAAATTTTCTGGGAATTTATCAGGCAGGGCTTTTAATGGGCTTTTTAGAAAAAATCATCTGACGGCTTCAGCGGTAATGATCAAGAAGAGTTGTCTCGTGGATGCCGGAAAATTCGATGAAGATCTCGAAATCATTTCAGTGGAGGATTACGATCTTTGGCTGAGGGTAACTGCTTTGTATGAAATCGCCTGTGTTAATGAGCCTTTGACCAAGTATCGCTTGCTAGACAACAGCGTAAGCAAGAATATCGCCCGTTCCTATTTGGGAGAATTGAAAGTGATTAAAAAGAACTTTGCCATGTTTCAAGATAGCTATCCTGAAATTAAACCAACAATGAATAAGAGGCTTGGTCATTTGTTTTTCGAGTTTGGATACGATTATTTTTATTCTAATAACGTCGCAGATGCCAGAATTCGCTTATGGCAGAGTATTCAACATGATCCCTTGGGCATTCAAGCTTGGAAGTATTGGGGCCTGTCATGGCTGGGCGCCGGAACGGTAAAGAAATTGAAAGATGTCAAAAGAGGCCTTAGAGGGGAAGGCATCCTTTAAGAGGGGCTATGTGCGGAATTTGCGGAATCATTTCATTTAATAGTCAAAAGATCAGCCCTGAAGATTTGACGGCCATGAGGGACACCATGACCAACCGCGGGCCGGATTATGGGGGCTTGAAGGTATTCGATGAAAAGGTCGGCCTTGGGCACCGACGGCTTAAAATCATTGATCTTTCGGAAAACGGCAATCAGCCGATGGGTAATGAAGACGGCAGCGTATGGATTGTCTTTAACGGCGAGATATATAACTTCCAGGAACTTCGTCCCAAGCTGGAGGCTTGCGGCCATGTCTTTAAAAGCCATTCGGATACGGAAACCATCGTCCATGCCTATGAAGAATGGGGGACAGATCTTCCTTTGCATATAGAAGGCATGTTTGCCATTGCTTTATGGGATGTTAAAAAGCATCAGCTTGTTTTAATACGGGACCGGTTCGGTAAAAAGCCGCTTTATTATTATATCCGAGATGGTGTGGTTTATTTCGCCTCTGAAATCAAGGCCATTTGGGCGATCAATAAGCCGTTTCTTAAATTGGACCTCCCTGCGGTAGATTGTTATCTTCATCATTTTTCGACCACTCAGCACCATTGTATTTTTGCCGGTGTTCATAAAGTGCGGCCGGGTCATTATGTAGTATTCGATCAGAATTTAAATTTTAAGGAGAGTTGTTACTGGAAGCCAAGCTTTCTTAATAAAGAAAAATATAGTGAAGAAGAATTGTTAGACAAAATCGATGCGTGTCTGCGTTCGGCAGTCAAAAAACGCCTTGTTAGTGACGTACCATTAGGTGCGTTTTTAAGCGGCGGCATTGATTCCGGTCTAGTTGTTGCCTTGGCGGCCCAGCTTTCCAACAGTCCTCTGCGCACTTTTTCTATTGGGTTTAAAGAACAGGATTTCAATGAATTGTCCTATGCAGCTAAGGTCGCGAAGCAATACCGTACGGACCATCGGGAGATCATTGTTGATCCTGATTTCTTGGATATTTTACCGGATCTTGTCTGGGAATATGGGGAGCCTTTTGCCGATTCGTCCGCTGTACCGACATATTTTGTTTCAAAAGCAGCCAGACAGTTTGTTACAGTTGCATTGACGGGTGATGGAGGCGATGAGCTGTTTGGGGGCTATCCTATAGCGAAAGTATCTTATTATGCTTCCTTGTTCGCTCGCTTCTTGCCTTCTGCTTTTACGACAGCTTTAGGAAAGGTTGGCCCTGCGAAAGTCCGCACGGTCCTTTCTTATGCAAGCGATGATCCGCAAATCCGCCATTCTCATAGCATGGCTTTTTCTGATGAAGATAAAAATCAGCTATACACAAACTCTTTTTATGAGTCGTTGTCAGGCCACCAGTCTCATCATATTTATAAGAATTTTGCCGACCGGCGCCTTAATATCATAGATCAGAATTTGCTTTTTACGAATGCCTGCCGCCTGCCGAATGATTACTTGATCAAGATAGATGTGGCTTCAATGAGAAATTCTTTGGAATTGCGCAGCCCGTTTTTGGATTATGAGTTAAATGCGCTTTCTGAATCCATAGACCCTTATTTGAAGGTCAAGGGCGGCTGTCAGAAATATTTGCTTAAGAAATTGGCCGAGCGATATTTGCCCCGGGAGGTCATTTACCGTCCCAAGCAGGGCTTTGAGCTGCCCATCGCGCACTGGTTTCGCAAAGACTTGGCAGGTGTATTTGAACATTTGGTTTTAAATGACGGCAGCCTGGCCAGGAGAGAATGGTTTGATATGCATTATGTGCGAAGGATTTGGGAGACCCATAAGGCTGGCGCAGAGCGCCATACTCACAGGCTCTGGAGCCTGCTGTGGCTGGAAATTTGGCTGCGGTTATTTGTAGATAACACCTTAAAGCCAACAGATTCTTTGCGGAAATTCTCTTGAGCGATGAAAATCCTGCATATTGTCAATAGTCTTGAATGCGGTGGTCTTGAGAAGATGGTTATCCATTTGGCATCGGCCTGCGCTGAGCGTGGTGTCAAATCCGACATTTTATGTTTGAAAACAGAAGGTGCGCTTGCTTTGGAAGCAAGGCAGAAAAATATCAACGTGAAGGCCTTAAACAAGAGTGAAAAATTTTCTTGGAGACTTATTCTTACAATGTCTCAAATGATTCGGGCAGGGGGTTATGACGTTGTCCATACGCATAATTTTTCACCGTTGATTTACGGCAGTATGGCCGCCAGGCTGGTCGGCGTTAAATGTCTGAATACGCGCCATGGTAGTGAACCGACCGGGACGTATAAATTCATATGGGATTTAAATTCCAGGGTCATCGCGGTTTCGGAATATACAAAAGGTGAACTGTTAAGGAATAATACGATTTCAGAAGATAAAGTCAGTGTCATTTATAATGCCATCCCTGAAGCGGAATTTAATTCTGGTTTGGATGGTCAATTGGTAAATCCTTTAAAAAAGGAGCTTGGCCTTGATAAGGCTAGGATTGTCGGCATTGTCGGAAGATTGTCGCCCGAAAAGGACCATATGACTTTGTTAAAGGCCATGAAGATCATTGTTGCCGATTATAAGAATGTTTGTTTGCTGGTGGTTGGGGATGGCGATCAGCGCTCCTGCCTTGAGCAGTATTGTATTCAAAATCGGCTTTCGGATAAGGTTCGTTTTTTAGGTTTTCGAAAGGACATTCCGATTATTCTTAGGTCTTTGGATATTTTTGCTTTGTCGTCGTTGACCGAAGGAGTGCCTTTAACTATTTTGGAAGCCATGGCCTCAGGCGTGCCGGTGGTGGCAACGAATGTAGGGGGCAATGGTGAAATTATAGAGAACAATGTCACGGGGCTTCTTGTGCCTGCTGGTGATGCAGGCGCTTTTGAGAAGGCGCTCCGGCGCTTGTTGGAAGACCGTGATTTGGCTGGACGTCTGGCGAAATCAGCGCATGAACGTGTCAGTGAAAGATATTCATTGAATACGATGATTGAGAAGTATATGGAAGTTTATGGGCAATAAATTGCTTATTTTTACAAATGTCTTTCCTGATGAATCGACGCCCAACACCGGCTTTTACGTCAAAGAGCAGGTGATGCAGCTTAAGGCGTTCTTTGATATCAAGGTGATTAAGGCAAAACCGTCAAAGTCTTTTGGCTGGAATGGGACGTCATTTGAAAAGACCATCTATGATGGCATTGAAATATACACTTTCCAGTATACGGTTTTGCCCAAAGTTGGTGTTTTCTTTAGCGGGCGTTCGTATCTTAATGCTGTCAGGCCTTTGGTAAAAACCATTCATAAGGAATTTGATTTTGATGTGATTGTAGCTTATTGGACCTATCCTGAAGGCCATGCGGCCGGCAAGGTGGCCAAGGAATATGGGGTGCCGTTTCTTCTGAGGCCTCGCGGATCGGATATAAATCTTTTTTTGGACAATCCGGTATTGAAATCTTTGATCCGTGTCCCGTTGAAGCTGGCCGATAGGGTAGTCCCCGTGACCGAAGACATGGCCCGTAAGGTCAAGAAGTTGGGTGTGCTCCATGAAAGGGTAGATTTTATCCATAACGGCCTTAACAGCCGGGAATTCTACCCGCTGGAGAAAGACAATTGCCGCAAAGAAATTGGCATATCGATGTCCGAAAAGGTTATACTTTTTGTGGGAAATTTTCTCGAAGTCAAAGGGATAGCCCCATTTTTAGAGGCCATCCGTTTGTTGGATAGGCCTGACAATGGCGGTATGGTTTTCTATTTCCTGGGCAAGGGGCCTTTAGGCTCTGCCATAGAAAATGCCAGAGAGGTTTTAAGGTATATCAAAATAAAAATTATTGGTGACATCGCCCACGGACAACTGGTTAAATGGTTGAATGCCGCTGATCTTTTGTGTCTTCCAAGTAAGAATGAAGGCTGCCCCAATGTAGTGCTGGAGGCCCTGGCTTGCGGATTGCCGGTTGCAGCATCCAATGTCGGAGGAATACCGGAGTTGATCAATTCGCCGGAATTGGGGATTTTGTTTCGTCCGTCTGATGCAGGAGACATGGCGCGGTCCATAGAGGATGCGTTACAGCGTTCATGGGACAAGAAGCGGTTGATGTTGCGTGTGGCGCAACAGAGTTGGGATAAGGTAGGAGAAAGATTAAAAATGGCAATCAATGGGTTAAGTGTATGAATGTGCTTGTCACCGGTGCCGCGGGATTTGTCGGCAAACATTTGGTAAAGCGCCTGAAAAAAGATGGGCATACAGTTACGGCCTTGGTGCGCGAGAACACAGATACTTCTTTTCTTGATAAGCTGGGAGTCAAGACCGTTCGGGCGGATTTACGCGAAAAGGCTTCTTTATATGCCGCATTTGAGGACGTTCAGGCGGTTATTCATCTTGCAACAACCATGAAAGGGATGTGGCAGGAATACGAAGAATCGACCGTCAACGGCACCCGCAGGCTTTTGGAGATAGCAAAAGAAAAAGGTGTGAAGAAGTTTATCTTTATAAGCAGCATTATCGTTTATGATGCTCTTTCATCTTTAAAGGAAGTGACGGAATCTACTTCTCTAATAGATGAAATAAAAGCAACCAATTATGAAAAATCGAAAATTTTGGCTGAAAAGGTAGTTAAAGAATTTTCAGGGAGCGGTGTTGACACGGTTGTTTTGCGTTCAGGGGTCATTTATGGACCTGGCGGCGCCTTGTTCGTTCCGCGTCTGGGTTTTGGATTTGGTTCGAACCGGTATTTGATTGTGGGTAACGGTAAAAACCGTATTCCGTTAGTTTATGTAGAAAATTTGGTGGATGCCATTTGTCTTTCTTTAGTCAAAGATGGTATCGGCGGTGAAGCTTTTACGATTGTGGATGATCAAGATATAGATCAAAATCAATACCTGCTGGCGGTCAAGGAGCGCGTTAATCCATCTTTGTCGGTAGGGCATGCGTCTTTAGGCCTTATGTCGATTATAGGAACTTGTATAACAGGGCTGTTGGGGCTTTTGAAGAGGCCGTCTCCAATTAGAAATGAGTACTTGAATTTGTGTACGAGACAAATTATTTATTCCAACAAAAAAGCCAGGCAGATTTTGGGCTGGTCATCGCCCAAGTCTTCCGCTGATGCTTTACGAGAAACCATGATCTATTTTCAGTCCGGACAAACGCATCACCGAATTGTAGATCCAAGGATTGCCAGCGGAATGATCGAACTGTCCAATCCAGCAAATGTGGCTTTGGTTGGTTGCGGGGTCATTGCCAAGACGCATTTGGACATTTTGAAACGGATTAAAGGAGTTTCGGTGGTTGGTGTTGTTGATACCAATCCTGAAGCAGCCGCAGCTTTGGCAAAAGAATACGGTTTAAAGAATGCGTATGGCAGTTTAAATGAATTGTTTGAAAAAGAAAAAGTCGACGTGATCCATGTTTTAACTCCGCCTAAAGGTCGGCTTGAAATCATTGAGACCGCCGCCAGACATGGCTGTGATGTTTTGATCGAGAAACCTTTTGCCTTGAATGCCGATGAGGCTGAAAAGATTGTCAAGGTCGTCAGGTCGAAGAATATTAAGGTTTGCGTCAACCATAACCATTTGTTTGATCCGCCGATGATTGAAGCCCGCAAACTTTTGACGTCAGGGGCGGTTGGTGATGTCCTTTATGCGGAGAGTTGGTATGGGTTTAACCTGAGCGCTAATTTAGGGTCGCGTTATATGATGCCCGGGGCGGGAGATCATTGGTCGATGAAACTCCCTGGGAAATTGTATCAGAACCTTTTTTCGCATCCGTTTTCGGTTTTAAATGAAGTATTGGGAGATCCTAAGGAAGTTTTGGCCCATGCCTATTGCGGCAGGGTGGTTAAATCTATGAAGACCGATGAATTAAAGGTCTATGTCAAAACACCGAATTCGGCCGGACTGCTTACTGTTTCATTGGCTGTCAATCCACGGTACCAGTTTTTAAATATTTATGGTTCTAATATGTGTCTTTATATTGATTTTTTGAATAAGACGTTGATCAAACATTCGACACCCAAAGGGATTCCTAAAGCCATTTCGCGTGCCCTCATGAGCATTTCGGCAGGATGGATATTAATAACCTCCACCTTGAGGAATATGTTTAAAGTAATGACCAAAAGCTTCACTTATTATGACGGCACCGAAATCTTAATTAAGGAATTTTACCGCAGGCGTTTGATGGATGAGCCCATGCCCGTATCGGTGGAAGAAGGGCTTGAGTCCATGCGCGTTATGGATGAAGTCTGGAAGCAGATCAGGATATGAAAATCATATACCATCATAGGACACAGGCAACAGGCGCTGAAGGCGTGCACATCGCCTCCATCATTAAAGGTTTTAGGGACATGGGGCATGAAGTGGAAGTTGTTTCTCCCTCAGCCGTGGACCCCTTGATGTCAGCTGGAAGCAGTCCTTACGAGAAAAAGGAAGGTTTGAAGTCAACGGTTTTTCGGTTTCTGAGCCGGTCGCTGCCACAATTCTTGTTTGAGATTGTTGAGCTGTCTTATAACGCGGTTGCCTATTTTAAGTTGTCCAAGGCTTTGATGAAGCAGAAAGTCGCTTTTATTTACGAGCGTTATGCTTTTTTTAGTTTTATGGGGGCGTACTTAGCGGCTAAAAACTGCATTCCTTTGATTATTGAGGTCAACGAGATAGCCGGAGAACAAAGGGTGCGCAAGCAGGTATTTGTCGGTTGGGCGCGCAAAATAGAAGGATATATTTTTAAAAAAGCTGATCTTATTATGGTTGTTTCGCAATTTCTAAAAGACAAGATAATAGGGTTGGGTGTTAATGGCGAAAAGATCATTGTTCTTCCTAACGCAGTTGATCCGCAACGTTTTTCTCTCTCGGTGTCTTCCAATGGGCTTCGCGAACGTTACAGTATTGCCGATGGCGTCCTGGTTTTCGGTTTTATCGGATGGTTTGTGGCCTGGCACAACCTGGAATTGCTGGTTGATGCTTTTGCAGCCGTGGCGGAAAAATCTAATAATGTCAGGTTGGTTTTGGTAGGGGATGGTGTATTGAAGGAAGAATTACAGAAGCAGGCCAGGATAAAAGGTGTTGAAGAAAAGGTCATTTTTACAGGCTCTGTTTCTCATAAGGATATTCCTCAATATATCGGTCTCATGGACATTTGCGTAATTCCGGCAACCAATGAATACCGTTCTCCCATAAAAATGTTTGAATACATGGCAATGGCTAAAGCGGTGGTAGCTCCGAAACTTAAACCCATTGAAGATGTCTTGGAAGATGGACATGATGCCATGTTTTTTGAGCCTGATGATTTCTCCACACTTACGGAAGTATTTAAGAAGCTGATCCAAGATGCGCAAATGCGCAGCTTGCTGGGTCGCCGGGCCCGTCAAAAGATCGAAAAGGAATATACCTGGGAGAATAATGCTAGGAAAATTCTAAAACTCGCTGAAGGCTTGGCAGGGGACAAAGATAAGGTGGAACAGGTATGTTGATGGAAGATTGCCGCCGGAAAGCACTCTGTTTTTACGGTAAGCATGATTTCAAATCGGTCCTGAGGGTTGTATTCACCGATGGCACCTCAGCCGTGGTTTTTTATCGGCTGGCCAAAGCTTTTCAACAGATAGGGCTTGGGATTATTGGCTGGATTTTACTCGAATTGAACAAACTTTTTAACGGCTGTGTGATCGGCCGCGGGGTTGAATTTGGGCCTGGTTTTGTCTTGATGCATCCTATTGGAGTGGTCATCAACGGCGGGGTGCTGGGCGGGAAGAATATCGTTATTGAAAGCGGCGTTGTTATCGGTGCGGCCCGCAACGGCCTTCCGGTCAAGGTCCCCGTTCTGGGCAATGATATCTTTATCGGTGCCGGAGCCAAGGTTCTGGGAGGCATTACTATCGGCAATAACGTCAAAATTGGGGCCAATGCGGTGGTTATCCATAACGTGCCGGATAATGTGACGGTGGTTGGCATTCCTGCAAAGGTGGTTGGAAAAATTTAAGTTAGAAATCAGTTTGGGTGGAAAGAAATGGTATTCTTATGTTTGCTGAAAGTAATATCGAAACGATCAAAGATGTCCTTTTGTCCAAGCAAATTCATATCAGCGCCTAACTGTGGGGAGAAAGTAAGGGTGGTTTTTATCCAAATTTTCCCGATACGGACAGGCAATTTATGATGAAAAACAGGAATGTAACTGCCATCTCCAACCATGGTATATCCGCGGGTTCCTTTGGTGTAATCAATGCCGAGCTTTTCGGCAATGGCAACGCGAAAGATGGAGGTGCTTGCGCCTGTATCTACGTAAACTTCGGTTTCAATGATTTTGCGGGGGCTTTTTATGGCTATATCTATGATGGGATAAAAATCATCAAAGATTTTTTTGTATGGGAAAACGATCATTTGTCGTTACAACAAAAAATGTTTGAGCTGGTCACGACTGGGGACTGGCAGAACCATAGGAATCTTTCCGGGATGCTTTCTTTCAGCATGTTCCATAGCATCTTTGCCGGTAAAAAGTTCGCCTTCGCAGATAATAACAACCTGGCGGGGATATTTTAAAATGAGCTTCTCGAAATTCTTTTTGACAAATGTATCGTTATCTAAAGTTTGTGCACGCATGATATATTCTCTCTTTGTTTCACTATAACATTCATGATTTGGGTTGTCAATTGGGTAAAGAGAGAAGAAATATCGACAGGTTGCTAAATAGGGACATACTCCTGATTAGTCGTACTAATCCGGAACATGTTCTTGATTAGAAATAGCATAAGTATACGGTTCTGTAGGCGATTGGCCATGATAATTGTTTCATAATGTGAAGCGTTTATGTGGGTTATTTATTGGCATTTGAAACAATTATAGGCGGGGCCAATATGAAATATATTAAAGTTATCAATATGTTGCTGGATGCTGGTGAAGGGAATTTTCAGGGAGGATTAACGACAAGAAAATATTGTTCAGTGGCAAAGGTCAGCCGGGCAACTGCTTATCGTGAAATAACTGAAATTGTCGAGAAAAAGATGCTTCGCCTTTTACAGGGGCGTGGCCGGAGTGTGGCTTACGATATTATATGGAAAAACTGACCATCATAATTTTGTTTTGGATAAGTGCTTTCTTGATCATCTATACCTACATGGTGTATCCGATGATTTTATGGATGTTGGACCACATGGTCAAAAGGCAGGAGCCTGCTGATGCGGGTCATCTGCCGCGGGTATCCGTCATTATTGCGGCTTATAATGAGGAATCGGTCATTGAGAGTAGGCTTGAAAATTGCCTGGTTTCCACTTATCCGTCCGAATTGCTGGAGGTCATCATTGCTTCTGACGGCTCTTCGGATATGACTAATGAAATTGCCAGGCGTTATGTAGACAGAGGGATTAAGTTTTATGCTTTTAAAGAGCGGCGCGGCAAGGTCAATGTGCTTAACGAGGTCGTTTCTAAGGCCCAAGGTGAAATCATAGTCTTCAGCGATGCCAACACCATGTTTGCCAGGGATGCCATTTCCAAAATCGTTCGGCATTTTCAGGATTCCCAGGTGGGTTGCGTGTGCGGTTCGCTGCATTTTATCAAGGCCGAGGAATCGCAGACCATTGAACTGGAAGGGTTTTATTGGAAATTTGAGACATTTTTAAAGAGGGTGGAAGGTAAGCTCGGTGCCTGCCTGGGGGCCAACGGCGCCATTTTTGCCCTGCGCAAGGAGCTTTTTTACAATTGCCCACCGGACACGATTGTTGAAGATTTTGTTATCTCCATGAAGGTTTTGGAAAAGGGCTTCAAGGCGGCTTACGATCCGCAAGCAGTCGCCTTTGAGCATACGGCCAAGAAAATCATCCAGGAAAAACAAAGACGCATACGTATTGGCGCTGGGGATTATCAGTCGCTGACCATGCTGGCTTCAATGCTGGATTTGCGCAGGGGCTTCAGCGCCTTTGCTTTTTGGTCGCATAAGGTGCTGCGCTGGTGCGTGCCGTTTTCTTTAGGTCTCGTTTTGGCGACGAACCTTGCCTTGGTTGGCCACTGGTTTTATAACGTAATATTGTTTATACAGTTTGTATTCTATTGTTTTGCCTTAATCGGCCAGGCTTTGAGCAATCGGGAAAAGAAAATTAAGATCTTCAACTTGTGTTATTACTTTGTATCCATGAATCTGGCACTTTTCTTAGGCTTTGTCCGTTTTGTCTCCGGCACCCAGCGGGTGACCTGGGAAAGGACCCAGCGCGCAGGAGCCTTGGCCGATGTTTAATAATATCCATTTGTGGCTGGGTAGTTATCTGGCGCAGGAAATGGCCCGTTTATTCAAACCTGTAAAACTCAAGGGCAAAACGCATATTATGTTTTGCTTTGTAGATCATTATGAGCCGGATTGGGGCAAGGCCGATGCAGCAACCCGCCTTGAACGGGTGAGGCGCTGGGTGAAGGGATATCCGCTCATGGCCCAGCAACACTGCGATGCCGATGGACGTCCTCCTCAACATACCTTTTTTTATCCCGCTGAGGTTTATGAACAAAATCTTCTTAATGAACTGGCTGTGTTGATCAATGCCGGCTATGGCGAAGTCGAAGTGCATCTGCATCATGATGGCGATACCGAAGCGAGTTTGAGGGTTAAATTGGAGCAGGGCAAGAAGGATTTGGGCGGCCATGGCTTTTTAGGTAAACGGCCTATGGCGCAAGCGGTCCGTTTTGCGTTCATTCACGGCAACTGGGCGCTCAATAACTCCAGGCCTGACGGTTGCTGGTGCGGAGTTAATGATGAGTCTCGGGTGCTGGCAGAGGCCGGCTGTTATGCGGATTTCACTTTTCCTTCCGCGCCAAGCAATACCCAGCCGTCCAAGATCAACAGCATTTATTATACAAAATCTGATCCGCGCCGTCCCAAGTCGCATAACAAGGGTGTGGACGTTTGTGTAGGCACCTATACCAAAGGGCAGCATTTGATGATTATTCAGGGGCCGTTGGCCTTGAATTTTAAACGCCGTAAATTCGGCGTTTTGCCGCGTATTGAGAACGGAGACGTGACCGGTACTAATCCGCCTACGGCCGACCGTGTTGATTTATGGATCAAACAGGGTATAGCGGTGGCCGGAAGGCCTGATTGGATTTTTGTGAAGGTGCATACTCATGGCGCTCCTGAAAAGAATGCCGGAGTGCTGCTGGGAGAGCCATGCCATGCAATGTACAGCTATTTGGAAAAGAATTATAACGATGGTGAGCGTTTTTGTCTTCATTATGTGACGGCCCGGGAAATGTATAACATCATCAAGGCCGCTGAAGCAGGGGAAAACGGCAATCCGGGCAGTTACAGGGATTATTTTATTGAGAAGAATTCAACCTTGGAGGCTCAACAGCATGGGTAGGTTCAAGAAAAATATCTTTATCATTCTGGCTGTCCTGGCAGCAATAGTATTGGTCCGGCATGTGTGGCATCGCATGCACCCCATGGTGGCAGGCCATGGCAATGTGCTGTGTGATTTTGAAAATCCAAAGGTTTGGGATATTTCGCCTGAACATGGTTTTTCCATCCGTTTAAGCGGCAGACATGTCACTGAAGGCAGGCATTCTCTTGAAGTGACCTACCCTACTGGAGATTATCCAAGCATCAATACCAAAAAATTGAGGCATAATTGGGGGTCTTATGAGTCCTTGGGTTTGGATGTCTATAATCCGCAAAATGCAACGCTTGATTTTGGGGTGCGCCTGGATGATTTATCCGGAAAAAGGATCAATATAAATCTTAGCCTGGATCCGGGGTTAAATAAAATTGAAATCCCTTATTCCAGAATATCATCGCGCATCAATGCTTCTCATATCCGTTTTATTGTCTTTTATTTGAAAGGTCCTGACCAGCGCTATACACTTTATTTCGATAATCTGCATTTGATCCATCCTAAAATGATTCCTGGTTTGGAAGAGGAATTTGGCGGGCTTTCGGCATCAATGGCAGGGCATAAGCCGCCGGCGCCTTTACCGGTACGTAAAGCAGTTATCGTTTCTGAAAAACCGCCGCTCAAGCAGGGAAGTATCGAGGCGGTTCTGGTTAAAATTAAAAATGTACCGGACAATAATCCCTTGATCTCTGCCGGTGTTCCCTTTGCGCCGGGACAATTGATGTCTGTCAAAAACGTGGCCTTTTTTGAAAAATCCGGACAGGAGATCCCTATCGCGGCAAAGGTACTGGCTTATTGGCCGCAGGACCATTCCATTCGCTCGGTTTTGGTGCAATTCCATCATCAGATAGAGAACGCTTATTCCTATGTAACGATGAAATGGGGTCAACCGCGTCAAACCAAGGACTTGGATATAGTTGAGCCGACTTGGGAATTTCCGGAAGGCTTTATCTTGTTTCCCGCCCAATGGCTTTGCGATTCCAAGATCATGGGCGATCAGGTTCCTATGGGGCAAAGGATGTTCCCTTCATATGATGAGCATATCGATGATAGTTTTCCGATGATGGAAAAAAAGGGTCTGATTGGGAACATCGATACACACACCTATTATTCTTCTGCCCATGTCCTATATCAGATTTATGCCCGTTCAGGCGAGCTGAAATATTTTTTGGCCGCGCGTAAGGCTTTGATTTATTACAGGGAGAACGAGATCATTCATGAAGGGCCGAACCGAGGGCGGGACATTCATCATTTAAACGATCGATATATTTACGTTGATGCCATGGCCGATGATTATCTTCTGACCGGTGACCCGCGTTCATATATCATTGCCGGATACATGGCGGAATATCTAAAAAATCATTTTCCTCCAAGGCGGGCCTTTTTTCCAAAGTCTGGAAAGTATTTTTGGACGGAAAGATTGGTGGCATATCCTTTTTTAGGGGTTATTGCCTGGTACGAGTTGACCGGAGATCCCGACTATTTGAAATTATCCGGCGAATACATGAAAAATTTATACCGAACTCAAATGGAGTGGCCGTCCAGGGGCGGGTATATTCATAATCTCTATTATCATGATCCAACTGAGGGCGCACGACCCGATGAATACGGCGGCTCACCTTTTATGACGGGTTTGCTTTTGGAAGCGGTCATTAAATACCATCAGTTGACGGACAGTCCCATTGCCGCTGATTCGATTTTTCGTGCTCTGCATTGGCTTATTCATGAGGGTCTGGCTAACAGCGGTGACACGTTTAAATACACGACGGCGGATTGTTATGCTGATTCTGACGGCACCCCTGATTTGAATCTCCTGATTGCGCATGCTTTCGGGTACGGCTATAAGATTAGCGGCTATAAAGAACAGCAATATCTTGATGTGGGGATCAAGGTGTTTGATCGCGGCATCAAGGATGCTTCTTTAAATGACGGTAAACATTTTAATCAAAATTACCGTTCCAGCGGGCATTTTCTGGCCTATATCGCCGGCGGATTGAAACAAGCCAATAACGCAGAGGAAGAAGAGAAGCCTATCTCGGACGGCTTGCCAAAGGGTATTCTTTACTATGGGAATTTCGATTTCTCATCAGACCGTTTTCACAGCTTGGGGGATTCAAAACTGGATATTGACAAGAATATAGTGTATCTTAATGGCAACTCATTGCATATTAAAAGCGGTTATGACAATTCCAATCTTTCGGCGGCCTTAAAAATTGATGGCTGGAGCTTGAAAGATTTTCCCTTGATGAGTTTTGCTTACCGCATCCCGCGAGGGGTGCCTGTTGGCATGAGGGTATTGTCTGGTTTTGGGGATTGGATATGTTTGGGCGGTACGCATGAATACCAATGTCAAGGCAATGCCTCGCCAAAGCCGGTTTCTTTGATTGACGACGGCCAGTGGCATGAGACCACGGTTGATGTGCATCAGGTGGTCAGCGCCCTTTTAGCCAACCTGGATGATTTATCTGAGTTTCAGTTTTATACCGATGGCAATGCTTCAGGCAAGGATGAGTTTTGGATCGATGATTTCAAGATTAAGGCGGCTCAATGAAGGCTAAAACACAAAATCTCCAATTGTCAAATTATGCCCCTTTGATGGTTCTGGCTGTTTTGTTCCTGATCATCTACGCGCCGATTTTCTGGTGGATGTGGGAGAGGTGGTTTGCCAGGGATTCTTATTACACGCACGGCATCCTTGTTCCGTTTGTTTCAGCTTATTTAATTTGGCATAAAAGGGAGCTTTTAAAAAAAATCCCCTTGGAATCATCTCCGTGGGGGGTGAGACTTATTATCTTCGGCATCATTATTCATTTCTTTAGCGCCATGTTCAGGATTTATTTTACTTCAGGATTTTCTATGTTGATTGTCATGTCGGGGCTAGTGCTGAATTTTTATGGAAAGAGAATCTTTAAAGAAACTGCTTTTGCGTTGGGTTTCCTTGTTTTTATGGTCCCGCTGCCGATGGTTGTTGTCACTCATATCAGTTTTAGCTTAAAGCTTTACGTGGCCCACCTGGCAGCAGTTGTTTTGAATAATATTCACATCCCTGCCATCGAAGACGGCAGTATCATCAAAATGCGCCATGCCTACGTCATCGTTGATGATGTTTGCAGCGGCTTACGTTCATTGATTTCTCTGACAGCGTTAGGAAGCCTCTTTGCCTATTGGATGACTTCCAGTAAGATTAAAAAAATCATCCTCTTTTTGACGACCATTCCCATTGCAGTCGTCACTAATGTTTTTCGTATTGTACTTTTAGCGGTAATCAGTGAAGTTTGGGGAGTAAAGTATGCTTCGGGATTGTTGCATGAGCTTTCGGGATTGTCGGTTTTTGCCCTAGCCTGCGTCTTGCTTGCTTCCGTTGGAAAATTGCTTGAATAGGGGGAATTGATGCCGAACCAAAAAAGACAATACATGATCATCCTGGTGTGTTTCATTGTGGCGGCCCTGGCTTCCTGGAAATTCTATTTTGATATCGCCTACCAGAAAGACACTGTCGATATTCATCAGTTTCCTACCAGTATTCAGGGGTGGACATCCAAAGACCTCTTTATCAGCAAGAATGATCTAGCTATTCTAGAGACCAACAATGTGTTTGCCCGAAAATACACCGGCCCCCAAGGACAACACGTGTATCTGTTTATCGTTTATTCCCAACACAACCGCAAGGCTTCCCATCCGCCGGAAGTTTGCTATACCGGCTCAGGGATCCATATTGATCAGGACGTCAGAGACAGTATTCCTGTAGCCTATAAGGATCTTCACATCCCTGCCAATCGCTTGTTGCTACAGAGCGGAGGGTTTCAGCAAATCGCTTTATATTGGTTTAAGGTGGGGGATGTTTTCACTAGAAATTATTGGAAACAGCAGATCCTGGTTGCTTTTGATTCGCTTTTAGGCAGGGATACCGGCAGTGCCCTGATCCGTATTTCCGCTGACGTTAACGGCGATCCCAAAGCTGCCGTTAGCCGCATCAAAGGCTTCACTAATCTTATCACACCGCTTTTATTTAAATACCTTCCATAAAATTTTAAGAACTCGTCGCTGTTATTCAACACTCAACAGTTTTGTTGATGTATTTGAACAACATTCTGTATTAGGCAGGGGGACCTTGTCCTAGACTGTCCAGGTACTAAAATTTTCTTCAAAAATAGCCTTTTGTAAACCCTCATAATTCAAGCAATTACAACACAAAATTTTTTTTGATTTCGGCCAAAAGTTGGCACGGGTCTTGCTCTATATACACACGAGGCGTGAAAGCGCTTTCTCAAAAGGACATATTAAAGTGCAAATTAGAAAAATGATAAATCATATGAAAAGAGCCAAGACATACAAAAATTCAAATGCCATTATTATCGCCGCCGCGATTTTGTTGTTTTCCGTAAGTACGGCCTGGGCTGCTTTATCTTTAGTAAAGCCGGACGATGCCACCGATGTCAGTATTTCGATGGTTAAGGATGAGATCCCTGCCATTCTTCCGCAAAGTTCTAAATCCCATGCCCCTGAACCGCCGAGTGCTTTTTTATATGCCACCGGTTTTTTGGGCATGCTGGTGACCTTTGTCCGCCGGCGTTATGACATGATCAAGCGTTTGATGGATGTTACAGGTGCTGGTTTAGGCTTAGTCATTCTTTCACCGTTGTTTTTGCTTGTGGCCGCATTGGTCAAATTGACATCCAAAGGACCTATTTTCTACAAGCAGACCAGGGTCGGCAAAAACGGGGTGAATTTTGAAATATACAAGTTCCGTACCATGAAAACCGATGCTGAAAAGGGCACTGGTGCTGTTTGGGCCCGCGCCAATGACAGCCGACTGACGCCGGTTGGTGGTTTCCTGCGCAAAGCCCATCTGGATGAAATTCCCCAGTTTATCAACGTATTAAAAGGGGAAATGAGCCTGATCGGGCCCCGCCCGGAAAGACCGGTGTTTGTGGAGCAGTTCAGCCAGCAGATCTGTGACTATGAAAAACGCCTTAATGTCAAGCCCGGCATCACCGGCCTGGCCCAGGTGTTTCATCGTTACGATCAATCCATCGATGATGTCAAAAAGAAGATCAAATACGATATTTTGTACATCAAAAGAATGTGCTTGTGGACGGACATAAGGATCGCTTTTCGTACAGTGAGAGTAATGATGACAGGCGAAGGCGCCTGTTAATTAGAGCCAAACAGGAGAAGATATGGCCATAAATAAACTAAGCCTTACCTTAATAGCAGCAGCCATAGTGCTGCTATGTTCTCCCTTGAAAGCCCAAGCTTTGACCTTTGATGGTACAGGCCCGTGGGGAGATTATACCGGTTCGTTTACGTATTCGGATATAAGCGCCACGTCAGCAAAACTGACGATCGATTTGAAAAATACTTCTCCCTTAGCCAACGGGGGAGATTTGACGGCGTTTGCCTTTAATAATCCAAATAATGACATAACAGGTGCAAGCCTCTCAGCTTCCGATACTAATTTTACGGTCATCGGTGGGAGTTCCTTTAATAATGGGATCAATGCTTCACCTTATGGGCAGTTCGATATCGGCGCCAGCACCGGCGGTTCTTTTCAGGGCAGCGGCAGCCCTTCCAAAGGTTTGGGCGTTGGGCAGACCGGAAACTTCGTGTTTTCATTAACCGGGACAAATCTTAATACTTTGTCCGAGAATTTATTCTTTAATGAATTGTCTACCGGTACCGGGGCCGGCATCGGGTATCAATCCATGGTTGTGCGGTTCAGAGGGTTTCAAAATGGCCAAAGCGATAAAGTTCCGGCCAGTGTTGCGCCAGAGCCGCCCAGCTTAGTGTTGTTAGTTTTGGCCTTGTTTGTTTCGGGCATATTTTTTAGGAAGAAATTAAAAGTTGCATAGTAAACCATCAAGTGAGGGAGAGAAAATGAAAAAATTAATTCTAACGTTTTTAGCCAGTATTGGATTAGTTCTGGGATGCGGTAAGGCATGGGCCAACCCGCTCATCATCCCGAACAATTCCGGTGTTCCTAATCAGGTTTATCAGGACATCAACTATGTTTTTACCTCAGCCGGATTGGCCTCACCAGGGTTGACTTCCAACACCCAAGCGGCTCTTAATTATGAATACACCGGGCCTGATGCTTATTGGGAAGAATTAGCTCCTGCTGGGTCTAAGGCCGAAGTGGCGGTTATCAGCATCGGTGCAGCCAATACTGATACCTTAGGCGTTTTTCCTCAGGGCAGCCCTTCCAGTATTAATTACATAGCTCCTTCTGAAACCGGCTTTACGACTTTGGGTAATGGCAGCATCTCAAATCCATTCCCTGGCAATGCAGGAAACCAAAGCGGGCATTTTGGGTTTGCTCTGACTACAGTATCTCATATCACCCATTTGCCGACAACCTGGTATTCAGATACCGGCTTGAATTCCGACAAGGGCGAGCATATGCTGGCATTTTACCTGCCGCAGCTGAATGGAACAACCTTCTATGTCAATAACGGTACTACAACAAAGCAGATCACGCTTGGGCAAAACACTTATTTGATGGGTTGGGAAGATAATCCCTTATCTCCATCGGATAATGATTATAAAGACGAAGTCTTTTTGGTTTCCAATGTTGTTCCGGCTCCTGAACCGATGACCTTGATGCTTTTTGGACTGGGTGTGGCGGCTCTCTTTGGCTTTGCCTGGAGAAAAAGGGTAGCCATAGCTTAAGTAGTTTCAAAAAATTCCTGCATGGTCTTTTACGGCTTCCCTCACAGCCGTAAAAGCCATGCGGGAATTAATAAAATAGTGAAAGAATAGGTAATGATGAATTTTAGTAAAATAATTTTGGTAGTCTTTATGCTGCTGGCAGGGCTTTCGACAGCCAGGGCACAAAGTGTTACCTTGTACCAGAATATCTATTCCTATAAAGACGGCGGTGAGTTTACGGCTAAAACGAACCCCAATGATTTCATGAGCGCTTATGCGCCGGAAGCAACCCTGAATGGAGGGTTTGAGACCTTCTGCGTTGAATCGAATGTGTATTTTTATCCCGGCCACACATATTCCTACGTTCTCACCGATATGGCAAGCACAGGTCAAAAGCTAAGCTTGGGCGCAGCGTATCTCTATGACAAATTTGCCACCGGCACCCTGACTGGCTATAATTACACGGATACCCCCACCCGAAAAAGCGACAACGGGGAGCTTCAAAGCGCCTTATGGGAATTTCAGGGCCACCAAACAGTTGCCGGCTTTCCGTCTTATTCAACGGATCCCTTCTACAATCTTGCCATCAATGATCTTGGCGGCACTGCGGCGGCATTTTCTCCTAATAACGGCACCTACGGAGTAGATATTATTCAGTTGTATGGTGCCAATGGCGCGCCAGCCCAGGCTCAGCTCGTATTGACCCCTGCTCCTGAGCCTTCTACGTGGCTTCTGCTGGCCATGGGCCTTCTTATGGTCGTGGGAGTCAAGGTGCTTCCAAAATTATCATGAAGAATAAATTAACCAGAGTATTTAATTTTATATTCTTTGCGACCCTGCCTTTTATGTTAAGCGGCTGCATCAGCGGGGGTGGTGGTTCATCCTCTGGCGCTGCAGGCGGTGCCTCTGTCGGCATTACCGGTGGAGGTCCGACAGGTGGCGGTATAATCACCCCAGGCGGAGGAGATCCGGGGCCGGGTATGGCTTCCATACATGATCCTGAACCGGCAACTCTGTTTCTCTGGGCCATAGGTATCGTCATCATGATGATGTATTTCCGTTTTAAGGTGTCGAGATCGTGTTTGAAGCAGGCTCGGTAAGAATCTTCTGAAATATTCGACTTGCGCGTTAAGAATTTTAAAAGCAGACTTTCAATGTCTGCTTTTTTAACACCTTGTGAATTGATTTTTCTTTAAGCTGGACTGGGCCTAGCAGTTATGATATTATCTTCCGCAATGCCAAAATCGCCGGTTGCTCCCAAGCCCATCAGCATTTTGAAGTCTGTCCTGACACTCCTTACCCGCTATCCCATCATTTTTTACCCTTTGGTCATAAGCATTTTCCTGCAGCTATTGGTCCTTGAAATCTTATTCTTCGCGCCCAGGCCGCCGTTGTCCGTCTTTTTTGGCCCTTTGATCAGCCGCATTTGGGGCCAGGCCTACGTGCACTATCCCTATAATTTTTATCTTTTGCCCAAGCTGTTTTATTATGCTCAATCACTCCTTGATCTTTTGGTCGGCAGTTTCCTGCTGGCTGTCTCTATCAGGATCATCGGGGCTTACAATAATAATGAACGAATGAAGCCTAAAAAGGCCTTGAAAGACTGCCTGCCGTCCTATCTCCATGTGTTCCTGGCGGCGTGCCTCTCCTATGCTTTCTTTTTTGGTTTTGCCAAACTGTACCACCGTCTTTATATCTGGGCGGCGGCCATCCAGGCTCCGGGTGGCATCCATGGCACCATCAAAAAGATTGTTATGGCCAGTGAAATACCTGTTCAATTTTTGGCCGGCGTATTCATTACGGCGCTCTTTGTTTATGTGGTACCCATCATCGTACTGGAAAAAAAGAAAATTTTTGGTGCTTTATGGCAGGGGCTTAAGATGTTTTTTCGGTCGTTTTGGGTCACGCTGTTTTTTGTTTTGATAGCAACGGTATTTTATTTGCCGGTGCTGATCGCACGCGACAGGATCGATCTTATAACCTCGTCGATGTTTCCGGAGATGGAATTGATCGTGCTGGTATTGAGCGTTATTTGTGCAACCTTGCTGGATTGTGTGATTTCAGCAGCTGCTGTCACGTATTATCTGTATTCCAAAGAGTCATCTAAATGAAAAAAGTCATCACAAGATCGGTCCTTATCCTGGTTGTGGTCTATGTTGTGCTGAGCGCCTTGTCCTGGAAAGGCGAATATGATGCAGAGCGTAGTCTATGGAATATAAATAAGCAGATGGACCTGGTGTCACGCGAACCGGAATCTACGCCTGATGCTGCCTTTAGTCAGCTTATTGAACGCTATAGAAGTTTTATCAAGGCCTATCCTCATTCACCTCTTGCCCCCGAAGCGTACATGTTCATTGCCAAGGTGGATTTGATCAAAAAGAATTATGACGCGGCACGCAAAGACCTTGCCCAGATACCTGTTGATTTCCCTAATGATAAGGAAAATATAGTCAGAGCTTTGGCTGCTATTGGAGAGACCTACGAATGGCAGGGGAATTGGAATAAGGCGCGCAGCCAATATGAGTCGATTATCCGTCAATATCCGACTACCACGGTCGGGTTGAAGCTGCCATTATATATCGCCAGCCAAGAAGCCAAAAATGAACCTTCTGATGTTCCCGCTTTATATACCGAGGTCATCAGGCAATATAAAAATCTGGAGGAGCGCTATCCTCAAAAGGAAATCAAGGTCGAAGCGCTGAAAATGTTATGTACTGCTTCACTTATGCGGCAGGATTGGCGCAATTCAATCCAGTATGCGAAGCAAATGATGTTTATGAATTATACTGATAAAAGTATAGGCGAAGCAATGCTGATCATCAATAGGGTCTCCATATTGCGTATGAAAGATTATGATACGCCCATTGCGATTTATAAAGAGTTTATCAAGAAATATCCTGATCACCCCATGTACGCTGTTATTAAACGGATGGTTGCCAGTATAGAAATGCTTAAGAAGAAAAATTTGACTTTCACGGCCCCTGTACCCCAAAATTCAAAATAGAGCGATGCAACCGATTTTGAAAGAACAAAAAATCCTGGTACGGATCAACTCCGTATGCACCTCCGCGCTTAGCGCGGAGAGCGTTAAAGAGTTGCTGGAGGGTTCGTTAAAGGACATCCTTGAACTCTTCCGGGCCTCACGCGGTTCCATCTTCCTGCTGGAGCCGGGCAGCGACCATCTGGTGCTGCAGGCCTGCCAGGGGCTGGCCAGGGACGAACAGATCAAAATAAGCAAGCGCCTGGGCGAGGGTGTCATGGGCCGTGTGGCCCAGTCCAAGACGCCCATTCTCGTTGAAGATATCAGCAACGACAAGCGCTTCGCGAATTTCAAGTCACGCCGCAGCTACCAGTCGCCGTCCTTTATTTGCTCTCCTTTGATGACCAAGGACAAACTGATCGGCGTCATCAATATTTCCGACAAGACCTCCCGCAAGAAATTCAACCGGAACGAATTGAAGGTCCTGGATTTCTTATCCAGCCAGATCGCGTTGAATTATGAGCGCCTCATGCTCAAAAATCAGCTGGGTTTGACCAACCAGGAGGCGGCACGGCTGAAAAAGGAGGTCGTCTTGCATGAACGCCTGGCTTCCTTAGGAAAATTAGCCGGCGGTATTGCCCATGAATTCAACAACCCCTTGGACGGCGTCATCCGTTACACCAATCTTTCTCTTGAGCACTTGGATGAAAATAATGAAGTTGTCCGTGAATACCTGCTGGAAGCCCGTCAGGGTCTTAAACGCATGGCCAATATCGTCAAAAGCCTTCTGGACTGCGCGCGCAATACCGCCTCGTCGACTACCCAGGTTGACGTCAATTTTTGCATTGAACAAACCCTGAAGGAATTAAGATCTTCTTTTTTGCATAAGAATATTACAGTGACGCGCCGCCTGCAGGAACATCTGCCGCCAATGACCGACCGCGGCCTGGAAAGGATCGTCTTTAACATCATCCGCAATGCCATTGATGCGATTGACGGCAAAGGTGCTATCGAGATCGCTACGTCAATGCAGGGGGCGATGCTCAAAATCCAGGTGTCGGATTCGGGCAGGGGTATCCCGCAGCAGAATATTGACAAGATTTTTGAGCCATTTTTCACCACCAAAGGGATGGAAGAAGGCTGCGGCCTGGGGTTGACCATCGTCAGCGAGGTGGTGCGGCTTTATGACGGAAAGATTCAAATCGAAAGCGCTCCGTCCAAGGGCACAACTTTTACCGTGCTTTTACCGTTGAACCCATGAAAGAACGTAATCATCATTACCATATATTGATTGTCGACGATGAGCCTCTAATCCGCAAATCCCTCTTCGAGATCCTCAAGATCCAGGGGTTTCGGGCGCAGATGGCTTCCAGCATGCAGGAGGCCAAGGAGCTTGCCCAGAAGAATGTCTTCGACATCGTCATCACCGACCTCAAGCTCCCGGATGCCGACGGCATCGAGCTTTTGCGGTTTATCAAGCGCCATTCGCCTCAAACCGAGGTCATTGTGATCACCGGCTACGGCACCATCGAATCGGCTGTTTCGGCCATGAAACAGCATGCCTTTGATTATGTCACCAAGCCCATCAATGATGATGAGATTAAGCTTATCATTGCCAGGATCATCGAGAAAAAAGAACTTTTGAAGGAAAACAGTGAATTGAAGGCCATGGTGGAAAGCAAAAAGCGATCCTTTTTTTATGGGATCGTTGGCCAGAGCGAGCCCATGCAGCAGGTCTACCGGCTCATTGAATCTGTGGCTTCGACCAACGCCACCATCATGATCTCCGGCGAAAGCGGCACGGGCAAGGGGCTGGTTGCCCGGGCTATCCACGCTCATGACGAACATCGCAAGGACAAGCCTTTTGTGGAAGTCAGCTGCGGGGCCCTCTCTGAGACGCTGTTGGAAAGCGAACTTTTCGGCCATGTTAAGGGCGCCTTCACCGGTGCCATGCGCGATAAGGCGGGCCGTTTTGAGATGGCCGGCGAAGGGACCATCTTCCTGGATGAAATCGATACCTGTTCACCGGAACTGCAGGTGAAATTGCTGCGCGTGCTGCAGGATGGGGGTTACGAGCGGGTAGGGGACAGCAAGGTCTGCAAGGCCAAGGCCCGCGTGATCGTGGCTACCAACCAGGACCTTACCAAGCTGGTGGGGGAGGGGAAATTCAGGGAAGACTTATATTACCGCGTTCATGTGATCCCCATTGCCATCCCTGCGTTGCGCGAGCGTAAGGAAGACATAGGTTTCCTGGTGGACTATTTCATCCGTGCCTCCAATGAGAAGAATAATAAGAAGGTCAAGGAGGTTTCCGATGAGGTCATTAAGCTTTTCAGGGAATATCATTGGCCGGGCAACATCAGACAATTGGAAAACGTGATCGAGGGGGCCGTTATCATGGCCCAGACGCACTGCATCAACAAGCGCGATCTGCCGGCAAGTTTTAATTTGGACAGGAAGGACGGGCGCGTTGTCCAGTCTTTAAAAGAGGGCTTGGAAGAACCTGCCAAGGAGCTCATTTTGGCGAAACTTAAAGAAATGAACGGCAACCGTAGTCTTACGGCGGCGAGCTTAGGGATCAATCGCACGACTTTATATAACAAGATGAAGAAGTACGGGATCTCTTTTAAATAGTGATTTTATGGACTTAAACGAAATTATTCAGTTTGAAAAACTTAAGCCTATCGTCTACAGCTTCATCGACGTTTTAAAGATCAATATCTTTATCGTCGATGCGAAGGGCAAGGTCTTGTTGACGCCGAAAAGCGACCTTTACGGCTGGCGTCTGGTTTCTTATTATGGTCAGGGTACTGAAGGCAATGGCCATAAGATCGAATCTAATATTTTGGATAAGTTTACCGCCTCGCCCGAGGGATATTTGGAGTACAAGGATTTCTTTGGCTTGAGCAGCTTTGCAATGGCCGTGCATTCGGAGGCGCAAAAACCTTTGGCTTATATCATCGTGGGACCGGTGATCCTGAATAAAAAACTCAGGCGTGAAGAGTATGAAGAGATGGTTGGCGGACGCGGGGCCTGGAGCCAGGATTTCCTGGATGAGATCGATCAGGTGCGCGTCCTTTCCCAGGCCGGGCTGCATTCCATCCTGGAGCTGCTTCAGGAGCTTTCAAAATACATGGTCCAGGCCAATAATGAGCATAAGAAGCCCCAAGGGCAGTTTGGCCGCGGCGCTTTTCTAAGCGAGATCAGGTCCAAGGTCTTGGGGTTACGGCCATCAGTGCATATGGATGAGATCTTTGTGGCCATCCTCGATATGGCCATGGTCATGACCCAGGCCGAAAGCGGCTCCATCATGACGGTCGATGAGAGGACCGATGAATTCCTGGTCAAGGTCTCCCGCGGGCTGGATGATCGCTGGGTAGAAAGGACCTTTATGAAAAAGGGCGAGGGTCTGGCCGGATTTGCCATGAAGGAGAAAAAGACCCTGGTCATCGACAGCGAACATCCCAATAACCGCATCAAGCATCTTCTCAAAAGGCCGGAAATCAAGTATTCCATCGTCATGCCGCTGGTGACCGGCAGCCAGAGCGTTTTGGGCGTCTTGAACCTTTCTTTCAGGAACGGGCCAGGCAGCCCCGAAGGCCACAGCGAAGAGTTCATCCAAAACCTTTTCAAGCTCACCTCAGCCGCCATCGAAGGCGCCTCGATGGGTAAGAATAAGTAGTCTGCTTTTAATTCAGTTGCCAAAAGGCACACAATGTATTATATTACAAGTGTGCAATTGGACTGGAACAACGAAAAGAACGCTTTACTTAAAAAGGAACGCCAAATTTGTTTTGAGGATATCGCTGTCGCTCTGGAGCAGGGCGGACTGGTGGAGATGGCTGATCATCCCAACCAAGCCAAGTATCCCAATCAGAAGATCATGTTCGTAAAATTTGACAATTATATTTATATGGTTCCTTGCATTAAGACAGTAAAGGGGTGGTTTCTAAAAACCATTTTTCCTTCACGCAAGGCCACTAATTTTTATCTTAATGAAGGAGATAACAGCCATGAAAGCAATTAAATTAGATCAGGAAGAAAAAGAAATTCTCGAATCTTACGAGCGCGGGGAATTAAAAAGAGTTAAAAACTTTACTAAAGAAGCGAGGCTTATTCAAAAAGCAGCGGCCCGAACTTTGCGGAAGGACTGCCGGGTCAATATAAGAATGGCCAGCCGTGATCTAGAGAATCTCCGTGCGCGTGCGGCGGAAGAAGGGATTCCTTATCAGACGTTGATTTCAAGCATTCTGCATAAATTTGTATCTGGCAGGTTGTCATTTCGATAAAGATTGATAGCTTAATTTTCTTTATCTTTCAATTGCATTAAGCGGCCGGGTGATATAATAAAAAGGCCGATGAAGATAAAGGTTGAGCCTTCCATAGAGAAGCTTGATTGGAAAACCAGCGAAACCCAAACCCACCAATTTTATATTTGTGAAGGCGATCATCATCAGGAAGTCCTCGATAAGCTTGTCCAGCCCATCAAAAAGTACGGTTATGTCATTTCTTTTCAGGGTACGCCCTATGCCTGCCTTGATATCGGCAAGCATTTGTATTGGACCAAATGGGGCTCCATGGACAATACCATCGTCATCAACCGTAAATTGATCAAAGAAAAATGAACGGCGTTGCAGAAGGCATTTACGAGCATTACAAAGGCAAGCGTTATCAAGTGCTCGGGGTCGCTATTCATACAGAGACGGAAGAGAAGCTGGTGGTTTACAAGGCCCTTTATAAGGGTAATTTTCCAGAAGATGCGCTCTGGGTGAGGCCGTTGGCGATGTTTCAAGAACAAGTGGTTGTCGACGGAAAAAGCTTGCCCAGGTTCAGGTTTTTAGGGTTAGATGAAGCAAGTACATGAAAGGGGATTTAATGAAAGGTCAAAAAGGATCTGAAGTGGTTGATTTGATCGCCAGGCTGCAAGAACAGATTTCTTCGTTGGATAAAAAGCTGGATGTTTTGATGGGCCGCATGATGGCGACGCCCGCCTTGATGGTTAAGCCCCAGAAGCACCAGGAAAAGATCATGCATAAGATAACTTGTGCCGACTGCGGTAAAGAGGACTCCCTGCCGTTTAAGCCGGCAGAAGGTCGCCCGGTTTATTGCAAGGAATGCTTCAGTCTCAGAAGAAGAGGCGGCGGTCCCACACGCGCCGAGGATGGTTATTCCAATATTGCACCTACCTTAAGCCCGGTTAAACAAGCGTCTAAAGCGCCGGAGGCCAAGCCTAAGAAAAAGCCTGCGGCTCCTGCCAAAAAAGCGGCGCCCAAGAAAAAAACTACTGCCAAGAAGAAGTAATAGGTGTAGACTGCTGGTGTATGCTTAAGGAAGATTTAGAACGCTACAACCAGTGGATAGACACCAAAAACCTTGAATGGGAAGGTCTATGCCATCGCTGCGGGGCTTGCTGCGGTGCGCTGGAAGATCCGTGTGAAAACCTGCGCAAAGATCCCTCCGGAAAATATTATTGTGTAGTTTATGAGCATCGCTTCGGCCAGTGGCATACGGTTTCAGGAAAGCTTCTAACCTGCGTCCCGATAAGTCGGAAACTCGCTCAAGGCCATTCCTGGCCTGGGGACGGGGAATGCGGGTATAAAAGCCGGCAGGGGAGGGTGTATGAAAAATAATCTGGTGCTGCTGACAGCGGCAGCGGTCTTTTTGTTTATGGGCATAGTGCACATATCAAGATTGTATTTTCAATTCCCGGTTACGATAGGAAGCTACACCATACCTTTAAGCATAAGCCTTATCGCTGGGCTGTTCATGCTTTTGCTTGCTTTTTTAGTTTATAGATCGATCAAATAAGCTTACCTTTTAGCTCCGGCATATTTCATCTGCAGCTGCCATGGTCTTGGGAATTCCGGATAATACTCGCCTTTTGGGCCTACAAAACCTTCCCCTGATCTTTTAAGGACCACCGCCGTGATGCCGCCCTGTCCGTCAGGGAATCTTACGGTGTATTGATCCGGCTTGCCGGGATCGGGTTGGATGGGCGGAGGCATCGGCAGTGGAGATGATCCTACATTAAATCCAACCGCATCCACCGGCCGCGTATGGGGAATGAAACCCAGGTCATAGTAATCGCCTATCTTTTGCGAATAGGTGGTGTCGCGGCCGCTGCCGTGGTAGTTGTAGTGCCAGTAACCGTCGCTCCAGGCGGGTGGAATTAAGACTAATATAAAGACTGAAAGTAAGAGAATGCTTCTTGTCATGATTTTATTATATCAGAACCTTGAAATAATCGACTTTTAGCTGTATTTTACCATATAAAAGAAGCCGCAAATTTTTTAGAAAATTAAAGGAGGGGGTATGGCGAAAGTCCAATCGGTGGCGCGGATCGTTTTGGGGTTGATCTATTTTATTTTCGGCGGTATGGGGCTGGCCATGGCGCTGGGCTTGTATCATGCGGCTTTCCCGCCGCTGCCGCCCAAGGCAGAGGCCTTCATGACCGGCATGATGGGGTCGGGTTATTTTTTCATATTGTTGAAAATGACTGAAACAACCTGCGGATTCTTGCTTTTGACGGGGATTGCGGTACCTCTGGCGCTGGTCATTATTGCGTCGGTCACCTTGAACATTTATTGTTTTAACCTGTTTTTAATGCCGGGTTTGCAAAATTTGCTGTTGCCGTCGGTCATGGTTTTTTGCCAGATCACAGCCATGTCGGCTTATTGGCACAAATACCGGCAGCTTCTTGCCGGCAGGTAAAAGTTCCAAGCTTGCGTAATATCATATAATCTGATATAATCTAATATATTTATCACAAAAGAATATATGACTTTTACACAAAGAATTGACAATTTGCCGCAACAGGTCCTTATCAAGATTGCCAAGATCGATGAATTAAAAGGGCAATGGGTGGGGGGCGTACGTCTGCATCCGCAGGTTCTAAACCGATTAAAAAGGTTTGTTCTTGTAACTTCAACCGGGGCCTCGACTCGCATCGAAGGCGCGCGGCTTTCTGATGAAGATATCGAAAAGCTAATGCGGGGCATTTCTATTCAAAGATTCAGTGATCGAGACAAGCAGGAGGTGAAGGGGTATTTTGAATTGCTTCGGAATGTCTTTGATTCTTGGCAGACCATTAAATTTAGTGAGAACACGATTAAACATTTACATAAGGAATTGTTAAAGTATGTTGCAAAGGACAAGCTCCACCTGGGCGAGTACAAGAAAAAAGAAAATAAGGTCCTGATGATCAATGAAGCGGGGCAGTCGATCGGCGTTCTCTTTGATACGACTCCGCCGTATTTAACATCCAAAGAAATGCATGAATTAGTTGAAGCAACTGGCAAGGCTTTTGATGGACAGCGATACCACCCCTTATTGGTCATTGCGAATTTTTTGGTCGAATTTCTGCATATCCATCCCTTTGAGGATGGTAATGGCCGGATATCAAGGGTCCTGACCAACTTGCTTTTGCTCCAAAACGGATATGTTTTTGTGCCTTATGTGTCGCATGAGAAACTCATAGAGGATAATAAACCCGATTATTACATGGCTTTACGCAAGAGCCAGAAAACAATGAAAACCAAGAAGGCGGACATATTGCCCTGGTTGGATTTCTTTTTGACAATGATGCTTCAGCAATCTCAAATGGCGATCGATTTGTTATCTAAAGAGAATATTGAAAAAATATTGTCGGCCAAACAAACAGCTGTGTGGGAATTCTTGCAGACCGTACCAGAGGCTTCACCCCGGGAAATTTCTGAGAAAACAAAGGTTGTCTTGCCAACCGTTGCCCAAGCATTAAATAAATTAATACAGTTAAGGAAGGTGGAACGTATCGGCTTAGGACGAAGCACGAGGTATAAGAAGATTTAATTAACTACAATCTCATATAGTTAGAATATGGGTTTTCAAGAGTCGCTTTAATAGAGAAAAATTAAGAGAAGGCATTGAATTAAGGTCTGTTTTATGATAAAAATATATGATTCATTGGAAGAGAGGGTTTTAAGAGTTGTCTGTCCAACGTTCTTTACAAAGAAAGGATGACCCAATGGGCGAAGGCGCTGACTAGCTGCGCTAATTCTTAAAAAAGGACCGAAATCCTGCCCTTAAAACTCATTTTATCAACTTCCTATAATATATGTTATGTTAAGTTGTTATATATAGAAAGCTCAGTTATCTATCCTTTTAATTTAACGTCCCCTTGTCGCTTTGGCCTCCCGTTATAACCAGCAAAACAAACTGGCAATAACGATTTTTTGTTTTCTCACAGCCTTCCTTTTCTTCTGGTACCGCGTTAACAGCGTCATCACCCCTCCTTGGTCCGATGAGCCCCGTCATTTATTGGCGGCAAAGAACCTGGTTGCCTTCGGGAAGCCTTTTGTACGTGATTATTCCAATGGTTTTTGAAGTGGACCTTCTCGCAGCTTGGGATAAACATTTTGGGTTTTGCTGATTATCCGGAATAAAGCCTAGAGAAGCAGTTAGGAAAATGACAGGATGACGGCGCTGCAGACGGCACGGATACGCCGGCAAATTTAAAGAACGTAAGCGGGACCAGGAAGCTTAAGGCCAGAGCAGCAAATGGTGGTTTTCTTTGAGCCATGCCTCCTCTTTCCTGTAATCCGGCATCATAAGGCTGACCTCAGCCCAGAACCTGCGTGAATGGTTCTTTTGCTTTAAATGCGCCAGCTCATGGATGACGACATAATCAACGACGCTGGGCGGAGCCATGATGAGCCGCCAGCTGAAATTCAAGCTGTCGTTGTAGCCGCACGATCCCCAGCGCGTGGAGGCGCTGTTGACCCGGATGGATTTGTAGGTCAGGCCCGCATTTTGGGCGAAATACATGACCCTTGCGGTAATATGCTCAAGCGCCAGGGTCTTGTACCAGCATTCCAAATGGTCGCGGGCGTTGGATAAAACAAGGTTGGAGATTTTTAAGGCACCGTCGAAAACCACGGCCTTGGGCAGGTCCTCGGCAACGGTCAAAGGATAGGGTTCTCCTAAAAATAAAAATTCTTCCCCTGCTGCAAATTTTCTGGTCGTCCTGGGCCGCTGCTTATAAAAATCCTGTTTGGCCCTGATCCAGGATTTTTTGCGCCGGATAAGGTCCTGAATGAAGGCGGTTGAAGCAAAGACCGGCGCCCGGACAATGAGCTTGGCATCGCTGGTGATATGCAGGCCGATGGTCTTTCGCCGGCTGCGGATGAGCTTGTCTATTTTGATATCGGACATTTACCGAAGTTCTGCGGGCAGATAATTTCTTTCACTGATCAGAAAATAGTAATCGCCGCCGAATGGACCGGAATAACATTTATTTACGGCCGCCTGGTCGATATCCTCAGGCAAACCCTTCCACTTGCGCCAATACAAATGGGTGTACATCCACCGGCAGCGGCTTATTTCCAGGGATTCACTAAATGAAAATGATCCGTACGGGTTCTGGATACCTTTAAATATGTCTATGTAGCTGTAGGCCGACCGGTTTAAGTTTTGAAGTTTGCAGATCCCCAGGCGGTAGGTGGTGAAGATCAGGCCGTTGGCCACAAAGATCAAGGCAATGAGCGCTGCCCGTGAGCAAAGTTTTTGATGACGCAGAAAAAGGAATTGCAGGAAGAAAACCAGGGGAAAAATATAAATAAGCGAAAATAGACTGCCATACCACCAAACCCCCCAGGCTTTGGCATTGCGGGACAATTGGAAGGTCTGAAAAAAGCAGTAGCCGGCCATTAATACAATTCCAATCGCAAGGAGTTTAAGAAAAGCTTTTTGCTGGACGTCGCTTCGGGACAGGGACTTAAAAAATAAGAATATCAGGTATAAAAACGTCAGGACATAGACCGCCTGTATGGTCCATAGAAGAGGATATTCTGCCAATTGCTTGTAATTGATAAGCCAGTGCGGATGGTCCGCGAAAAGGAAGCGGCTGTTAAGCCAAAGCATGCTCCAATCCGGCCAGAACAGTGATTTGATGGATGGATAGGATTCATAACCATTCAAATGCACGTGGCTGCCCAGGACGATCCAATGCAAATACGGCAGGATGATTTGGATCGATATTAGGTAAAGAACAGGAAGGATCAGCCATCCGGAGAGCAGGCCGTAATGTTTTTCCTGCCACAAGCGTATCCACAAGCGATGAAATAACAGGAGTGCCGCCAGATAAACATAAAGACCGGTCTCATCCGATAGAAAGCCTAAGAAAAGGGCTGAGTAGCCTGCTATTACCACTCCCCTGCCTCCATTCTGCGGCAAGGATGGCAGTTTTTTATAATTCAAAGAAAAGCAATAGAGACCTAAAATCCCGAAAAAGTTGGCCAGGTTCTTGGCCGGGTGAAAAAGCATGACCAAGGGGCCCAGGAAACCCGGCGAGGCCAGATAAATACAGACGCCTGTCAAGGCCGCCAAGGGAAAGCAGCCCATATTGACCAGGGTCCGGTATAAAAGCCAGGGCAATAGAATGAACATGAACGGCCATTGCAGCGATAAGGACGGGTGCGGGGTGATGAAGTTCCAAGCCCAAGCGCGCCATTTGGTGTCAACCACTTCCACAAAATTTGACAGAGGCCGCGACAGGCGGTCAGCGCTGAGTTCGATGGCTTGGGTATTAAGGAATTTGGTCCAGTCCCCTGTCTGCCAATGGGAACCATTGGACAGGATCCATGCATGCACGCCGATTTTTTCGGGATTCATCCAGGATAGATCATAATTCAAAAGAAAGGTGAAAATATAGAGGAATTCCAGCAGCAGAAGTCCCCAGAGCAGGAAGAAATTCCTTTTATTCATTATTTGGATGAGGCCAGAAGGGATTTGGCCGGACGGCGTTTGGGCTTAAGATCGATGTACCTGACGCCCACCTTGTAATAGCCGCCTTTGTTCCGGGTGACGCGCACCACTCTGCCAAAACCGTTAAAAATATCAATAAGGCCGGACATTATGATGTGAAGCTCGATGACATCATTGGCTTGATAAGGAAGGGCGCTGACAAAAAGCAGGCCGCTTAGCGACATGTTTTCCGTGGTGGCCAGCTGCCACATGGAATGGACCTTGCGGTTATTGTGCTTGACGAGACGGTGGCGGACCGTGATGATGCGTTTGGCCCTGATACTGTCACGGCGTTCTTCGTATGAAACCATAACCCTTATTCTAATTTCTTAATCTTTCCCGTCAATAAATTTATTCTTAAACCAAAGCTTCTTTTGTGCCTTTTTATGTACTATAATTCTTAGCATTCATGAATTTTCTGCGCCGTTACTGGTTCATTTTTCTACTTCCCGCTATTGTCATTGCCCTTTCTTTTTGGCTGAAGTCGGCCCTCGGTCCTTTCTGGCAATACGCGGATGATTCCTATATCTACCTTTTAAACAGCGTCAATTTAGTCAAAGGCCTTCCCTCCGTGTTGTGCACCCAACCCGGCGTACCTGTCCAAGTTCTCGGCCAGCTTGTCATCCTGATGTTCAACATGGGCCATACCATGACGGAAACCGTCAGGCAGGTGCTGTTAAATCCGGAATATTATTTAAATGCCATCAATGCCGTTTTGTTATTGTTGATCGCTCTAACTTCGGTATTGCTGGGTCATTACGTTTACCGTAAAACAGGCGATGTTGTTGCCGTGCTGTTGTCCCAACTGCCGAATGTATTTTTACTGACTTTGCGGCTTAAGCTCAATGATCATCCTTGCGCTTTTGATAATGTTAATGCCCAACCCATGTTGATTGCCGTAACCAATATTTTTAATTTGTTTCTTCTTAAGCTGCATTTTTCTAAGGACAACAAGGACAAAAATTTTACTGTTTTTATTCTAAGCTTTATCTGCGGCTTTGGAATTGCCACTAAGCTCACCTTTCTGCCGTTGCTGGGGCTGATCTTGCTTTTTGCCCGATGGCCCATGAAGCCGGTTGCCGTGGTCGTTACTGCAGCATCGTTTATGTTATGGACGATCCCCATTCTTTCCAGCTACCGTCTATTATGGGCCTGGCTTTTCGCCCTTTTGACCCACACCGGTCATTACGGCAACGGTAATGCCGGTTTTATCGATATTAAAGAATACATGGCCACTTGGGCCTATATTTTTCATAATTACTGGTTTTTTGTCCTGCTTCCGGCCGCTTTTCTGCTATTCCCCCGTTCATCTTTCTTCGTACGCGCCGTTAGTCTTATGGTACTTTTGCAATTTGTCCTTATTGCCAAACATTTTGATGATCATTATCTTGTTATAGCCGTTGATTCCCTGGCACCTGCTCTTGTTCTTTTTTATTTGGAACGTGTTGCCGGCAAGAAAGTTTTTAGAACGGCCGCTCTTTTACTGATAATTGTCTCTGTAATCGTTTGCTCCATCATCACCCTGCAGTATTCTTCCAGGATCGCGGCTTTAACCAGGGAGGTCGTCGGCTTTAGCGAGATGATACATGCCAAGTATCCCCATAGTATTTATATCGGAAGCTACTTAAGATTGCCCCTGTCCACCCCGGAATATGCCTTGTTTATGGGCAATGATTCCAGCGGCGGCGCCGAAAACCAAGAGCTGTCTAAGTTGTATCCTGATTATTATGCCTTTTTTACAGAGGGCAAGGACGATGTCCCCGGCACGTGCAGCTGGGGTTTGTGGCATTTCGATAGGCGTGTCTTTGCCGATGATCTTTTAAAACAATATCCGCATCGGCGTATTATTTTTATCAACTCAGGGTATGGTTTTGACCAGACGCCGTACATCACCAGGCCTCTTGAAGATGGCCGGTATTCTCATGCGTATCTGCTGGTGGGTTCGCAGGAAAATGCGGCGGATTCATTGTTCGATATGGCCATCGACGCCGCCCAACGCAGCCAATATTCCCAGGCCTTTGCCTTTGCTTTAAAGAGCTATCAACTGCATTATCAGCCCGAGGGAAAAATTAAATACCTGCTGAGTATACTTTACCCTTACGTCAGGCATTAGGCTTTATCTGAAACCTTAGCTTGTAGAAAATCAATTGTTGGCTCGGGTCAAGGCACACAAAATAAGGATCAGCCGGCAGTACCGGCCTGCCTTCACTTTCGACAATAAGATAGGCAAGAACTTCATCCAGCATATTGCCCACCAGGGCGACCTTTTGCCCATTCAGAAAAGCCCTGTCAACGGCTTTGACATACTGCGGTCGACGGCTTTTTAAGCTCATCCATCTTGAGAGTATTTTTTCATTGCTAAAGTATATCAGTTTCCAGGAGAGGTCGTCGTCAAGCGAGTAAACATACTTGACGCCTGAGGCTTTAAGGTGGGCGATCATCGTGTTGATGCGCTGCATTTCGGTCATGGAGCCCGATGAGGCACTGCCCTGCCGGTAGGTTTCCTTATAGTTCCAGGATATCAAGATGCCTGTAATAATAAAGGCGCCTATCATCAGGCTTATTAAAATTTTCATCTCTGCATTCGTTTTGATCCATTCAAAGCTTTGCACGCCGAACCATAAAATTAAAAACAGGCTCAAGGGCAGCAGATAACGCCACTGATCATCACAATTGACAAAATATGTGCAGGCCAATATTAAAAGAGTGCCGATGGCGAAGGGAATTGACCGGCGTCTTATAGTAAGCAGACCGGTTATTATCATCACGCCCCAAGCATTGGCAACAAGAATGCCGGCCCGGGAATTATCCGCGTCCTGGACCAGGACACTGAAAACCCTTTTGGTGAAGGTCGCCAGGTAAAGCTTTAAGGGGTCAGGCCTGAACCAGACAGGATTCCAGAAATCCGTGTTGCTCTGGAGATGGGCCATGATCTTCCCGAGGATGAAAATCCCGATGAAACCGGCGGTGCAGGTTGGAATGCCCTTTAAGTCTTTTTGTTTGCCCATCATGTGGGCCATTAAAGGCAGTATTCCCAGAAGGTAAACAGGACTGCTGAAGAAAATAAACCCCATTAAGACACCAATAAACAAAAAAAGGGGCCTGTCCCCTTTTTTACGGGTCAACAGGAAAAGAACCAGGGATGATAATAAAAAGGCCGTAATATACCCTCCCCTGGCCCGCATGGACCAGCCCATCCAGGCCGGACAAAGGATGAACAAGGCTGAGATCCAAAAGCCGTAGAATTTCGAAGTCCACCGGGACAGGGCCAGATAAAAGAACACGCAGCCCAAGGTCCACAACAGCAGCATGGGGATCTTTAAGGCAAAGAGGCTGATGCCGCATAATTTGATGGCAATGGCGACAGCGCCGGCTTCGATCCAGCAAAAGCCGTAAGCCTGGCCCCAGAAATAAAAAGGGAATTCTTTGCCCTGGGCCATGTGTTTGGCCATGAGCCCCAGGACGCATTCGTCACCATTATAGTCGGCATGAAAATACGGACTCATCAACTGCGGGAGGCGCGACAGCAGGCACAAAAGGACAATGCCCAAAATGCCTGCGTAAAGAGGATAATTGTTACGCAAATTTTTTATAGGGGATGTCAAAGGTCTCAGCAACTTCTTTAATGGTCAAATGGCCTTCGGTCATATTGAGGGCCGTGCGGATCTCGTGCGATTCCCTGGCCCATTTCTTATAACCGTCATTGGCAATTTTTAAGATGTAGGGAAAAGTGGCATTAGTCAGGGCATAGGTGCTGGTGCGCGCCACGGCGCCGGGCATGTTGGTGACACAGTAATGAACCACGCCATCGACGACATAGACGGGGTTGTCATGGGTCGTGGGCTGGGAAGTTTCGACCGACCCGCCCTGGTCAATGGCCACATCGACGATCACCGCGCCTTTTTTCATCTGGGAGACCAGTTTGCGGTCGATGATGCACGGTGATTTGGCCCCGCGGATAAGGACAGAGCTTATGACAAGGTCGGCCTTAAGCACGGCCTCGCGGATATTATGCGAATTGCTCATGAGCGTATGCACATTGGGTGGCATGATTTCCTCAAGGTAGCGCAGGCGGTTTAAATTGATATCGAGCACCGTGACATTGGCGCCCAGTCCCGCCGCCATCTTGCAGGCGTTTGAACCAACAACCCCGGCCCCGATTACCGCCACTTCGGCCGGATAAACGCCTGGAACGCCGGCCAGCAGAATGCCGCGCCCGTGCATGGGTTCTTCCAGGTATTTGGCCCCCTCATGCACGGCCATGCGGCCGGCCACCTCGGACATGGGGGTCAGACAGGGCAATTCCCCTTCTTCCGTCTGTAACGTTTCGTAGGCCAGGGCCGTGATCTTGGTGCCCAGCATGGCCTCGGTCAATTCGCGGCTGGCGGCAAAATGAAAATAGGTAAAGACAATCTGGTCTTTCTTAAGGAATTTATATTCGGCCGGCAGCGGTTCCTTGATCTTGACGATCATCTGGGCCTGGCTGAAAACATCCTGGGGCAGATCAACGATCTCGGCGCCTGCGGTCTGGTAATCGACATCGCTGATGCCGCTGGCCAGTCCGGCATTCTGTTCAATGATCACATGATGGCCGGCGCGCACCAGGGCCTCAACACCAACAGGCAAAAGGCTGACGCGGCATTCGTTGTTTTTGATCTCTCTAGGAACGCCAATAACCATTGAGTTTATCTCAACCTTACGAATTCGAAGCAATAGGGAATATTCATATCAGTGAGGGCCGATCATGTCCTGCGGCCGGACGATGGAATCGAACTTTTCAGCGGTCAGAAGTCCTAATTTGACGGCAGCCTCCTTGAGGGTGATATTCTCGGCAAATGCTTTCTTAGCCACCTTGGCCGCGTTGTCATAGCCGATATGCGGATTTAAAGCCGTAACCAGCATCAAAGAGTTATCAAGATGCTTTTTGATGCTGGATTGATTGGCCTCGATGCCTGATACGCAATGGTCGGTGAAGCTTTCACAGGCATCCGACAACAAACGGATGGAATTAAGGCAATTGAAAATGATGACCGGTTTGTAGACGTTTAATTCAAAGTTGCCCTGGGAGCCGGCAACCGCGACCGCCGTGTTGTTCCCGAAAACCTGCACGCAGGCCATGGTCATGGCCTCGCACTGGGTGGGATTCACCTTACCCGGCATGATCGAAGAACCTGGTTCGTTTTCCGGCAAATGCAGTTCGCCGATGCCGGAACGCGGGCCAGAACCCAGCCAGCGGATGTCATTGGCGATCTTCATGAGCGAAACAGCCAGCGTGTTGAGTGTCCCGCTTAGCTCAACCAGGCTGTCATGGGTGGCTAGGGCTTCAAATTTATTACGGGCGCTTTTAAAGGGTTTGCCCGTGATTTTGGCTATTTGCGCTGCGGCTTTAACGGCAAATTCCGGATGGGTATTAAGCCCGGTACCAACGGCGGTACCCCCCAACGCCAGTTCATACAAATGCGGCAGGCAGGCCTCAATGCGTTCGAGTCCGCTGGTCAGCTGCTGCACGTACCCGGAGAATTCCTGGCCCAGCGTCAAAGGTGTTGCATCCATCAAATGGGTGCGGCCGATCTTAATGATGTCCTGGAATCCTTTTTGCTTTTGCTGCAAGGCCTCCCGCAGTTTCTTGACCATGGGTATCAGGCGGCGGAAGAGCTCTTCCACGGCGGCGATATGCATGGCGGTCGGGAAGGTATCGTTGGAGGACTGGGCCTTGTTGACATCATCGTTGGGATGAATGGGCTTTTTGCTGCCCATCACCCCGCCGGCCAGCTCAATAGCGCGGTTGGCGATCACCTCGTTGGCGTTCATGTTGGTCTGCGTGCCGGAGCCGGTTTGCCAGACCACCAGCGGAAAATGGGCGTCAAGTTTGCCGTCGATGACTTCATCAGCGGCGCGGACGATCAAATCCGCTTTGTCGGCAGGCAGGATCCCAAGTTCTTTATTGGTGAGGGCCGCGGCTTTTTTAAGTACACCTAAGGCCTTAATGATCTCCCTGGGGAACCTGTCCCCGCCTATTTTAAAATTTTCAAGGGAACGCTGGGTCTGCGCACCCCAGTACTTGTCGCCTGCGACCTTCACCTGCCCCATGCTGTCGGTTTCGATGCGATGATCCATTTTAATTGTCCATTAGGTAGTTTGTCAGCAAGCGTACTCCGGCCCCTGTGGCCCCGAAGCCGAAATACATGCGGCCGCCGCCTTCGGCGTAGGAGCTGCCGGCAATGTCCAGATGGGCCCAGGTGGTGCCTTCGGTAAATTGATGAAGGAACTCGGCGGCGGTGCAGGCCCCCCCGCCCTTGACGCTGCTGATGTTTTTTAAGTCGGCAATGGGCGATTTAATATAATCTTTGATTTCCGGATAGATGGGCAGGCGCCAGGCCCGGTCATCGGTCTTGTCGGCCGCAGCAAGCAGTTGGCGGGCCAGTTCATCGCTGTTGGAGAAAAGTCCGGTGTAATCAAATCCCAAAGCCACCACACAGGCGCCTGTCAGGGTGGCCAGGTCAATGATCTTGGCCGGTTTGTAGTTTTTGACGATGTAGGCAAAGGCATCGGCCAGTACCAGGCGGCCTTCCGCGTCGGTATTGCCGATTTCAACGGATTTTCCGGCATAGCCGGTGATAACATCGCCCGGTTTATAGGCCGCGGAACCGATGGCATTTTCCGCAATGCCCAAAACGAAAAGCAGATTTTTTTTGATCCCCAAGGACAGTGCATTTTTCATGATCCCGCAGACCGCGGCCGCACCGGCCATGTCGATTTTCATGGTTTCGATGCTGCCTGTGGGTTTCAGGTTAAGGCCGCCGGTATCGAAAGTCATGCCTTTGCCGATCAGGGCCGTATAACCTTCATTGCTTTTGCCGCCAGTATAGCGGACAATGACGAGTTTCGGTTCCTTGGTACTGCCTTGATTTACGGCCAGATGAAAATTAAGGCCACGAGCCTTAAGTTCTTTACGGTTTAAAATTTCTAGGCGGACATTCTTATGCCCCTTGACCAGGCGCCGGACTTCCTGCTCCAGAAAATCAGAGGTAATTTTGTCCGCGTTATCATTGACCAGGTTGCGGGTAAGTGTCACCCCTTCGCAAATGGTGACGGCATCCTTGTAGGCCTTTTTTTCTTCCACGGCGATGGTGATTCGTTTGTCCCTGATAGTCTTGTCATTTTTGTCCCTGGATTTGTATTTGTCCCAGGCGTAGGCGCCGATAACAGCGCCCTCGATAATGGCTACGATAGCCGTATCAACTTTGCTGTGGGGAACGATTTCAACGCTCTTGGCTTTCTTAAGATAGCTGGACTGCAGCGCCCTGCGCACCTGGATACGCAGGTCGGTCAATGATAACTTATCCCCATCGCCCAGGCCCGCCAATAAGATTACCTTGTCCCCTTCAATAACGGGATAAGTTTCCCCCTTCTCCAATTCTTTTTTAAAACGAGGGTGGGTTTGGCCTTTGCTTAACAGGACGATGGTGGCGTCCTTATCGTGTTGAGTTTTGGGACGAAATGAAATCACAATGAGCTCCTAGCGTTTTCCTATCGGGACATAATCTCTTTTCGGTTCACCGGTGTAGATCTGGAATGGTCTGCCGATCTTGGTGGCAGGGTCCTGGATCATTTCCTTCCAATGGGCGATCCATCCCGGCAGGCGGCCGATGGCAAACATGACCGGGAACATGTTCAAGGGGATGCCGATGGCCCGGTAGATGATGCCGCTGTAGAAATCGACGTTGGGATAGAGTTTACGTTCGACGAAATAGGGGTCCTTGAGCGCTGCCTCCTCCATTTTCTTGGCCAGGTCAAGCAAGGGATCATGGACACCCAACTTGTTGAGCAGGTCGTCGGCACACTTTTTGATGATCTTGGCCCTGGGGTCGAAATTTTTATAGACGCGGTGACCGAAACCCATCAGCCGGAAATTTGAGTTCTTGTCCTTGGCCTTGGCGATGTATTTCTCCACATTGCCCCCGTCTTTTTGCACCATCTCCAACATTTCGATGACCGCCTGATTGGCGCCGCCATGCAAAGGCCCCCACAGGGCGCAGATACCTGCGGAAATGGAAGCATACAGATTGGCGTGGGACGAGCCCACCAGCCTGACCGTTGAGGTTGAGCAGTTTTGCTCATGGTCCGCATGCAGAATAAACAGCACAACAAGCGCGCGCGACACTTCATCGACGATTTTGTAAGGCCTGGTCGGCGAGGAGAACATCATGTTAAGGAAATTAGGCACATAGCTTAAGTCATAGCGCGGGTAAACGAATGGTTCGCCGATGGATTTTTTGTAGGAAAAGGCGCAAATGGTACGCACCTTGGACAATAATTGTATGGCGATGCGGTCGATCTCCTGCGGTGTCGGTCTTTCATTGGTGAATTCAGGGTAGTACGCCGACAGGGCGCAGACCATGGCGGACAGGATGGCCATGGGATGAGCGGTCGACGGGTAAGCCTGGAAAAAATTGATCATGTCCTCATGGAGCATGGAATGCTCGTTGTAGGCATGAGAGAAGGCCTCCAGTTCATCATGATTGGGCAGGCGGCCGTGGATCAACAGGTAGGATGTTTCCACAAAGGTGGACTTTTCCGCCAGCTGCTCGATGGGAATGCCGCGGTAGCGCAGGATGCCTTTGTCACCGTCCAGATAGGTGATGGCGCTGGTGCATGAACCGGTGTTGCTGAAACCGGGATCCAGCGTGATATAGCCGGACTGGGAGCGCAATTTGGCGATATCGAAGGCCTTCTCACCTTCCGTTCCAACGATAACAGGAAACTCCAGTGTTTTACCATCGATTTTGACCTCTACTTTTTCCGCCATAGTCTCTTCCTTCCTATGCTGGTTTGTCGACAAAGCCTGCCATTATAACATGATTAATTTTGTTCATAAACTGCTTTAATTTCCTCTTGGATGCTTTCAAAGGCCTCGATCAATTTTGGATCAAAATGGCTGCCTTTAAGCCTGTTTAATTCGGCCATGGTTTTCTCAAAGGACCAGGCCCCTTTGTAAGGCCTGTCCGAGCTTAACGCGTCAAAAACATCCGCTACAGCACAGATGCGCCCCACCAGGGGGATCTCGTCTTCTTTAAGCCCGTTCGGATACCCTGTGCCGTCCCACTTTTCATGGTGGCTCATGGCAATGGATTCAGCCATCTTTAAAAAGACCGAATTGCTTCCTGAAAGCATTTTGGCCCCCAGAATGGTGTGTGTCTTGATGATTTCGAACTCATGGGGTTCGAGCCTTGCCGGCTTTAATAGAATAGCATCCGGAATGGCAATTTTGCCAATGTCATGCAAAGGTGAGGTGGTCAAAAGAAGATCGCTTTGTTCCCTTGTAAAACCGACAGCCTTCGCCAGGGCCTGGGAATAATGGCTCATGCGGTAAATATGATCGCCGGTGCCGGCGTCCCTCAATTCCGCGGCCACGGCCAGGCGGCGTATGACCTCAAGACGGGTATCGCGTATTTCCTTGATCTGATAGTTGACCTGCTGGTCAAGGGCCTTGTTGTCATTTTTGATCTGTTTGTACAACAGGCGCACTTCGATGATATTGCGGCTACGAAGGATTACATCCAGATGGTTGAACGGTTTGTGTAAAAAATCCTTGGCCCCGCTTTGCAGGGCTTTGAAGCGCACGGATTCCTCTTCGGCGGTCAATATCAGGATCGGCAGGTAGTCATCAGGGTTAAGGATGGCCAGCTGCGTCATGACCGCAAAGCCATCCATTTTGGGCATGTTCAGATCAAGAAGTACCAGATCGGGCTGAATTTCCTTATAGAGCTCAATGGCCTGAGTCGGGTCCGTGGTGGTGCGGACATGGATAAAGCCGGCCTGGTCTAGTATTTTTTTAAGGACTTGGAGATTAAGGACGTTATCATCGATGGCAAGGATGCTGGCGGCAAGGATTTTTTCGTCTGAAATCATATTTTTTTTAGGGCGAGCGTGCTTAGAAAATCCTCGTTGGTCATGTCGCAATGGATAGGGGTTATCGTGATGTAGTTGTTATTCAAGGCATAGGTATCGACATCGTTGTCGTTCTTATAAACAGGCGCCTTGGCGCTCATCCAATAGTAATGCCTGGCCGTGGGGGTTTTGCGTTTTTCAAATATCTCATGGATGGGATCTGTCCCCTGCCGGGTGAAGCGTGTCCCTTTGGGTTTGCCGACCGGGACATTCACGTTGAAAAAAGTGCCGACGGGAAGGTGATTTTTATGGACCCAGCGGGCCAGCTTGGCAGTGAATTTGGACGCTTCGTCAAACTGAGGGTCATCAAAACAGTTCAGGGAAATGGCAAAAGATTTGATACCCATGAGCGCCCCTTCGCGGGCGCCGGCCACGGTTCCCGAATAAAAGACGCTGCAGCCGTCGTTGCCGCCCCAATTAATCCCCGAAATGATCAAGTCAGGCTTTTTTCCTTTTAACAGCACACTGACGCCGAATTTAACGCAGTCCGCCGGCTTGCCGCTGACGGCATGGCCTTCAAAGTGCTTTTCCGGACAGATCTTTTTGGCAAACAGCGGGTAAAAAAGCGTGATGCCGTGCCCCACAGAACTTTGTTCATTGTCAGGAGCAACCACCGTCACATCGGCGATCTTACTCAAGGCTTTATAAGCAGCGTAAATACCTTCGGCATAAATACCATCATCATTGGTCAACAGGATGCGCATGTCAGGACTTTGCTAATTTTCGTAAGACGGTTTGTAGAATGCCGCCGTTACGCAGGTAATCCACTTCAACAGGCGTGTCCACCCGGGCGATGACCTTGAATTGTTTTTTGGTACCGTCAGCCGCTGTTGCTTCCACCGTCAGTTCCTGACGGGGCTTTAAATTATCACTTAAATCGGGAAAATCGAAGGTTTCATCGCCTTTTAAACCCAGCGAGGCATAATTCTCACCGGCCTTAAACTGGCATGGCAGGACGCCCATGCCGCACAGGTTGCTGCGGTGGATGCGTTCAAAACTTTCGGCAATAACGGCGCAGATGCCAAGCAAGGTTGTACCCTTGGCGGCCCAGTCGCGGGAAGAGCCGGTGCCGTATTCCTTTCCGGCCAGCACGATCAAGGGGGTGGCGGTCTGTTTGTATTTCATGGCCGCGTCATAAATGAACATTTTTTCGTTGGCGGGCCAGTAAGTCGTCCATGGGCCTTCAGTGCCCGGTGCCGTCAAATTGCGCAGGCGGATGTTGGCAAAGGTGCCTCGGGTCATCACCCTGTCATTGCCGCGCCGGGCGCCGTAGCTGTTGAAATCCTTGAGAATGACACCTTTGTCGATCAAAAACTGGCCTGCCGGAGAGTCCTTGGCGATGGCGCCGGCAGGAGAAATGTGATCGGTCGTTATGGAATCACCGACCATGACCAAACACCTGGCCTGCTTGATGCCTTTGATGGGTTCAGCTTGCGGTTTCATGCCGGTAAAATAAGGCGGATTTTGAATATAGGTGCTGGCATCATTCCACTTGAACAGGTCTGATCTAACAGTTTCGATGGCGTTCCAGTTTTGGTTGCCCCGGTCCACGTCTTGATAGCGTTTGCGGAAAATCGAAGCTTTCACAAATTTGTGAGCGGCTTCGTCCACTTCTTTTTGGCTCGGCCAAATGTCCTTAAGAAAAACGTCACGGCCGTTTTTATCCTTACCGATCGGTTCATTGTTCAGATCGATGTCCACCCTGCCGGCCAAGGCATACGCCACGACCAGCGGCGGTGAAGCCAGAAAATTAGCCTTGGTGTAGGGGTTCACCCGGCCTTCGAAATTACGGTTGCCGGACAGCACGGCCGCTGCCACCAGGTTGTTCTGTTGAATGGCGCCGGCCACGTATTCAGGCAAGGGGCCCGAGTTACCGATACAGGTGGTGCAACCATAACCCACGATGTTGAACCTGACCTTTTCGAGATATTTCAACAGCCCGGCGTCTTTGAGGTAATCTTCAACAACTTGCGATCCGGGCGCGAAGGATGTTTTGACATAATGGGGGGGTTGCAGGCCTTTTTCCACTGCTTTCTTGGCCAACAGTCCGGCCCCGATCAGCACCGACGGATTCGAAGTGTTGGTACAGCTGGTGATGGCGGCGATCACCACTGCCCCATGACCCATTGTTTCTACTTCTTCATTGCACAGGGTGGCTTTTTTGCCCAGATCTTCAGGCTTAAGGCCGTAACCGCGGGAAGCGACATCAGCCGTCAACGATTGCAGGAAATTTGTTTTTAAATCTTTTAGAGGCACCTTGTCCTGCGGCCGTTTGGGACCGGCCAGGCAGGGTTCGACCGTGGAGAGGTCTAATTCTAAGATATCAGAATAAATGCATTCTGGCGTGTTGGGCGTATAAAACATGTCCTGGGCTTTGTAGTACTTTTCCACCAGGTCGGCTTCATCATCGCTGCGGCCGGATAATCTCAAGTAGCGCAGGGTTTCGTCATCAACCGGGAACAGGCCGATGGTGGCTCCATATTCGGGGGCCATATTGGCAATGGTGGCGCGGTCCGGCAGCGGCAGGTATTGTAAGCCCGGCCCAAAGAATTCCACAAATTTTTCAACGACGCCTTTTTTGCGCAGGATTTGCGTCACGGTCAAGACCAGGTCGGTGGCGGTAACACCTTCTTTTAATTTGCCTTTGATGCGAAAACCCACCACTTCCGGCAGCAGCATATAGATCGGTTCACCCAGCATCACGGACTCCGCCTCGATGCCGCCCACCCCCCACCCGACGATACCTAGACCGTTGATCATGGTGGTATGGGAATCAGTGCCCACCAGGCTGTCGGGGAAAGCCGTCATGTCCGCGGCATCCTTCTTTTTAAGAACGCCCTTGGCCAAATATTCGAGGTTGACTTGATGCACGATGCCAGTGGCCGGCGGCACCACCCGAAAATTCTGTAAAGCGCTCTGCCCCCATTTGAGGAATTCGTAACGTTCTTTATTGCGTTCGAATTCCAGGCCCAGGTTTTCTGCGAAGGCTTTGGAGCTGCCAAAAGCATCCACCTGCACGGAGTGGTCGATGACCAGGTCGCATTGCACCTGGGGATTTATTTTTTTGATGTCCCCGCCCAGCGCCTTCATGGCATCGCGCATGGCTGCCATATCGACGACACAGGGTACGCCTGTAAAGTCCTGCAGGATCACCCGTCCGGGTTTAAAAGCGATCTCGTCTTTTTTTTCGTTGGGCTTCCAGTTCAGGATGGTATTGATGTCCTTTTCGGTGACCTGGTAATTGTCGAAATTGCGCAGGGCGCTTTCCAAGAGCACTCGGATGGAATATGGCAGCCGGGAAATACCAAAGTTACGCGCTTTGGCGAATTGGGGCAATGAATAAATGGTGAATGAGGACGAATTGACGGTTAACTTCTCTACAATGGATTTTTTATCGAATGAGCCCATAGAAACTCCCGCAGGATTTTTTAAAATGATTATTAGCTTTTTTATTATAGGTTATATATAGACGGCGTCAATAGTGCAGCAAAAATAAAGCAGGCCTTTTCTCCAGAAACGCCTGGCTCTTCTTCCAGGCGTGGATACTCATGGTTTTGACGCGTTGATGGGGGCCGGTGATGTCGAAGGCGACGCACAACCGGGTTTTGTCGTGGCAGGTGTTCAGGATGTCCTGTAAGAGGCTCTGGTTATGGAACGGGGTTTCCATGAAAATTTGGGTCTGCTTTTCTGTTGAGGAGCGTTCTTCCAGGGCCTTTATTTTCTTCAACCGTTGTCCCCTATCCTTGGGCAAATAACCGTTGAAGGCAAAATTTTGTCCTGTTAACCCTGAAGCCATCAAGGCAAGCACAATGGATGAGGGGCCTGTCAAGGGGACGACTTCGATTTGATATTCATGGGCCAGAAGGACCAGATCAGCGCCCGGATCAGCCACACAAGGACAGCCTGACTCTGAAATGACTGCTCCGTCTTCCTGTTTTAGGATATTGATGTAGGCGCGGACTTCTTTGGGGCCGGTGTGTTCATTAAGGTCAAGGAAGCGGCAATCGCTTAAGCCGATGTTTGGCACCAGGTGTTTGAGGAGTTTGCGGCCCGATTTGGGCTCTTCGACGAAAAAGAGGCGTATATGACCGATGGCGCCGCCCAAGTAGTCAGGCAACAGGTCCCAGCGTTCCTCGCTGATGGTATTGGGGACAAGATATAGCTTAGGCATTTATTGGGATTTTCCCCACACCTTTTCTTCAAACTCTTCCCGTCCGGAATTGTCGTGGTACATATGGTATTGCAAGGGGCTTTTGACGTAGTATTTTTGATGGTACCCCTCTGCCGGATAGAACGTTGCCGCCGGTTCGATGGCGGTCACAATGGGGCCATGAAAACGGCCCGAGGCAGCCAGGGCGGCCTTGGATTTTTCGGCAATGCTTTTTTGTTCGTCATTGTGATAGTAAATGACCGTCCGGTACTGGGTCCCTTCATCTACAAACTGGCCGTTGGCTTGGGTGGGGTCGATGTTATGCCAGTAAAGGTCCAATAGTTTTTCATAAGAAACAAGCTTGGGGTCGTATTCTATTTGAATGGCTTCGGCATGGCCGGTCTGGCCGTTTGAAACTTCCTCATATGTAGGATTGGGCACATGGCCCCCGGTATAACCGACGGTGGTTTTGACCACTCCTTTGGTATGGTCAAAGAACGGCTGCATGCACCAGAAGCATCCGCCGGCAAAGGTGGCTTTTTCCAAATGGGTGTTTGGCATATCGGCTCCTTGAGTAGGCATGACATGGCCGAAAGAAAAAAGGACGGCCAGCAGTATGAGCGTTTTGGTCATTGTTGGGGCACGAATTTAAGGGCGGCTGAATTGATGCAATAGCGTTTGCCTGTCGGGGCCGGGCCGTCATTGAAGACATGCCCCAGGTGGGCGTCGCAGCGGGGGCAGCGCACTTCAATGCGTTCCATGCCCAGACTGTTGTCGTTGAAATAAGCGGTGTTAAGCGGGTTGATCGGCCTGGTGAAGCTGGGCCAGCCGGTGCCGGAATCGAATTTGTCATCCGATGAGAATAAGTCCAGCCCGCAGGCGGCGCATTGGTAGATGCCTTTGCGATGGTTGTTCCAATACTGTCCCGTGAAAGGCCGCTCCGTGCCGGCCTCCCGCATGATCTTATACTGCATGGCGGTCAAGGTTTTGCGCCATTCTTCATCGCTTTTGACGATTTTCTCGGTCTTGACGACGGTCTTGGAGGCGGCGTCGTAAACTTCGATGGTGTTCTGGACGGGCTGCGACATGCTCAATCCTGTATGGAGGGTCATGGCCAAGAACAGCCAAAGGCCAAGGGATTTTTTCATTTGAAGATATCCGATAAGGCCAGGGCCTGCAAGAATTCCTGGGGAGAGACCACGCCGATGATCCTGGCATTATTGATCTCCTTGCCGCGGCTGTTTAAAAAGACGATTGTCGGAACGCCTTCAATGCTGTATTTGTCGATCATCCTCTGGACGGCGGGATCATCCTGGTTGGTCACATCCATCCTTAAGGCAGTCACGCCGGCAAGTTTGGCCTGGACGTCCGGCCTCGAAAAGACAGAGCGGTCCAATTCATGGCAGTTGGGACACCACTGGGCCCAGAAATCGATCACCACCGGCTTATGGTGCGCCACGGATTCTTCCACGGCCTGTTTGCTGTAAGGTTTCCACGGAAAAGCGTGATAGGGAGCCTGTCTGCACGAGCTGAACATCAAAATGACAAGCATCAAACTGATGAAGATTTTCATAGGATGGTTATTATAGCACAGAAATAAAATTTGTCATGAGGTAGTGGCCTCTAAGAGTTTGGAAAGGCCTGACACCGGCGTCATGGTGCGGATGTCAAAGACGGCTCCGGTAATTCCAGCGGCGTCAACGACCCGGCCGTTGAATTTGAACCGGAAACCTTTCCCCTGCTTTCTAACCTGCATATTCAGTGACGTGGGATTAAAATCAATACCGCCTTTGAGATCGGCTGATTTGCTTGTTTTAGCGGCCATGGCCTGGTCAATTTCAATATAAAGGTCTGATCCCCGGGTGAGATTTTCAATCCACAACCCATCTTCTGCGGAACGGATCATGAGTTTGGTCTGGCCCTTATGTACCGTTATCGACGGTGCGCTGGAGGCTTCAATGCCGTCGCCATAGAGAAGCAGCCGGTCATTCTCCTGCCTATCGACAAAGAAGTCCAAGACTGTGTTGTCCTTGGGGTCTGTCCCTGAAGTCAAGATCCTAACCGTTCCATAGGCCTCCAAGGGGAAATGACGGGCCTGGAAAAGAAAAGGCGGTTCATTTAGTAAATTAACGATTTCGAGTTTTTGACCGGCGACAAAGATATCGACCTTTATGTCATGGTTTTTAGAAATGGTCATCCTGCCGGAAAGTAGTCGCCCGTTTAGATAAAAGGCCGATGGGCCTTTTCTTTCCAGGACCAGTTCGGTTTTGGAACGTTTCTTGATGATTGTGATTAATTTCTTCTCCCCCACCTCCAAGGGAATGTTTAAAGGTTTTTGGTTTTCCAACGGTAAAGGAACGGCAAGAACAGCGGGCCGGGATGCCATCGCCGCATTAGATTGATGCGGACTCCATATTGAAGAGGATTTCATTATCTGCAGGCTTTCTTCCAAGATACTTAAGTATTTCTCTTCAGGCATTTTGATCCGTTCTTCCCCATCAAGTCCTGCAACGCTTATCTCATGGTCGATACGTTTGTATAAGGTCATTTCATCTTGCGGGAAATTGCCTGATTTAAAGGCATGGATGTAGCTTTCTAATTGGGCCGTGGTGATAAATTCCCAGTCCAGACGAGCGGCGATTTTGTTCTGTATTGGGATGGTGTGCTGTAAGAGCACCACATCCTCTTTTTTACCGATTTTTTTAAAAGAACCGTCTAATTTTTCGATCATTCCGGCTTGGGCGGCGCCCACAATCAGAAATTTTTCGCTTTTCACGGCCTTGAGTGCCAATTGAGTGATTTGTTTTGTTTGTTCTTCAGGAATGCCGTCTAAGTTTATCATCACCACGCAATCATATTTTGACGCTTGAATATTGGCGGACATCCGGCGCGTTAAAATGTTTCTGGCTATGGCAGGGTCCATGGCTTTTGCTCTATCGATGGCGGCGGCATAGCCGCTATTGTCTGGGAATAGCGGAGCTTCCATCACCTCCACCTTGGCCTTTTGCAGAGCGGAAAAGAGCACATGGGCAACCATTTTGCCCGGACCTATCATCAACAGCGGATCTCCTTCTTCAATATCAAGTTTATCCAATAGATGCAGAACATCGGCATCCTTTTTATCTGTCGGTCCTGATAAATCCAATGCCTTCTTGATGTTATCCTGCGCATTCATCGCTTTATCAGGCTGAACCACATAAGCTGCAACGCCGACTTCATTAGGCCCGTGCGGAAAGTAATCGGCTCGTTGGTATTGCCATCCGTTTTGATGAAAAATTTGTTCGGCGGATTGCATGACCTTCTGATTCTGCTCATAAAAACGACCCAATACTGAAGGGGCCCCTGCGTAGTGGCCGGCATTAATGATCAGTTTTAAATGTTTGAACTCTTTTGCCAGTCTCAAAGATTTGTCATTAAGATCACCATAAGTCATGCCGGTATTGTCCAGGACAATGACATTTTCAGCGTCTTTTCCAACGATGTTTGCCGCATCTTGAAGGTGCCGATCATTGGTCATGTCGGCATTGTAAACGGCAAACTTGTCCGGCATCCAGCCTGCAGCGTGAAGCCCTGCCACAGCGATGGCATTAAACGCCTCCACATTCTCAAAAAGATTTACTTTTTTGGCGCCAAGACTTAAGGCAATTTGGGACAGAAGGCCGTACCCTGCGCCAATGTCCACCACCGTCGCGTCTTTGAACTTGCCGGCATTATCGAGCATGGCGGCAATGGTCAGCATGGTATGGGAATCGAGGGTCGCTCCATCTTGGCGTATATTTGACAAATCTCCAAGGGAAGTGACGGAGTAAGGCGGTACAACGAATATATTGTTTCGGCGTTTCAGATAAAAAGAATTGAAATGGCGCAGCTGCTGTTCAATAAGCTGTGGATAAACCGTTGGCCAGGAATTAAAATCATGTTGTTTTAAGGCAGCGAGACTGACGATGACCAATGGCCCTACCCGGTAAAGCCTGTAGTCCGGAGTGATTTCTACTGGATAATCGTTTTTTCCTATAGTAATGTCGGGGTAGGCGTCAAAGGCAGGTGTCTTTTCAGCTCCCTGCATTTTTTGGGCGATGTGCCTGGAGAAATTCTGCTCCAGGATCATTTCATGGGGCGAATGCCTTAATAAGTCCATGTTCCCGTCCACATCGATAAGTTTGGTCTGCAAAAGGTTTGTCAGCATGGCGGGATCGACATGGCCCGGGTCGACCGTGGTCAGGGTCCTGGAGACGTCCATGGCCGTGACGCCGCCGGAAAAATATTTTCTAGGCACGACTGTGCCTGCTGCTTTGTCCGGAACTTCTTTGATGTAATTAAAGACGCCTTTTTTGAAGGCCCGGATGTATTCTTGATAGATCTCGTCTTTTTGTTTGGGAGAAACATTGATCCCGCCCAGTTTGCTTCGGTTTGAATAAACCTTATTGAACAGGCTGTCTTTGACCTTATTTTTGTACCACGTCGCCAGTATGAGCGAATAAAATACCTGGCGCAATTGGGCAAAGTTTTTGCCGTGGTTGACTTCGCGTTCCAGTTGCGGAAGGACCAGATTCCGTATGATCTGAGAACCGAGGGAATGGGTCCCGCCCGCCGCCCTTCTGTGTTTCTGAAGCGACAGATAGTCTTCTTCGAGCATCACCTTCAAATGGCTTTTCAAAACAAAAGCCGCCGGACCGTTCTCATACACCAGCGCCTTGTCAGGCACGATCCAAACCTTGTTAAAAGTATTGATGGGGATATTTGTCGTTCCGTATTTGGCCTGCGCCTGGGCATAGACCTTTTTCCAGAATTCCTTGCCGATTGGGCTTTCAGGATAGATCAATGAGGAGGTTATTTGTTTGAGGATATAATCTTCGGCCAGAAGGTCCCGTCCCATTTCCGTTTGTCCGAATTCACCGGGCACGATGCGGTTTTTTTCATAAGGCGAGAGATTGACCCAAAGGTCTTTTTCCGGGACGGTCAACGCGGCCAGAAAGTATTTGATCAGCCTGGCTGATTCCGTCTTGAGTTGTGCCTTCGAAATTTGGGAATCGCCTGTATCGACAAAGAAATGAAAACGAAAGGGGTTATGGGGATCCAGTTTGATCCCCTTAAGCACCGGCGGCCGGTAAGCCGGACTTAAGGCCACCATCCGGCCGGGTGCCGGCAAAACGAGGCCTCCGCTTTCTTGAGAATAGGCAGGGCCTATTCCCAGGCCTGTCCCAAGAAGACACAGGAGGGTTATGAGAGATATGGCTTTTTTCATGATCAGCAAAAGTTTAACATTTTAATATAAATAAAGCC
>JAGWOI010000014.1 GCA_028870995.1 Candidatus Omnitrophota bacterium | reverse complement strand
GTGGCGGGGATCAGTATCCGGGACCCTCAGGAAAAGCAGAAGATATACCAACGGTACTTACAGGCCTTCAAGAAGGGGGTATACAACTACATCAAAGAAGAACAGGACCCGCTGACCCAGCAGATGATCCCCAGGAAGTATTTTTCAGGGGGGGTCAATTTTGCCATGATCGGTAAGACCAACATGGCCATGCAGGGCGGTATTTTACAGACCGTTAAAACCTGGTTGAAAAGCTACCAACAGCAGGAAGCCGGACCTTCATATGACGTTTTAGTCGACATAACCGCCTCCAACCCCGCCATGCTAGGCGAAAATTCTGCCGCCAATACCGTTTACGAAAATTTCATGAACCGGCAGGAGGAGGCCTATCAGCGTCAAAAAGACACGCCCCAGCATGCCAGGGCCATGGATTTGCTGCGCGAGGTGGTGACCATGGCCCTTTCCCGGATGGGGCAGCCGCAATTGGCCGACGAAGTCATGCGCAAGATTGACCTGCGGTTATCCAAAGGGACCTATCCTTCAACAACGAACGGGATGTATAAGGATAAAATCACGATTGATTGGGTGGTGGATGACGGCATTCATGGTTTGGGTTCCGAGGTAGGTCATGCCATTCATTTTGCCTTGCGCCAGCAAGCGCCTCATAATGGGGTTGCTGAAGCCTATGACACCCTTGTCAGCACCTTGGTGGGCCGTTTGTCAAAGGAGTCCTTTAATACGGCAGGCTTGGAGCAGGGTGCTGCGATAGGAAAACTGCTGATAGGATTCATTAAGGACAATCCCCAGTGGAATTGGGAGAATGTACCCAGGGGGTATTCAAAGGACAGTGACTTTACCGAATTTTTAAACGCATTCATGGACTACGTCCGCGCCCAGATGATCAAAGAACATTTGAATACCGGCAGCGGCCAGATCAGAACGCTTTTGTTAAAGGCTGTAAAAGATGCGCATTACGGGTTTAATCATTTTGTAGGGCAATATATTCTTAGTCAACTTTACGCGCTTAATGGAGATGATATTTCTGCCACGGCCCGCCAGCTTTTTCGCGCGCTTAAGAACGATAAGGTAGACTTCAAAGATCCCGAACATTTTTTGAAAACAGTCGTGGCCATGGACCGCCAATCGTATGAACAATTATCCACCCGCACTTCTTTAATGCGGCTGCTGCTCATGGCCTGGGCCAAACGGCGGCGTCAAATAAGCCAGCCGGCCCTGCCAGGCCCCCTCGTCAATATACCTTCCAACCAGGACCTGGATTGGTTCAACAAGGTGGCTGTGACCGACCACATGAAACAGACCCTTCATGATAGGGATGCCCAGGTCACCGATCGTGCGCTTCGGCTTGCGCAGAACCACGGGGCCATTCCCCCAAAACCGCTGCTTGTAAGGTTCGCCGAGAATTACAAGGGGGTTGAGGACATCGCTAAAGATATTAAACAGATCAATTGGGATAAAGTCTATTTTAAGGAGGAGATTAAGGGAAGATCGATGTTTGCCCCTGGGGTCATGTTACGGCATGACCTGGTCTGGTATTTATTGCCGGATGAAAGCAAGGTGGCGCTCAACAGTGCCCTGGCCGGCATCAAGCAGGCGATACCGGTTAACCAGGCGATGGTCAGTGTAGATGACGCGGCTTTTCAAAAACACCATCCTGAACAATATGCTAAATACAAAATTCTCAATGAATTGATTTTAAAAACGATTGAAGGTGTCAGCGAGACCAATACCGTCAGCATCACAAGTAAAGATGTTCTCCAGCTGGTTAAAGACGCCAACGCCAATGAAGTATATGCCTTTCTTAAGGCCATCCTCAAATCGGACGACCAGGATCTGCGCTTGCTTGTTTCCAAACCCTTGGTTTTTCCGTGGAAGGCCTGGGATATCCATATCGGATTATTCAGGGAAGAAATACGAACGACGCCTGCTGTGGACATAAAGCCGTTATTCGTAGATATGATCGATGCTGAGAATGAAGTTGTCCTTGATCAGAGCGTGCCGGCCTTGCGAAGTTATCTGAACAAACTGATCCTGTATTTCAACGCCTTCCAAGACAGGAGAGGTATGGAATACCAGGGGTATATGCTCAATTCTTTAAGGAGGGTGCTGGTCATAGACCACAATAGAGCTAACTTAATGCAATTGATGAAAGGCAGCGGATCACCGCTCGATAAAATCAACGGCTCGGAGTTGTATTGGAATTTGGTGGGCATCTTAAACGAATTTGATACCTATCCTGAAGTCAGAGAGTTCTTGAAAGCGCAGGACCTGGGCAGGTATAAACAGTATTTCTCTTCAAGAAACCCTTTTTTCGAACGCCTGTCCACTCCTGATGCCGATGAGGATTTGCAGAAGGCCACCGGAGAGGACCAGGGGATCCTGCCCAAAACAAGATTCTTGGCTCCTGGAAGCACCATGACCTTTGAGGCCGGGTGGCGCGGCAAGGCCTTGGTCCGTGTAAGCGGCAGCGAATTGGCCCTTGGCTTCACTAACGGGGAGTTATTTATGGCGGACTGGGAAGGCACCGTACGCAGGGTGGTTGATGCCAATAAGTCCGCGCGGTTTGAGGGAGGGCTGAAGTTTACCAACAACGGTACCAGCGTTTCCATTGAAAACAACACGGCCATTACGCTGGAAATTGATTACAGTGTTTCACAAGACCCGGCCATGCGCAGCAGCCCTTCTGAAATCAAAGCAGTGAAGGACGGTTTTTCTTATGCGGACGCTAAGAGGTGGTACATGGCCAAGCGAAGAGACCATGTGACCTTTCCCCGGGGTTTTTGGGACAATGAAATCACCGCGAAGAATTATATCCTGGCTGTGCTGGATAGTATTGGCGATGAAAGCGTTGAAGACAAGGGGAAATTTGAAGCGGCCCGTAAGGCGGGGGATATTAAACGTATGGCCGAGTTGTACAGAAAGTATGTTATCGCCTACAAAGCCTCCGATAGCAAAAGGTTTACCGACGGTCAAATAGGATTTTTCAGGGAGAGAGGCGGCCTTTCTGGCCTGATGGCTTCTGTGGTCAAAAAACCTTATTTAGATAAGGAGAGCAGCCCGGCAGCCCTGTTAAGGTTTGCTTTGCCCCGGCTGGTGGACCAAACCAATCCGGAAGCTTTGCGCACTTTGGAAATAGAAGATAATTATTGGACCCAGCCGGAAAATGCGAAAAAGGCCGTTCTCGCGGCGTTGGATCCTTTGGACGACGGACAATTTAAATCGGCTCGGTTGGCCCATGACGTCAAGTCCATGGCGGATATTTATAGAAGGGATGTCATCGGCTACGTCGCTCAAGATCAGGCCAGATGGACTAACGGCCAATACACGTTCTTCATTGAGGTTGGGCATCTCGGCGGTTTAATAATGCAAAAGCAGGCTTTCTTGGAAAAGCAGGGCAGCCCCGCGGCGTTATTGAAGTTTGCGCTGCCTGAACTGGTAGATCAAAATAATCCTGACGCCTTGCGGTTGAGCGAGATTGCCAACAGCGCCAACAGTGCCATGGTCTCCGTACTGCCACCGGTTTCCGGGGCCAGAAAACAGGCATTAAATTTATTGAATAAGATACCCGAATTCGACGGGCTTGTCAGCGAATCGGCACCGGATTTTGCCCGGATGGAAGTCCTGGGAGAAGGCGGGGCGGCCTCTGTCTACCAGGACCCGGACGACACAAGCATTTTTTATAAGGTCGCGCATCGCGGCCCCTCTAATAAGACCACCAAGGATTCCGCGCGGTTGATTTATCATATGAATGAGTCGGGAATTCAGGGAGTGCCGCAGCTTTTGGAGGTAGGGGTCGATGAGAACAACGCCTTTTGGATGAAACTAAAAGGCATCGAGGGAGGGGTAAGCCTTAATAAATCGCCGGAGTTTTGGTTTGCCATGCCTATGGCTGCAAAAATAGGTATTGTGCAGGGCCTTGTCCAAACGCTGCAGGCGGTTCACCAATTGGGGTGGGCGCATAATGATATTAAACCGGCGAACATCGTTGTTAATGCCCGGGGCGAATTTATGTTGATTGATTTTGGCATTGCCAGGAAGTTCGGTGAACCGATCCCCGCCATGACACCTTCTTATTCGGACAAGTATGAAAATTTAAGCAGCGTTTCTTCCGACATGTACAGCCTGGGCAGGACCTTGCAGGATGTGCTTTCGCAGCATGATGTCGAAAACCCGGTATCGCAGAACGTTTCCATGAAGATCGATGACCTGACCAATCGCATGGTGGGGGCGTCGGCACAGCGTCCGGCGTCGATGGCAGAGGTGGGCAACATGCTGCAAGGCATCTTGGATGCGGACAAGGCCCAGACGACCGGCGGTATCGACCTGACCGCCGGGCAAATGAATCTGCACATGAATAACTCCGGCCAGGCGATTAAATTTCATCTTGATCCCGCCCAGCTGGCCCGGTTGGGCAATGCCCCGGGTTTCATGCCGGTCATTATCCATGTCCAGCCTATGGTTGACTTGAGGAAGTTTCTTGGTGTTACCGGGTCTTGATCCGGCTGTGCACATCAGCTTCGGCACGAAGCCGGGTTATGAAGGCCACCAGGAGCTGATTGCGCTCTTCGGCACCCAGCATTTCCCTGAAGTTCTCCTTATCCGAATCAAACTCCGCCTTTGAAGGCTTTTGTTCTTTTTCAAGATAGATGATGGCCGGTCCCTGTGACGTGGCGATGACGCCGCTTAATCTTTTGTCCGCATTAAGCTCGTCGACTTCCTGTTGGAATTCCGCTATCAGTCCGGTGCTGGCGATGAATTCCCTGCGTCCGAAAGCGGGGGTCTCCTGGACCTTCAGGCCTAAGTCCGTCGCTGCTGTCTTAAAATCTTTGGTCTTTAATGCCTTGGTCAGCGCGGCTAGCGCCTTGTCCGCCTGGGGCTTAGCGAGGCTAAAGCCTTTTTCCAAGAGCAGCGCTTCTTTCACTTTATCCTTAATATCCTTTAAAGCGGGGATGGAAGAGGGATGCTTTTCCTTGAGCTGCACGATCTGCCAGCCGTCCGGGGCTTCGAGAACCGGAGAATATTCCCCCGGTTCCATGGCAAAGAACTTTTGGATATTGTCGGGATTATAAGCGAAGGTAAGGATCGGCTGGTCCTGAGTAAAGGCCGCGGATGTCTTAACTTCTAAATTTAATTTTTTGGCCGTGGCGGCAAAATCGCTTCCCGGCACCAGCTGACGGGAAAGAGCCTGGGCCAGGGCTTTATTCTTGGTCTGCACATAATTAAGGACGATGGAAGGGGGAGCGGCAAACTCTTCATGGTGCTGTTGGTAATACTTGTTGATGCCCTCGTCAGTAACGGGAACATTCTTGGCATAATCAGCCGCATTGAACAAGACATATTGCAGGGTGATCTTTTCGTTGCGTTTATCGTAAATGTTGCGTAATTCGGCATCAGTGAACGTTTTTTCAGGGGCGACCTGGTCGACCAATTTCTTGATCATCAGTTGCCGGCGGACGCCTTCCTCGAAATCATGGGTGGGCCGGTCAAAACCGTCGGGGCTTTGCACGGTTTCTTCATACCGTACCTCGTCAAATTTTCCGCCTGTCTGGAAAAATGGCATGCTGGCGATCGCGTCCACCACCTGGGCGTCGCTTATCCTGATGCCGCGCTTGCGGGCTTCCCGTAGGAGGATCAAACGGTCCCAGGCCTGTGCTTCCAGGTCGAATTTGGCGCTGTTTTTGAAGAAATCGGTACCGTAGGTCCTGATGTCCTGGTCGCGGGCATCATCATAAGCCTGTTCGAAATCCTGGCGGCTGACGCTGTGGCCGTACATCGTACCGACACTGTTGACGCCGGTGTCGTAACGGTTGGCGGTCCAGAAAACGCCGAAAGAGAGAATGACGATGACGGTGATGACCCAAAGGATGGTTTGGTTGACGCCTTTCTTGCGGAAAACTTCGAGCATAAACACGTGTCCCCTATGAATGGTTTTGAAAGGTGCCATTATAGCTAACCCTGGGAGCTTTGACAATAAAATAACTTTACATTAGACGTATCGAAGGCTATAATTTGCCTTCATTGCTATTATTAAATTGTCGTTTTGAAGGAAAAATTTATTAATTTTATTGAAGGGAGCAGTGCGGTTTGAAAAAGCTTAAGTTGGGATTGCCCAAGGGGAGTTTGCAGGAGGCGACGGTGGCGCTTTTCGAGAAAGCGGGTTTCAAAGTGACCGTTTCTTCGCGCTCCTATTTTCCCCAGATCGACGACGAAGAGATCAGCCCCGTGCTGCTGCGCGCCCAGGAAATGTCCCGTTATGTCGAGGATGAGACCTTAGACTGCGGCATCACCGGCGCCGACTGGATCGATGAGAATTCTTCCGATGTCGTTTCGCTTTCCGAATTGCTGTATGCCAAGCAGACCACCACCAAGGTCCGCTGGGTCCTGGCGGTGCCTGAAGCCTCCTCCATTAAGTCCGTCAAGGACCTGCAGGGCAAGAAAATCGCCACGGAAGTGGTCAATGTCACCAAAAAATATTTGAGCAAGCATAAGGTTACCGCCGATGTGGAATTCTCCTGGGGGGCTACCGAAGCGAAGGTGGCCACCGGCCTCGTGGATGCCATCGTCGAATTGACGGAAACCGGCTCATCCTTGCGAGCCAACAAATTGCGCATTGTCGACACCCTGTGCGAATCCACCACCCAGTTCATCGCCAATAAGAAGGCCCTGAAGGATGCCTGGAAAAAGACAAAGATGGAGCAGGTCATCATGCTGCTGCAGGGGGCGCTGCAGGCCAAGAACATGGTTGGCCTTAAGATGAATGTGCAGCGCAAAAATCTCGACAAAGTTTTAAATACGGTCACCGCCTTGCGCAACCCCACCATTTCACCGTTGGTCAATGACCAATGGGTGGCTTTGGAAACCGTTATCGACGAAGGTACCGTGCGCAAGATCATCCCGGCCCTGAAGGAAGCAGGGGCGGAAGGGATCATCGAATATTCTCTGAATAAGCTTATTTATTAAGGAAGAAGGTCACTAAAGGAAATACACTATGCCCTGCGGAAGAAAAAGAAAACTTATCAAAATCAGGACCCACAAGCGTAAAAAGTTACGCAAAGCCTTACGCCATCTCAAGAAGAGAGCTACTCGCTAATTTAGGGAGCAGGCGTATGTTTAAAAGCTCTGAGGGGAGCAGGTGCTTTTTTAGCAGCACTCCTAAAGGGATGCAGTTAAAAAAGCGCCTGTCTCCTTTTTTGTTTGTAATTTTTTGGGCAGTGCCCGGCCTTTGCCATGCGGGGCAGCCTTCGCTGCAGGCTCAAGCCAGGAGCCTGGCCCACTATATCATGGCCGCCGGTGCTGACATCAATGATGACAGCGTCCAAGCCCTCAAGGAATACAAGAGATCGGTAGCCTATAACCCTGCCGCCTGTACGCCCCGGCTGAAATTGGGTGTTTCTTACCTGCGCCTTGACCGCTTTGATGCGGCCATGGCCCAATTTAAGACGGTGGCGCGTCTTTGTCCGAACGCGCCTGAAGCGCACTACATGCTGGCGCTGTTGTATTCTTCCCAACATCAATACGGCCTGGCCACCCAAGAATACGAGACCATCCTTAAAACCGCGGCCCGCGACAACCCGGCGGATACCGACGTTTATTTGTACTTAGGCGAGCTTTATTATGCCCAGCAGGAATACCCCGAAGCCATCGTGCAGTTTGACAAAATGCTGCAAATCAATCCCCGCGACACTTCAGCCCTTTATTTGTTGGGTTCGGTTTATGCCGACGAGAATGATGACCCCAAGGCCATTGATGTTTTCCGCCGGCTCCTGCTGATCGAACCAGACAACGGCGATGCGCTCAACTCCCTGGGGTATGTTTATGCCGAGCAGGGTGTCCATTTGAACGAAGCCATCCGCATGATCCGCCGTGCCATTGCCATTGATCCCGCCAGCGGCGCTTATTACGACAGCCTGGGTTGGGCGTTGTTTAAGCAAAGGAAATATGAAGCAAGTTTGGCGGCCTTAAAGAAAGCCGGGAGCCTGATCGAAAATGAGACGCTCTATGACCATACCGGCGATGTTTACAAGGCCTTAAAAGAGTATGCCGAGGCCTGCCGGTATTGGCAGAAATCCCTGGACCTGGATCCGGGGCAGCCTGTCATCCAACGCAAAATCAAAGAACTGAAAAAATGCCTCACCTCACGGTCCATTCATCGGCAAAAGTAAACCTGTGTCTTGATGTTTTGGGGGCCAGGCCCGATGGCTATCATGAGCTTAGAACTGTTTTTGAGCGCATCAGCCTGGCGGACACGATCACCTTGAAAAGCGTTAAAACCGGTAAGATAACCATCCATTGCAGCCATCCCCATGTGCCGAAGGGGCCTAAGAATCTGGTTTATAAAGCGGCCTTGATGCTTAAGCAGGATTTTTCCATTTCAGCAGGTCTTGATATAAATATTATAAAAAATATACCTGTGGCGGCGGGCCTGGCCGGGGGTTCCAGCAATGCCGCTGCCGTTCTATCGGGTTTAAACCGGTTATGGCGGTTGGGGTTAGGACAGAAAGAGCTGGTCAACTACGCTTCCTGCCTGGGCAGTGATGTGGCGTTCTTTGTCTACGATGTTTCCTTTGCCTTAGGAACGGGCCGCGGGGAGATCATCACACCCTTAAAAAGCCCTGCCAAATTATGGCATCTTATTGTGACACCGAAGGTTAAAATGTACACCAGAGAGGTTTTTGCCCGTCTTAAATTAAAATTGACAAATAAAAAGGATAATGTTAATATTTTGCTTCCCTTTTTAAGAAAAGGGGACGTGTGCCGACTGGCAGGAGCTTTATCCAATGATCTAGAGCCTGCTATTTTGTCGTTGAGGCCTGATTTTGCTTATTTAAAAGAGAAATTGCTCGACGCCGGAGCCTTAAGTGTTTGTTTTTCGGGCAGCGGGCCGTCGATCTATGGTTTGGTCCGGTCGCAACAACACGCCTTCGACCTCCGGGCTCGAATGGACAAGCGTTTTGCCCAAGTCTTTGTGGTCAGTACTTTGTAATTGAGCTGCCCGGTGGTGTAATGGTAGCACCCGAGAATTTGGATCTCGTTGTTCAGGTTCGAGTCCTGACTGGGCAACTTTAAAAATATGAGTGCGTTTCAAGCGATTATTTTGGCGGCAGGCAAGGGGACAAGGATGAAATCCGAGATCCCCAAGGTGCTTCATAAAATCTGCGGCAAGACGGTACTCGATTACGTTCTGGATATACCCAAAGATTTGCGTTCTTTGAAAACCTACGTGGTGGTGGGACACGGCGCCAAAAAGGTGAGAGATCACCTTGGCAAAAGCGTCACCTTTGTCGAACAGGACCGCTTGCTGGGAACGGCGGACGCGGTTAATCGCTGCGCGCCTTTTCTGCGCAACTGGCGGGGAACGGTCCTGGTCCTTTGCGGGGATACGCCCCTGCTGACTAAAGCCACCGTGGCCGCCTTGCTCAAACGCCATCAGGCCTTGCGCGCATCGGCGACGGTCCTCACAGCCTGCATCGATGCCCCTCACGGGTATGGACGCATTGTGCGGGGGTCTGCGGGGGAGATTGCGGCCATCCGGGAGCAGAAGAATGCTTCCCAGCTGGAGGACCAGATCAAGGAGATCAATGTCGGCGTTTATTGTTTTGCTGCGAAAGATCTGTTCCAGGTCCTCAAAAAAGTCAGAAAGAACGCTGTTAAAAAAGAATTCTATCTGACGGATGTCATCGAGCTGCTGCTGGCTGAAGGCAGGAAGGTGAGTACCTTTACCGCCGGTGAGGCAACCGTTGCCTTTGGCGTCAACACCAGGGAAGACCTGGCCCAGGCCCAGGCCATTATACGCCAAAGGATCTTAAGCGGGCACATGGCCGCCGGGGTCACCGTCGTAGATCCTTTGACAACATTTATTGAATCGGATGTGTCCATCGGCCGCGATACGGTCATCCATCCGATGACCGTCATCCATGCGGACGTGCGCATCGGTAAGAATTGCAGTATCGGGCCTTTAGCGCGCCTTCGCCCGGGTACGCGCATCAGCGATGGGGCGGAGATCGGCAACTTTGCCGAGGTTTCGCGCTCGACTATCGGCAAAGGGGTTTTTCAAAAGCATTTTTCGTTTTTGGGCGATGCCCATGTGGGCGCCGGGACCAATATCGGGGCCGGGGTGGTGACGGCGAATTTCGACGGCAAGAATAAGAATAAAACCACCATCGGTCCGAAGGTTTTCGTAGGTTCGGATGCGATCTTGGTGGCGCCCAACCGTATCGGTGCCGGGGCCGTGATCGGCGCCGGTTCAGTGTTGCCTAAAGGAAGAAGCATCCCCGCGGGGAAAATAGCACTTGGTGTTCCTGCGCGGGTCATTAAAAAAGCGGCCTGAAGGCGTAACGGAGAGAATATATGAAAAAATTAGCGGTCTTCGGGGGAAATGCGAATCCTGCCCTCACCTCGGAAATTTGTCAGAGGCTGGGGATCCGCCAGACCGAGGTTTTTGTCGGCCGGTTCAGCGAAGGCGAGATCCGGGTGCACATCAAGGAAAATATCCGCGGCCAGGATGTTTTTATCGTGCAGCCGACCTGTCCGCCGGTCAACGACAACCTGATGGAACTTTTGATTTTGATCGATGCGGCACGGCGCGCTTCAGCGGACAGGATCACGGCGGTTGTCCCGTATTACGGTTATGCCCGCCAGGACCGCAAAGACCAGCCGCGCGTGCCGATCACGGCCAAGCTCGTGGCCAACCTGATCGTGGCCGCCGGCGTCAACCGGGTGCTGACCATGGACCTGCATGCCAGCCAGCTGCAGGGGTTTTTTGATATTCCGGTGGATCATTTGTACGGCATCAATGTGCTCGCGGAATATTTTAAAGACCGCAAGATCGAGGACCTGGTGATCGTGCCGCCCGATGTGGGCGGGATCAAGATGGCCAGGGCGTATGCCAAGCGCCTGAATGCCGGGTTGGCCATCGTCGATAAAAGACGCACGTCGCCCGAGAAAACCGAGGTCATGAATATCTTAGGTGAGGTCAAGGACAAGAATGTGGTGATCGTTGACGACATCATCGCCACCGCCAGTTCCCTGACCGATGCAGTGCTGGCCCTCAAAGCGCACGGGGCCAAGGGGGTTTATGCCGCGGCCAGCCACGGGGTTTTTTCCGGCCCCGCCAAGGAGAGGATCGTCAACTGCAAGGAGCTCTTGGAGGTGGTGGTCACCAACAGCGTTCCTTTGAAGGACGGCTTACAGGACTCTAAAATAAGACAACTGTCGATAGCGCCGCTGTTGGCCGAGGCCATCGCCCGCACCCATAACGCGGAGTCCATCAGCAGTTTATTTGAAGAAATCAGAAATTAAAAAGGAAAATCAAATGGAACAGATCAATTTTGACGTTCAAATCAGAAAAAACACCGGTTCCGCCGCAGCCAGCCAGGTCAGGCGATCGAACCTGATCCCCGGGGTCGTTTACGGCGCGGGCCAAAAGCCGACCGTCATCCAGGCTGACCGCAAGGTCTATGACCGCATTTCCCGCGAACATGCCGGCGAAAGCCTGATCTACCACCTTAATCTGACCGATGAGGGCAAGAAGGTGTCGGATTTTCCGGCCATCATCAAGGATGTCCAGCTTCATCCGGTCACGGATGAGGTGATCCATCTGGATTTCAGCCGTATTTCCCTTGATAAGGAGATCGAGATCAAGGTCAAGATCATCCCCAAGGGCGAGGCCGTGGGTGTCAAGCGCGACGGCGGTACCCTGGAACATCTGATGTGGGAATTGGACATTATCTGTTTGCCGACCAACATTCCTCACCATTTGGAGGCGGATGTCAGCAATTTAGGGGTGCATGATTCCATCCATGTTAAAGATCTGGCCCTGCCGCAAGGCGTGCGTACCAAGCACGATCTTGAAGCGGTGGTCATCACCGTGGCCGGTTCCATGCGCGAAGAGACGGCTGCTGTTGCTGTTGAAGGCGAAGCCGCTGCTGCCGGTGCCGAACCTGAAGTTTTGAAGGAAAAGAAGAAGGAAGAGACGGCCGAAGGCGCCAAGAAGCCGGAAGCTGCTGCCAAGAAAGAAGAAGCCAAGAAATAATGCCTCTATGGCAAAATTGATCGTCGGTCTGGGAAACCCAGGGCCAAAGTATGAGGGGACCCGTCACAATTTAGGTTTCATGGTCCTCGAAGAATTAGGAAAACGCCTTAATGTTAAATGGCGTAGCGATCACGGCATAGTAGGCAAGTCAGCCATTAAAGATGTTGAATGCTCTTTGTTGATGCCGATGGAATTTATGAATAATTCCGGATTTTCTGTGGCAAGCTTGTCTCAAAAGAAAGGCATTGTTGCAACGGAAATATTGGTTGTTTGTGATGATTTGGACCTGCCCTTCGGCAAGATGCGTCTGCGGCCGTCAGGAAGTGCAGGCGGGCATAACGGGTTAAAATCCATTATTACGGCCTTGGGTTCAGATCAGTTCAGCCGCCTGCGCCTGGGCATTGGCGAAGCTAAGGCTGAAACTGTTGATTACGTTTTATCGAATTTCACCCCCGGCGAGCAAAAATTGCTGCCGGATCTTATAAACCATGCACTGGACTGCGTCACATGCTGGGTGACCGAAGGTGCGACAGCTGCCATGAATCAGTTCAATTGAACGCGAAACCAAGAGGAAAAAGTAATGAACAAGTATGAACTAGTTTATATCGTCGACGCACATGCGCCGCAAAGCACCAAGGACGACATCGCCAAACAGGTGGCGGACGCCGCGGCCAAGACAGGCATCAAACTTGTCAACAGCCAGTTATGGCTGGAGCGCCATAAGATGAGTTTTCCCATCCAAAAGATCGTGGAAGGCGCCTACTACCTGTTGAACATCGAAGCCGACAGTTCCAGCATACCCAAATTGCACGGCATTCTGCGCCTCAACGAGCAGATACTGCGATTTTTGACAGTCAGGACTGAAGACCAAAAGGCCTGAAGGTTCTCTTAAAGTGAACGGAGGCATGTATGGCAAGTCTAAATAAAGTTTTGTTGATCGGCAATTTGACCAAGGACCCGGAATTGCGCTATACGCCCAACGGTACGGCCGTGACCAATTTGCGCATTGCCGTCAACCGTAAGTTCAAGGACCGCACCGGTGAGTTAAAGGAAGACACCTGCTTTATCACGGTGACGGCCTGGGACAAGCAGGCGGAGATCTGCAACCAGTACTTGCAAAAGGGCCGGTCGGTGTTTGTGGAGGGCATCCTGCAGAGCCGCTCCTGGGAAACCGGGGACGGCCAGAAACGCAGCACCATCGACGTGCGGGCCGAGCGCATCCAGTTTTTGGGCGGTGCTGTTAAGAGCGAAGGGGCAACCGGCAGCGAGCCGGCGGCCAAAGATACAGGTGAACAAGACACGGTGATATCACCGGAAGACATAGCTTGGGAGGAGTAATAAGGATTATGGATAGAAGATCAGATAAAAAACGTCCTTCAGACAGAAGATCAATCAGAAAAGACGGCGATGGTGCCTTTGGCAGAGGTGAGGGCCGCCGCCAGCGTCCGGCCCGCATGTCCATTCCCAAGGGCACGGAGATCAATTATAAGAATATCGCCTTTTTGCAAAAGTGTTTGACGGAGCGCGGGAAATTGTTATCACGTCGCCTGACCAGCGCCAACGCTTCCCAGCAGCGCCAGATCGGTGTTGCCGTCAAACTCGCCCGTTTCTTGGGGCTTTTACCCGTTGGTTCTTCCAGGAGAAAATAACATGAACGTCATCCTCATGAAAAACATCGAGAAGTTAGGGCAGGTCGGCGACGTCGTCAAGGTCAAGGACGGCTATGCCCGTAATTATTTATTGCCTCGCCAATTGGGCATGCCGGCCACCCCCGGCAACATCCAGCGTATTGAAAAGGAAAAAGCCAAGCGCCTGGCCGAATATGAGGCCGAACGCCAGGAAGCCTTGAAAAAAGCCGAGGCGTTAGGCAAGGTCTCCATCACCATCGCCGCCGAAGTCAACGAACAGGAACAGCTCTACGGGGCCGTTTCCGAGAGCGATATTCTTGAAGCGCTGGAGGCTCAGGGACAAAAGATCGACAGAAGAAGTTTGGTCCTTGAGAAACCGGTCGATGCTTTAGGTGATTTTGAAGTCGGTGTCAAGCTCCATCCCCAGGTGATCGCCAAGATCCGCTTGTGGGTGACAAAAAAAGCCGATCTTTCTAAAAAAGCATAAGGAAATCGGCACTTCGAATCAGTGGAAAAGGTTAATGGAATTTTTGGAAGGCCTAACATGGAACAGGCGGTAAGGGTCCCTCCCCAAAACATCGACGCTGAAAAAGCGGTGTTGGGGGCCATGATGATCTCCGAGGAAGCCATCGGTGTGGCCATCGAATTCCTGGATAGTGTTTATTTTTACGAGACCGCCCACCAGAAGATCTTCGATGCGATGCGCGAGCTTTACAGCGAGCGCAAGAGAGTGGACATCATCACCCTTTCCGACTGGCTGAAAAATACCGGCCAGCTGGAATCCTTAGGGGGGGTGTCCTACCTGTCGCAATTGGCCGATTTCGTCCCCACCGCGGCCAATGTCCAATACTACATCGATATCGTCAAAGAAAAAGGCATCCAGCGCCAGCTCATCAAGAATTCCACGGAGATTATCACCAAAAGTTACGGTACCAATGTGGACATCGATGAACTGGTGGATTCGGCCGAACAGCTTATCTTTGAGATCGCCAACGCCAAGCAAAAGCAGCAGGCTGTCCATATCAAGGACATCATCAAGGGCACCATCGAGAACATCGACCTTCTCTACCAGCATAAAAAAGCCATTACCGGCGTCCCCACAGGCTTCACGGATTTCGACAGCAAGACTTCAGGCCTGCAAAGGTCTGATTTGATCATCGTGGCGGGCCGTCCTTCCATGGGCAAAAGCGCTTTTGCCGTTTCCATCGCCGAACATGCCTGTCTTGAACACAATATCCCGGTGGCCATTTTTTCCCTGGAAATGTCCAAGGAGCAATTGGTCCAGCGTATGCTTTGTTCGCAGGCCCAGGTGGATGCCCATAAGGTCCGGACCGGATTTTTGTCGCCTTCCGACTGGCCCCTGTTAACCAAGGCCGCGGGCCGGCTTTCGGCCGCCCCCATGTTCATCGATGATACGCCGGCCATTTCCATGCTGGAATTGCGTGCCAAGGCCCGGCGCCTGAAAGCCGCGCATAAAATAGGCCTGGTGGTGGTGGACTACCTGCAGCTGATGCAGGGGCATACCAAGACCGAAAGCCGCCAGCAGGAGATTTCCGAGATCTCCAGGTCTTTGAAAGCGCTTGCCCGCGAATTAGGACTGCCCTTGATCGCCATCAGCCAATTGTCCCGTGCCGTGGAAAGCCGCCAGGACCACCGGCCGCAGCTTTCGGATTTGCGCGAATCGGGGGCCATTGAGCAGGACGCCGACGTGGTGGTGCTCTTGATGCGCGAAGAATATTATAACCCGACCGAAGAGAACCGCGGCATTGCCGAAGCCATTATCGCCAAGCAGCGTAACGGCCCTACGGGTACGGTTAAGATGAAGTTCTTTAAGGAATTTGTCAAATTCGCTAACCTGGAAATGGCACATCATCAGTAAATAATTGCGATGCCGATTGACAGGGCCTATAAACCGAACTTATAATTAACGCATTCAAAGAAAGCTTTCGTTATATGCCCAAATGTAAAGTTTTATTGACCGTCCTTTTCGGCCTTTGTCTTGTTCTATCAGGAGCAAAGGTTGTTTCCGCTCAATCAGATAGCAACAGGCAGCAAAAGATCGATGCCGCCCTCAATGCCGAGCAAACGGCACAGGACAATTCGACTTCAACCAATGCCCAACAACCGGCAGCCGATGTCAGCATGAATATGGAGCAACAGCCTGCGGCTGCTGCAGCCATGCCGGAAGAGGCCCCCGCCCCCAAAATTGTCAAAGCCATCGATATCCAGGGCAACAAATCCATCGGGATTGCCCAAGTCCTGGCCAGGATTAAAACCAGGGTAGGGGAACCCTACCAGGAGGCCGTGGTCAGCGATGATTTGAAACGCCTGTACAATACCGGGCATTTTTCAGATGTGCAGATCGATCATGAGGATTTTGACGGCGGCTACAGAGTGATCGTCAAGCTTAAGGAAAAGCCGATCGTTGAGGAAATAAGCTTTTCCAAGATACGTTATTACAATCCCCGTTATTTAATGAACAAGATGAAGACCAAGAAAGATAAATTCCTGGATAATAAGGACCTTAAGGACGATATTAATATGATCCAGGACTTATATAAGAAAAAAGGCCTGACCCAGGCCACGGTCGATGCACAGACCTCCATCAACGAAGCCACCAACAAAGCCGGCCTGCATTTTATCATCCGCGAAGGTTACAAAATGCGGATCAAACGGATCCATATTTACGGTAATGTGGCTTTTCGCGACAAGAAGATCATCAAGGTCATGAAATCCCGGTGGGCCTGGCTTTTTAACTCAGGCCTCCTGAAGCCCGAACAGCTGGACCAGGACATGACCGCCATCCAGTCTTTTTATGAGCAAAACGGCTACCTCGATGCCAAAGCCTCTTATCAATTGGAGCCTTTGCGTAAAGGTTGGGTGAACGTCAATGTCACCATTCAAGAGGGGATCCGTTATTACGTCGGCGATGTCACCTTTTCCGGGAACTCCGTCCTTTCCGAAGCCGAGATCAGGAGCCACCTGAAGAATTTGAAGCCGGGCAAGGTCTTCAGCCATGAGAAGATGGAAGAGGACTTGTCCAATATCCGGGAGGATTACTTCAATCATGGTTATATCACGGCCTTGGTGGAAGAATCGCCTTCCTTTAATCCGGTCTCCGGCAGGGTCGATATCAAGATCGATATTAAGGAAGGCATGTTGACCTACATCAACCAGATCAAGATCCAGGGCAATGCCCATACCCGTGATATCGTCATCCGCCGTGAATTGCGCATGTACCCCGGCGACCGCTTTGATGGTGAGAAGCTCAAGGTCTCCAAGCAGCGCCTTAAAGATCTGGGTTATTTTGAGGATGTGGGTTATGACATTGAGGACACCGACCGCGATGACTATAAGGACCTGATCGTGCAGGTCAAGGAAGCCAAGACCGGCACCTTCTCTTTCGGCGGCGGTTACAGCACCATTGACAGGCTGGTGGGCTTTGTCGAAGTGGAGCAGAAGAATTTCGACATTTCCAATTGGTCCACGTTCACCGGCGGCGGCCAGGACCTGCGCCTGCGTGCCCAGATCGGTTCCGTGCAGCGCGAATTCCTGTTGAGCTTCACCGAACCCTGGCTCTTTGACCATCCCGTGACCGCAGGCTTCGATGCTTATCTTACTGAAAATCTCAACGATAACACGACAGGTTATGCCTATACTCAAAAGACCCTCGGCGGTGACCTGCGTTTGGGCAAAGCCATCAATGACAACCTTTCCGTTGCCGGCGTCTACCGCCTGGAACACATTGAGATCAGCAATTTGAATTCCGGCGTGTCCGAGGCCCTGCTTGAGCAGGAGGGCAGCAGCCTGGTCAGCTCCCTGGGAGTCAGCGTTACCAATGATTACCGCGACAGCCGGGTGTCTCCGACCCGCGGCTGGACGATCACTAACAGCGCGGACTTGGCCGGCGGCCCTCTGGGTGGTGACAAGAATTTCTGGCGGCTGCAGACCGGAGGGGCGTACTATATCCCCTTTACGATCCATGATGTCACCACCGTCCTGGAGATAAGCGCCAGGACAGGCATTGTCCAATCCTATCCGGATACGCCCGATGTCCCTATCTTTGAACGTTATTTTGCCGGCGGTCAGGATTCCATCCGCGGTTACGATGAGCGCTCCGTCGGGCCTATTGATCCAAATACGAATGACGCCGTTGGGGGTGATGCCTTATTGGTGGGCAGCGTTGAATACACCGTGCCTATCATCTCCATCGTCAAAGGTGCCGTGTTCTTTGATACGGGTAATGTTTGGAGCAAGGTGAGGGAGTATGGTTCCGGAGGCACCAAGTCCGGCACCGGTGTCGGCCTGCGGGTCAAGACGCCCATCGGTCCCATCAAACTGGATTACGGCATCCCCTTAAACAGCGAGCCTGGCCAGACCAGTAAAAGCGGTAAATTTTATTTTAGCGTCAGCCGCGGGTTTTAAGTATAATAACTCTTTAAAGTGGTAAAAACCGGGACACATTGATTTTTGTGTAGTGTCCCGATTTTTATGAAGTCGTTTAAAAAGTCAATGTGTCCCGGTTTTTCGTAATGAAGGAGGCTTCTATGAGAGCAGTAAAGGTGTTGGTTGTTGCAGTTGCATTCAGCGTGATGTCCGCAGGAGTAAGCCTGGCCGCCGATCTGAAGATCGCCTACGTGGATCTGGCCAAGGTGTTTGACAGCTATCAGAAAACCAAGGAATTCGATGCCCAGTTGCAGAAGGAAGGCGAAGCGTTTCAGAAACAGCGGGACGGCATGATCCAAAAGATCCAGGATGCCCAAAATAAACTCACCCTCATGAGCGATACGCAGAAGGCCTCCATGCAGGCGGACATCGACAAGCAGAAAGATGCCGTCATCGCCTTCGACAAGGAAAAACGCCAGGAATTGACCAAACGCCGCGATGATAAGGTGCGCGAGATCCTCACCGACATCCAGGGAGTGGTGAGCGCCATTTCCAAGAAGGACGGGTACACCTATGTCCTCAATGACCGTGTCATGATCTACGGCGATCCGCAATTTGATCTCACGGACGAGGTCATGAAGAATTTAAATGACAGTTACAAAAAATAATTTGACCGTTAAAGAGATCAGCGCCTCCGAGATCGCCGCCCTGGTCAAGGGCGAGTTGGCCGGTAACGGCGGGTCGCTGGTCAGCGGGTTTTCCGGGATCAAAGAGGCAAAAAAAGACGAGCTGACGTTTTTGGCTAATCCCAAATACGAGTCCTTGCTTTCAGAGACCCAGGCAGGGGTCATCCTTGTTCCCCGGCAGACGGTGTGCCCGGGGAAGACCGTTATCAGGGTCGATAACCCGTCCTTATGCTTCACTGAAATGGTGAAGCATTTTTTAAAAGACGCCCCTGATTACAGGCCCCAAGGCATCCATCCGACTGCTGTTATCGGGGCAAAGGCCAGGCTGGCCGCGGACGCGGCGGTGGGGCCCCATGCGATTATCGAGAATGGTGCTGTCATCGGCAAGGGATCTGTGATCCATGCCCAGTGTTATGTGGGGCATGATGCGCATTTGGGCGAGCATTGCCTTCTTTACCCGCAGGTGGTGGTGCGCGAAAAGGTCTTTTTGGGCGACCGGGTGATCGTGCACAGCGGCACCGTGATCGGCAGCGACGGGTACGGGTATGTGCCGGTGGACGGCAGGCACATGAAGATCCCGCAGATCGGCACCGTGCACATCGAGAACGATGTGGAAATAGGTGCTAATGTCACCATTGACCGCGCGCGTTTTGACAAAACCATCATCGGTGAAGGCACCAAGATCGATAACCTGGTGCAGATCGCCCACAACGTTGTCATCGGCAAACATTGTCTGGTCATTGCCCAGTCGGGCATTGCCGGAAGCACACGGCTGGGCAACCATGTGATCCTGGCCGCTCAATCCGGCCTGGTGGGGCACATCGAAATCGGCGACGGAGCGGTGGTGGCGGCCCAGTCCGGCGTCACCCATTCGATCAATCCCGGCGATCAGGTCTTCGGGTCGCCCGCACATCCCATTAAGGATGCTTACAGGACCCAGGCGCACGTGCAGCGGCTGGACAAGTACGTGGATATGATCAAAGATTTGAAAAAGAGGGTAGAGAAGCTGGAAAAATGAAGCAAAAGACGATCAAGAATCCTGTGACACTTTCAGGTGTCGGTTTGCACAGCGGCAAACAAGTACGCATGACCATCAAACCCGCAGGGGACAATGAGGGGGTCACCTTCGTCCGTGCGGACCTTTCGGACAGGCCTGCGATCAAGGTCAACGCCGCCAATACGGTAACGGACGAAAGGATCACCCGCTGCTCGGCCATCGAGGCCCAGGGGGTCCGTGTTTACACCGTCGAACATGTGATGGCGGCGTTAAGCGGCCTGGGTCTGGATAACGTGACCATCGAGATCGACGCCGAAGAGGTCCCCGGTTTGGACGGCAGCAGCCTGGAAATCCTCAAGGCCCTGGAGCAGGCGGGTATCGCCGAAGGCGAGGCGGAAAAAAAGATTTTTGCCGTTCAAGAGCCGATCGTGGTGGCCAATAAAACCGGCACCATCGTCATTGTTCCGCACGACGAGCTGCATGTTTCCTATACGCTGGATTACGATCACCCGCTGCTGCGCTCCCAATTCTTTGCACAGACCGTTGATGCTCATTCTTTTGCCACTCAACTGGCCCCGGCCCGTACCTTTTGTCTGGAATCTGAAGTCACCGAGATCAAGGCCCACGGCCTGGCCCAGGGCGCCAATTATCAGAACACCCTGGTGATGTCGGTCAAGGGGCCCCTGGAGAATACCCTGCGTTTTCAGGACGAATGCGTGCGCCATAAGGTATTGGATATCGTCGGGGATTTGTTTTTGCTGGGTTATCCCGTCAAAGGCGCGGTATACGCCACTAAAAGCGGGCACCGCCTCAACCGCACCCTGGTCAAGAAAATAGAGGCTCAGCGCCAGAAATACAACGGCGCCTGGACCCCTAAAATTGCTCCGGCCGGCCATGGCGGCCGCGTCTTTAACATCGACGAGATCATGAAAATCCTGCCCCATCGCTATCCGTTTTTGTTCGTCGACAGGGTCATTGAAGTCGAAGCGGGAAAAAAAGGGATCGGCATCAAGAATGTGACGGTCAACGACGGTTTCTTTCAGGGGCACTTCCCGCAGAAACCGGTGATGCCCGGCGTCATCATGATCGAGGCCATGGCCCAAACAGCAGGGATTGTGGTATTGACCAGCGGTGCTCATAATGGTAAAGTAGCTTTATTCATGTCTATTTCGGATGTCAAGTTCCGGAAAGTTGTCTCTCCAGGCGACCAGCTGCTCATGGAAGTGGAGATCGTCCGGGACAGGGAACGCACGGCACAGGTCAAAGGGACCGGACGCGTGGGGACAGATATCGTCATCGAAGCGGAAATGACCTTTTCATATCTGGATGCCCAATATTTATACAATTAATATGGCCAATAATATCCATAAAACAGCGCTTCTCGGCCCCAAGGTCCAGCTGGGGAATAATGTGACCATCGGCCCCTACTCCATCATCGAGGGAGAGGTGACCCTGGGTGATGGTGTCGATATCGGCGCCCATTGCCTGGTGGAAGGCAATACCGCCATTGGTGAAGGCTGCCGGTTGTTTACGGGGGCGGTGATCGGTTCCATGCCCCAGGACAGGAAACACCAGAGAACGGACAAGGTTTTTTTGACGATCGGCGCCCACAATGTTTTTCGCGAGTATGTGACCGTGAATCCGGGCACCATCGAGGGCGGCGGCAAGACCATGATCGGCGACAATAATTTATTCATGGCCTGCTGCCATGTGGCGCATGATTGCCATATCGGCAACGACTGCGTGTTGGCCAATTATGTCGGGCTTTCCGGCCACGTCACCATCGAAGACAGGGCCGTGATCGGCGGGCTGTCGGGCGTGCACCAGTACGGCCGGGTCGGTTTTCTGGCCATGGTCGGTGGCTGCTCGAAGGTCAACCAGGATGTGCCGCCCTTTTCCCTGGTGGACGGAAATCCGGCCACCTTGAGGGGATTGAATATCGTCGGGTTAAAGCGCGCGGAGATACCTTCATCGTCCCAGCGTGCCCTGCACAGCGCCTTTAAGATACTTTTTAATTCCGGCCTTAACCGCAGCAATGCCATCCTTCAGGTTCAAAATCAGTTGAACGGAAACGGTTTGCCGGAAATCCACCGGGTCATTGAATTTATCCAGACATCCAAACGTGGCATCTCCTAACGCAAAGACAATCGGCCTTATCGCCGGCAACGGGCAATTCCCTTTCTTGTTTGCCAGGGCGGCCCGCGACCAGCAGTTTTCCGTCGTGGCTGCGGCTGTGACCGGGGACACGTCCCCTTTTTTATATTTTTTTGTAGATAAATTCCGGTATTTTAAGGTAGGCCAATTAAAGAAGCTTTTCGAGTACTTCCGCGCCTATGCCGTCAGTCAGGTGATCATGGCCGGCCAGGTCAGCCAGGACAATTTGTTTAACCCCGCGGTGAAACTGGACGAGGAGCTGCAGGCCCTGCATGACGCGCTGCGTGACCGCAAGGCGGACACTATTTTCACGGCGGTGGCCGACCGCCTCAAGAAAGAGGGGATGGTCCTGGTGGACTCGACCTTCTTATTAAAAAAATACCTGGCGCCCCAAGGCACTCTGACCAAGCGGGGGCCCACGGAGAGTGAATTAAAGGACATTGAATTCGGTCTTTGCCTTGCCAAGCAGATGGGGGGCATCGACATCGGCCAGACGGTGGTGGTGAAAGAGAAAGCCATCGTGGCCATCGAAGCCATGGAAGGCACCGACCGGGCCATTGCCCGGGGCGGGGCCATTGCCCGGCAAGGGGCGGTTGTGGTCAAGACCTCGAAGCCCGCGCAGGACAGCCGTTTTGATGTGCCGGTCATCGGCCCGCGGACGATCCAGGCCATGGCCAGGACCAAGGCGGCCTGCCTGGCCATCGAAGCCGGCAAGACCTTGATCATTGATTACGACAAGACGGTCCAATTGGCCAACCAGGCGGACATTTGTCTCGTTGCGGCTTAAATGCATGGAGTCTGATCATTAATGTTGCTCATACCTAATATATGGTGAGCCCGCGCATCGCGATGCGAGACTTTGAAAGTCATTTTTGAATACCACTCTGGCCCCGCCAGCCTTCGTCGCCGATTCGGCCATACAGCGCCGAAGGCGCGGCGTATGGCCGGAAATTTAGAAAAGGCTGGCGGAAAAAGGCCAGCGTGGTTGAAAAAATGATTTTCAAAGGCGAGCACCACACTCGTTACTACGTAAGAAGGAGAGTATATGCTTCAGGTGAATCGCAGGGTAAAGGAGATGTTGGGATCGACGACGCTGGCCATCACGGCCCGGGCCAAGGAACTGGCCGCCCAGGGCCATGACGTCGTTAATTTCGGCGCCGGCGAGCCGGATTTCGATACGCCGGACTTTATCAAGAAAGCCGGCATCAAAGCGATCGAAAAGGGGATGACCAAGTACACGCCGTCCATCGGGACCGTGGACTTGCGGGAGGCCATTGCCGCAAAATTCCAGAAAGATAACGGGCTGGTCTACAAACCCAGCCAGATCGTGGTCTCCTGCGGGGCCAAGCACTCGCTGTTTAACATCATCCAGGTATTGGTCGACGATGGGGATGAGGTGATCTTCCAGGCGCCGTACTGGGTCAGTTATCCGGAAATGGTCAAGGCGGCGGGAGGCAGGTCCGTGATCGTGCCCACCAATGCCGCCAGCGGCTTTAAGATCACGCCCGAACTGCTTAAAAAGCATATCACCCCCAAGACCAGGATCCTGATCATCAACTCGCCGTCCAATCCGACCGGCGTCATGTACGGCAAGGAAGAACTGGCCAAACTGGCGGAGATCTGTGTGGCCCATAAGATTTATGTGATTAGTGATGAAATTTATGAAAAATTGATTTATGATACTACCGTTTTCACGTCGATAGCATCGCTTGGCAAGGCCATTTTTGACCTGACCATCACCGTCAATGGCGTGTCCAAAGCGTATGCCATGACCGGCTGGCGCATCGGTTACGCGGCCGGCCCGGTTGAGATCATGGAATATATCAAGAAATACCAGGATCATTCGACTTCCAACCCGACCTCCATCAGCCAGGCCGCAGCCGTGGAGGCGCTGAAAGCTTCAACGGAGTCCATTGATCAAATGTGCCAGATTTTCAAAAAGCGGCGCGATTTGATGTTGGCATGCCTGGACAAGGTTCCTCAACTTTCTTACATCCGTCCTCAAGGCGCCTTTTACGTTTTTTGTAATTTTGCTAAAATAGCGAATTCGGCTGACGGAGGGAGCGTGGCTGCCGTAGCCGCTAAGCTGCTCGACGATGTCAAGGTAGCGGCGATCCCCGGCGACAGTTTCGGGGCGCCGGATTACATCAGGTTCAGCTTCGCCACCTCCGAAGCCCGCATCGAGGAAGGCATTAAGCGGGTGGCCGGTTGGATCGCTAACCAGCATTCTTCATTAAAGGTGTAGGATTATGGATATTTCTTTCTTAAGGGAACTTTTGGCGCTGGCCATCCAGGAAAAAGCCTCGGACCTGCATTTGACGGAAAAGAGCTCCCCGATTTTCCGTATCGACGGCCGCCTGGTGCCCCTGACGGGCAAGGTCTTAAACCGCACTGAGATCAGGGAGATGATCTACAGCGTCCTTTCCGACAGCCAAAAGGCCAAATTCGAAGAAGACAAGGAGCTGGATTTTTCCCTGGCCCTGACCGGCATGGACCGCTTCCGCGTTAACGTGCATATCCAGCGGGGTTCAGTGGAGGCGGCTTTCCGCCGCATTTCCTTGTTTATCCCGTCGATGGAGGAGCTGCAATTGCCGCCGGTGATCGCCGACCTGGCGCGCAAGCAGACCGGCCTGGTCCTGGTCACCGGGCCCACGGGTACGGGCAAGACGACCACCCTGGCCTCCATGATCAATTTGATCAATACCGAGCGCACCTGTGTGATCATGTGCATCGAAGATCCTATCGAATATTTGTTTACCAACAACAGATCCATCATCAAGCAACGCGAGGTTTTCCGTGATACCAATTCTTTTTCCGAGGCGCTCAAACGCTGCCTGCGCCAGGACCCTGATGTGATCGTGGTGGGGGAGTTGCGCGACCTGGAAACAATTTCCACGGCATTGACCGCGGCGGAAACCGGCCACTTGGTCCTCTCCACGGTGCACACGCCCGATGCTCCCCAGACCATCGAGCGTATCATCGACGTTTTTCCGCCGTTCCAGCAGCAGCAGGTCCGCTTGCAGTTGTCCACAGCGCTGCAGGGGGTCATCTCCCAGAAACTGGCACCCCGGGCTTCCGGCAAGGGCCGCATCATGGTCCCAGAAATCATGATCGCCACCGCCGGCGTGCGCAACCTGATCCGCGAGAATTCCATTGAGCAGATGCGTTCCGCCATGCAGACCGGCGGCCAATACGGCATGCGCACCTTTGATAAGTCATTGAAAGAGTTTTATGAGAAGGGGCTTATCACCTTGAATACAGCCCTGGAATTATCCACCGACGTCAATGAATTGAAATCCTTGATGACCAGCACCACCAACAAGGCCAAGTAGAAAGGCAGGCATTGCTATGAGTCACACCGTAACGTTATTGCCGGGAGACGGCATCGGTCCTGAAGTCGCTAATGCGATGCGTTTGTGCGTTGACGCCACCGGCGTTAAAATCAATTGGGAAGTCCAGGAAGTCGGCGAGAAGTCCATCGCCAAAAACGGCAAACCTTTGACCGATGAAGTGCTGGAATCCATTCGCCGCAACAAGACCGCCATCAAGGGGCCTATCACGACACCTGTAGGCAAAGGCTTCCGCTCCGTCAATGTCCAGCTGCGCCAGTCTTTGGACTTGTTTGCCTGTGTGCGGCCCTGCCTTTATTATGAAGGAACCAAGACGCCCATTAAGAATGTCAATTTGATGATCTTTCGCGAAAACACGGAAGATTTGTATGCGGGCATCGAATTTGATCTTGGCACCGGCGAGTGTGATCGTTTGCGGGATTTGATCAACGAGATGTCGCCTAAAAAGATTAAACAGGATTCCGCCATTTCTATAAAGCCCATATCCAGGAGCGGCTCCAAACGGATCGTTAAATTCGCCTTTGACTGGGCCGTTAAGGCCGGCCGCAAGAAAGTGACGGCGGTGCACAAGGCTAATATCATGAAATTTACCGACGGCCTTTTCTTGAAATGTGCCCAGGAAGTCGCCAAAGAATATGAGGGGAAAATAGAATTCAGCGATAACATCGTGGATAACATGTGTATGCAGTTGATCCAAAGCACATTTCTCTATGATTGTTTGGTTTTGCCCAATTTATACGGCGACATTGTCTCGGACCTGTGCGCCGGACTGGTCGGCGGTTTGGGGATCGCTCCGGGCGCCAATTACGGCGATGAGATCGCCCTGTTTGAGCCGGTACACGGATCAGCGCCCAAATATGCCGGGAAGAACAAGGTCAATCCGACAGCCACCATTCTTTCCGCGGTATGGATGCTGCGCCATCTTAAAGAAGAGGCGGCGGCGGACCGGCTGGACAAGGCCGTGAGGACGGTCTTAAAAGAAGGTAAGGACGTGACCTATGACCTTAAAGCCGATCGCAATGATCCAACGGCCGTAGGGACCATGCAGATGGCGGAAGCGATTTGTAAGAAGCTTTAAAAAGGGGACGCTTTGAAATGAAAATGGGGACGCTTTAGGGTGTCCCTATTTTTATTGGACAAATAGGGTGGGGGACAGTTCTATCAGAACCTATGGAGTATCAAAGGGTTATCTGGAAACGGTCCAAGGAAAAGAAGGGGAAATGCGGGGGATAGTTGTCGAAGATTGGGGATTGATTGGGTATGCGGATGCGTACGCCCGGCAAAAGGCCTTGGTCCAGCAAGTATTGGATGGCGCGGATGATCGCCTGGTGCTCTGCGAACACCCGCCTGTATTGACCTTGGGCCGCATGACCAACCCCCAAAGCCTGCTTTACCAGCGTAAGGAAATTGAAGCCAGAGGAGTCGTGATTACCGCCATCGACCGGGGTGGGGATGTCACCCTGCATGCGCCGGGGCAATTGGTCGTTTATCCCGTTTTTAATTTAAATAAATATGGTAAAAACCTAAAGGCCTACATGGAAACACTGGAAGAACTTGCGGTTGATTTATTGAGGAATTTTGGTATATTGGCAATAAGCGTTCCGGGACAAAGAGGCGTTTTTGTGGGGACTGATAAGATCGTCTCCATCGGCGTCGGAGTCCGCAAGTGGATTACCTACCACGGCTTAGGGATCAATGTTAATACCGACCTGTCGTTCTTTGATCTGATCAAACCTTGCGGGCTCAATGTGCGCATGACCTCAATGAAGAAGTTAAAAGGCCAGGAAGTGCCCATGGCTGATGTTAAGACAAAAACGATTGAGCAGTTTCAAAAACATTTTCGATCATTAAACCCATGACCAATATCATTCTTCCAGAATTAGGCGAAGGGATCACCAAGGCCACCATTGCCTGCTGGCACGTGAACCCGGGTGATCCGGTGGCGGCCGGCCAGGAGATCTGCGAAGCCGTGACCGATAAGGCCTCCTTTGTCATCGAATCCCCGGCCACGGGAAAGCTTAAGGACATCTGTGTCAAGGACGGGCAGGAAGGTGTCGTGGGAGGCGTCCTGGGGATCATCGAATAAATATGGTGGTGACCAAACACAAGCGGGTCTTGTTGATGTACATTTCCCAGGTTTCCGGGCACCGTCAGGGCGCTGTGGCCATTGCAAAGTCCCTTAAGAGCCTTGATCCTGATTGCGAAATCTTAAGCATCAACGGGTTCGGCTATGCCTATCCGGTGATGGAGAAGATCGTCAACACCGCCTACATGGGCGTCATCAAACGCGTGCCCAAGATCTGGGAATACCTTTACGACAATCCCAAGATCGTCAAATTCTCCGAAAAATGGAAGCAGTCCATCCATAAATCATCCCATAAGAAATTAAAACCCCTTATCGACGAATTCAAGCCCGATGTGGTCGTCTGCACCCAGGCTTTCCCCTGCGGCATGGTGGCGGATTATAAAAAAGCGCACGGCCTGGACTTTACGGTGATCGGCGTCTTGACCGACCATGCCCCGCATTTATACTGGCTCCATGAAGGGGTGGATTATTATGTCGTCCCCTCCCAGGAGGCCCGTGACAGGTATGTGAAGCAGGGGGTATCGCCGGAGCGGATCAAAATCTTGGGCATCCCCATCCGCATGAAATTTGCCGAGAGCGCCGGTGCGGACCTGATCGCCCAAAAACTCGGCCTTGATCTGAGCATTCCCACCGTTTTGATCATGGGCGGCGGCCAGGGGCTTGGCCCCATGAAAGAGGCCGTCAAATCCCTGGTGCGCCTCAAGCGGCCGTTGCAGCTTATCGTCATCTGCGGCACCAATGTCAAGCTTGTCCACTGGATCAAGAAGATCCGTCGCAAGACTTCCAAGAAGATCATTTTTTACGAATACGCCAGTAATGTGGACGAGTTGATGGAAGTTGCGTCCCTGATCGTCACCAAACCCGGCGGCATGACCACCAGCGAATGCCTGGCCAAGGGCCTGCCCATGGTGATCGTCGATCCGATCCCCGGCCAGGAAGAGCGCAACTCCCAGTTCTTGGTCAACCAGGGCATTGCGGTCCGCGTCGACGACAAGCGCCGCATCGGCCCTGCCATCGACGGGCTTTTGGACGATCCCAAGCAATTGGCGGCCATGAAGCATGCGGCCTTGGGCCAGGCCAAGCCGCTGGCGGCCAAGAACATCGCCCTGTTGATCTTGGACGGGGCTGTGTAGATTTTATGGGTAATTACTATCTTTATAGGATGGGCTTGTTTTTGGCCGGTATTTTTCCCTTGAAGGTCAGCCGTGTGCTGGTCAGGGTCCTGTGTGATTTCCATTTTTGTTTTTCCACCACCGACCGCCGGGCCGTTGAAAATAATTTGAAAGTGATATCGGGCCGTGACGAGGTCCCCGCCGCCCAGGTGCGGGCGGTATTCAGGAATTTCGGCCAATATTTATTGGAGTTCTTTATTTCCAGCCGCTGCCTGAAACCGGATTTCATCCAATCCAATGTCCGTGTCCAGAACCTCGAACACTTGAATGAGGTGCTGCAGCGCGGCAAGGGAGGTATCCTTGTCAGCGCCCATTTGGGCAGCTGGGAATTGGGAGGGACCGTCCTGCCAATGATGGGCTTTCCTTTGTCCGTGGTGGCTTTGGCGCACAAGGACCCGAGGGTCAATGCCCTTTTCAACCGGCGCCGCGAATCCTTCGGTGCCATGGTCATCCAGACCGATGTGGCTGTCCGGCGCATAGCGGACCATCTTCAGCAAAACCGCCTGATCGCGATCCTGGCTGACCGGGATTTCGGCAACCGCGGCATGCACATGGATTTTTTGGGCCGTCAAACCATGGTCCCCAAGGGGGCGGCTTTTTTTTCCCTGAAGATGGGTGTTCCCATCGTTCCCATTTTTTTTATCCGATCGGCCAATGATCAATATGAGATCAAGGTTTATCCGCCCATTGAGCCTCCGGCGCTTAATGGCCCGGCCAAGGTCACCGAAGACATGATCAGGGAGTGTATCCGGAAATATTTGACGGTCATCGAACAGGAAATCCTTAAGAACCCGTCGCAATGGCTTATATTCAGGGAGTTTTGGCAGCCATGCGCCTAGCGGTGGTCATTCCGGCACATAATGAAGGGCAAACCATAGGGCCTTTGGTCAAGGCTGTCAAAGCTCTCGGGCATGATTGCATCGTGATCAATGACGGCTCCGCGGACCAGACCCGCGCCATGGCCCTTGAGGCAGGAGCGGTGGTGCTGGACACGCCGGTCAAAAGCGGCAAGGGCAATGCCTTAAAAATGGGATTTGACTATGTCAAAACCAAAGGCTATGAGCTCCTGGTCACCATGGACGGCGACGGCCAGCATGCGCCGTCGGATATCCCGGCCTTGGAGGTCTGTTATAAAGCCAAGGGCGCGGATATTGTCAACGGCAACCGCATGGCCAACCCCACCGGGATGCCGTGGCTGCGGTTGTTTACCAATCATTTGATGTCGTCTTTGATCTCACTGATTTGCCGCCAGCATATTCCGGACACCCAATGCGGTTTCCGGCTGCTTAAAACCAAGGTGCTGGAGGCGGTGCATTTAAGAAGCAGCGATTTCGAGATCGAGACCGAAGTGCTGATCAAGGCCAGCAAGAAAGGCTTTAAAATTGCGTCGGTCGGCATTCAGACCATCTACAGTAATGAGATAAGCAAGATCCAGCCCATGCGTGATACCGGCCGCTTCATTGCTTACTTATGGCGTGAACTCAGAGACAAGAATGGCTGAGAATTTTATTTTTAAGGCATTGTTCATTTCATTGACCGCCCATACGGTCATTTTATGCGCCGCTTTTTTGACCAAGATCAACAACCATCACTATGCCGCCCTTAAGCGCAAGCAGGTGGAGATCACCTACAGACCCATGCGCAGACGGCAGGTGGACATCAGGCAATATCCCATCCGGCCTTCCCAGCGCCTGGACTTGAGCAATAACCGGAAACTGTTTGACCAGGGGACGGTCCCTGTCAGTCTCGGGCATGAGAAGTCCATGCTGCCTTTCAGGATGTTTGACGAACATAAGCCCGAGCACTTCAGCACCATGGAATTAAACCGCCGGGTCTTTATCAAACCCATCACCTCGGCCAAGATCAATAACCCTGTTTATGCCCTTTATAATGAAATGATCCGGGACCGGATCAAAGAAAAGGTCTATGCCAATTACGACCGGATGGAGGCCGGGGTCGTCTATTTGACATTTTTACTGGACAAACACGGGGTGCTTAGAGCGGCCAGGATCATACCGGGAAAGACCAATGCCTCCGAGCACCTGCAGGAAATTTCCATGAGAAGCCTGCGGCAGGCCAGTCCTTTTCCGCCTTTTTTAAAGGGCATGAACCTTGAGGAGTACTCATTTAATATAGAAATTCAGTATCAGGTCAACGATTAGGAGAGTTTCATGAGAATACTCATTTTGGGCGGTGACGGCTATCTGGGCTGGCCTCAAGCCTTGTACTTTTCGAATAAAGGCCACGAGGTGTTCGTTATTGACAGCCTTATGAGAAGGGACTTTGACTTTGAGAACAAGTTCGACAGTTTGATCCCCATCGAATCCCTGGAGACGAGGACGGCCGCCTGGAAGGAGAAAACCGGACGGGAGATCAAGTTTGTCATCGGTGATACCAGGGATTATCCCCTCCTGGCAAAAGTCATGCAGGATTTCAAGCCCGACGCGGTCATCCACTTTGCCGAACAGCGTACGGCCCCTTATTCCATGATCGACAGGGAGCATGCCGTATTTACCATGGACAATAATGTCATAGGAACCTTGAATGTCCTTTATGCCATCAAGGACTTTTGCCCTCAATGCCATTTGGTGAAGCTGGGCACCATGGGTGAGTACGGCACCCCCAACATCGATATTGAGGAAGGTTTTATTGACATTGAGTACAAAGGCCGCAAGGACAGGCTTCCATACCCCAAACAGCCCAGCAGCTTTTATCATTTAAGCAAGGTGCATGACAGCCATAATATCATGTTTGCCTGTAAGATCTGGAACTTGAGGGCAACCGACCTGAACCAGGGGGTCGTCTACGGGGTCGAGACCGATGAAACCAGGATGGACCCCAGGCTGGCCACGCGGTTTGATTATGACCAGATCTACGGCACGGTCTTAAACCGTTTCTGCGCCGAGGCGGTGATCGGCTATCCCTTGACGATCTACGGCCAGGGCGGCCAAACCAGGGGATACATCAATATTAAGGATACGGTGCGCTGCCTGGAAATTGCCGTCATGAATCCCGCAGCGGCGGGTGAATACAGGGTCTTTAATCAATTCACCGAAACCTTTTCGGTCAATCAACTGGCTGAGATCGCCCAAAAGTGCGGCCAGGAACTGGGCATCAAGGTCCGGATCGACCACCTGGACAACCCCCGGGTGGAATTGGAGGGCCATTATTACAAAGCCGCCAACACCTCTTTATTAAAACTTGGCCTGCAGCCCCACCTGCTGGAAGACACGGTTCTTGTCTCCATCATGAAAAAGGCTTTGGAATTTGCCGGAAGGGTCGATAAAAAACTTCTTGATCCTTCCGTCAACTGGCGGAGGACCAAGAACTCCCTGCCCGAAAATCACTGAAAGCGAAGGGTATGCCTGATCAGGTTGTTGATGTAACAGTACTGCTGCTTTGTTATAACGAACAGGAGTCCATCGCTCGAGTCATTGCCGATGTCAGGGCGGCCTTCAAGGACCAGAAGTATTTCTATGAAATATTATTGGTCGACGATGGCAGTACGGACAGGAGTGTTGCCCTCGCCGAGCCCTTGTCCTCGCGGGTGGTGCGCCATGCAAGCCGCCAAGGTGCGGGCGCTGCCTTTAAGACAGGTGTTCTCAACGCCCGCGGTCCCATAATAGCCATGCTCGATGCCGACGGCACCTATACCGCGGCGGACCTTCCGGTCATGCTGTCCTATCTGCCTGAGTTTGACCAGGTCAGCGGCGCCAGGACAAGCGAGCAGGGGACTTGGCCTGTATTGCGTACCCTGGCCAAATGGCTGCTGCGCATGTTCACGAGCCTGCTGGCGGGAAAAAGAATTCCTGACTTGCAAACGGGATTGAAGGTCTTTAAGAAGGATATGCTCTTGCCCAGCCTTTGGATCATCCCGGACAAGTTTTCTTATTGCGTCATGATCACTCTTATTTTTTTATGCCGGGGACGGCGGGTCAAATATATCCCGACGGAATATCATAAGAGGACCGGGGGAAGTTCAAAATTCCATCCTATCATCGACACGGTTTATGTCGTCATGCAGATCTGCCGGTTTTTTTGGCTCAAATCGTTCGACCGGCGTTGGGAACAGGATTGACTTTTTTAATATCCAATGATAAGGTAATGCACTTTATAGAAATGAGGCAGAATATGGACTTGAAAAATCGCTGGGGTGATAACGTGGATAAAGAAGGCGCCATTTTGGGGCCTGACGGCCAGCCGTTGGCTTCGAGCGGCAGTCAGCAGCCGGCTAAAGAAGAACCGGCCGGGGAAGAACCCGCCAAGGAAGCGGCTGCCGAAGGCGAAGGGCAGCTGAATTTCTTCAACTACATCGCAAGTCTTGGCTTTCAGACCATGATCTTCTTAGGCGAGATGCCTAATCCCATCACCAACCAGGTGGAAAAGAATTTGAAACAAGCCAAGTTCCTGATCGATACCCTGGTCATCTTGCGGGATAAGACCAAGGGAAATTTGACCAAGGAAGAAGATGACCTGCTTAACGGCTCGATCTATGAGCTGCAGATGCGTTACGTTGATTTATCTAAAAAATCATGATCGATGCGAAGTTATTAGCTTTGCTTGCCTGTCCCGCCTGCCAAGGTGATGTCGGGCTTCAAGGCGAAAAGATCGTCTGCAGGCAATGCGGGCGGAAATACCCCATTCTGGACGGTATTCCTGTTCTCCTGGTAGATTCGGCCGAAAAATAATTTACCCCCATGTTAAATACGCGTTTTAAAACACTCGTTGAAGATTTTTCCCGCCATAAGAATATCGATGCCCTTCTGCTTACCAATGACAGCAACATCCGCTACCTGACCCAATTTCCGGCCTGCGAGTCTTGGGCGTTGGTCACCAAGACAAAGGCTTTTTACATCACGGATTCCAGATATGTGCTGGAGGCCCGTCAGGGGCTTAAGGGCGTTGCTGTCAAAGAATACAATCACATGCCTTGCGCAACCCTTTTGGAATTGTGTAAACAATATAAGATCAAGCGGTTGGGTTTCGACGAAAGATATACCAGCTTTGCTTTATGGAAAAAACTGAAAGAGTTTTTTCCCAGAAAACCTAAACTTATTCCGGCCACCGGCATGGTGGAATCGCTGCGCGAAATAAAGGATGAAGGGGAGATCTGTCAGATCAGGGAATGCTTAAAGCTGCACTTTAAAGCCATTGATTTTATGAAGAAAGTGGTGAGGCCAGGCCTGACTGAGCGTCAAATAGCCGTAAAATTGGAGGGATTTGTCAGATCGCATGGGGCAGAGTTTTCTTTTCAACCCATTATAGCTTCAGGCCCAAACTCCTGCTTTCCCCATGCCAGGTTCACGGATAGGGTTATCCGTAACAATGAAAATGTCCTGCTGGATTTCGGCATTGACCTTAATGGGTACAAGTCTGACTTGACACGCAATTTCTTTTTGGGTAGAATAGCGCCTTCTGTCAGGCAAGTATTTGAGGCTCTGACACTTGCGCAACGTGAAGCCATAAGTCTTATCAAGCCCGGTGTTGCCTGTTCAACAGTCGATCAGCAGGCGCGTAAGGTTTTACGCAAGTTTAAGTTAGCGAAATATTTCGGGCATTCTTTAGGGCATGGCGTAGGGCTGGATATCCATGAGGCTCCCCGGCTTTCCAGCCAAAGCACGGGTTTATTGGAGGAGGGGATGATCGTCACCGTGGAACCGGGCGTCTACCTTCCCAATAAGTTCGGTATAAGAGTAGAAGACATGGTATTAGTAACCAAGGAAGGCAATGAGGTGCTAAGTGGGTACTATCACAATCAATGAGATCCAAAACGGGATGGGCCTGGTCGTTGATAACCAGCTCTATTTTGTTGTCGAGTATAATCACGTCAAACCCGGCAAGGGTTCGGCTTTCGTCCGCGTGCGCATAAAGAATATCCGTACCGATGCCGTCCTGGAACGCACCTTCCGCAGCGCGGAGAGCCTGGAAGAAGCGGAACTTGAGCGCCGCCGCATGCAGTTTACCTATGTCAGCGGCGAGGATTACCATTTCATGGACCAAAGCACCTTTGAAGATACGGTGATCGACAAGAAATTATTAGGTGACGGGGTCAAATATTTGCAGGATAATATGGAAGTGGAGACGATCATTTACAAGAATCAGGTGGTCAAGGCGGATGTTCCCAACTTCATCGTTGCCACCATTACCGAGACCGATCCCGGCTTAAAAGGAGACTCCTCCAAATCGGGGTACAAGCCGGCCAAGATTGATACCGGCGCCTCCATCCAGGTGCCCTTGTTTATCTCAACAGGCGAGACCATCAAGGTAGATACCCGTACAGGGATCTACGTCGAAAGGGTCAAAAAATGAATTTAAAAGAGATCAAAGAGATCTTGTGCTTGATGAACGAGAACAATCTCAATGAAATAGAGATCGAGCGTGACGGGTTGAAGCTGAAACTTAAAAAATCGATGGGCCAGGAGATGGTGGTCCGCGCTGCCGGTCCGGAGACCCATTACGCGGTTGAATCCATCCCGGCCCCCAAGGCGGCCGCTGCTGCAGCCGCGCCCCAAACCGCAGCGGAACCCAAGAACGGCAAGGGAGAGATCAAGTCTCCCATGGTAGGTACTTTTTACCGCTCCCCCTCACCGGAAGCGGAGCCGTTTGTCGAGGTCGGTCAGACCGTCGAGGTGGGCCAGGTCGTCTGTATTGTCGAAGCCATGAAGCTCATGAATGAGATCAAATCCGAGATCCGCGGCAAGATCACGGAGGTCGCGGTCCAAAACGGCGAACCGGTGGAATTCGGTCAAGCCTTGTTCATCGTAGATCCGCTTTAACCCCTTTTTATGTTCTCCAAAATCCTTATTGCCAACCGTGGTGAAATCGCTTTAAGAGTCATCCGTGCCTGCAAGGAAATGGGCATCCGTACGGTGGCCGTCTATTCCGAAGCCGACCGTAATTCCCTGCATGTGCGTTTTGCGGATGAGGCGGTCTGCATCGGCAAAGCCGCCAGCAAGGAAAGCTACCTTAATATCCCGGCCATTGTCTCAGCAGCCGAGATCACCGACGTTTCCGCCATTCATCCCGGTTACGGTTTCCTTTCAGAGAACGCGCATTTCGCCGAGATCTGCGAGTCCTGTCATATCAAGTTCATAGGCCCCAGCCCGGAGAGCATTCGCAAAATGGGCGATAAGATCGTGGCCAAGGAGACCGTCAGGAAAATGGGGGTCCCTTTGACGCCCGGCAGCAACGGCGTTATCAAGACCCAGGAAGAGGCCTTGAGTGTGGCCCAAAAGATCAAATATCCGGTCATCATCAAGGCCGTTGCCGGCGGCGGGGGCAAGGGCATGCGCGTTTGCCATAATGACGTGACCCTCATCAATTCCTTCAAAATGGCTCAAACCGAAGCCGAGGCCAATTTCGGCCTGGGCGACGTATATATAGAGAAGTATATTGAAGGCCCGCGCCATGTGGAATTCCAGATCCTGGCCGATGAACACGGCAATGTGATCCATTTGGGCGAACGCGACTGTTCGGTGCAGCGCCGCCACCAGAAACTGCTGGAAGAGTCCCCCTCACCGGCCCTGGACGCCAACCTGCGCAAAAAGATGGGCGATGCTGCGGTCAAGGCGGCCAAAGGCGTCAATTACCACGGTGTCGGAACCATCGAATTCCTGGTGGACATGCACAATAATTTTTATTTCATGGAAATGAACACCCGCATCCAGGTGGAACACCCGGTGACTGAAATGGTCACCGGCATTGACCTTATCAAGGAACAGATCAAGGTGGCCATGGGGCAGAAGCTCAAGACAAAGCAGGAAGATGTCAAGTTCCGGGGAGCTGCCATCGAGTGCCGCATCAATGCCGAAGATCCTTATAATAATTTTATCCCCAGCCCCGGCAAGATCACGGAGCTCAACCTGCCCGGCGGCCCGGGGGTTCGCATCGATACCCATATTTATCCCGGCTATACCATCAGTCCTTACTATGATTCCATGGTGGCCAAACTGATCGTCCATGGCCGGGACCGTAATGAAGCCGTGCGCATCATGCGCCGCGCCCTGGATGAATTTTACGTGGCACCCATTAAAACCACGATCCCGCTGCATATGGAGATCCTTCATCATCCCACCTTCCTGGAAGGCAAGGTCACCACCCATTTCCTGGAAAAAATGATGAAGAACGAGTAGTAGGGGGCTTTATGGAAAATACGGTTGATCTAGGTGTCGTGCAGATCCATAAAAAGGTCATCGGCGATATCGCGGCCGCGGCCATCAAGGAGATCCCCGGCGTTCAGCTGGCCAGCTTCGGCTTCATCGGGTCCATTGCCGAGGCTTTCGGCTATAAAAATTATCCCGCCGTCACCGTGACCATTGACAAAGATACCCAGGTATCTTTGGAAATACGTGTTATAATTCATTACGGTATGAACATCCCACAGGTTGCCCGTCAAATCCAGGACGTGATCGCGGCAGCGGTGGAAGAGGCTGTTGACATCCACTTGAAAGAGATCAATGTCAACATCCAAGCCATTGAGAGGCCCAGCCTCTAAGGCCCAAGGAGAATCCCATGTGGTTGCTTATCCGTATCGCCATCCTTTTTTACCTCGTCATTATCTGGACCACCGGCATTTCCGTCATCCTCTTGGTGGTTCACAGCCTTCATTTACGGACCATTCAACAGCTTTTGTGGCTGATCTATAATGACAAACAGACCGGTGCCATCGCCGGGTTCTTTGCCGGCGGCATCATGCTCATGAGCTTTGTCTTGGCCAGGCTTATTTACGGCCGCCGCCAGAAGGAGCGCACCATCGCTTTTGAAAATCCCACCGGCGGGGTCACGGTGTCCCTGACCGCCCTCGAGGACCTGGTCCGGCGCCTGATCGTGCAGATGCCCGAGATCAAGGAGATCCGTCCCTATATGGCCGCCCACCGCAAGGGCCTGGAGGTTGATATTAAATTGGTACTGCGCCATGAGGCGGACATCCCCGAACTGACCGGCCGGTTCCAGGAGCTGGTCCGCCGCAAGATCGAGGAGTCCGTGGGCTTGGAAGGCAAGGTCAATATCCGCGTGCATGTCATCAAGATTGCGATGGACGATATCAAATCCCGGTCAAGGGGCGATTTCCAGGTGCCTGCCCAGGCGCCGTTCCATGGGTACAGTTCATAAAGGTTTCGAATGAAAAAAATCGGCATAATGACAGGCGGTGCGGATTGCCCGGGGTTAAACTCGGTGATCCGGTCGGTGGTGCGCAAAGGCATGCAGGAAGGCTATGTGGTCACCGGCATCAAGAACGGCTGGCAGGGCCTGATCGAAAATGACATGAGGGTCCTGGATGTGAAGTCCACCAGCGGCATCCTGGACAAAGGCGGGACCATTTTGGGCACCAGCCGCGTCAACCCGCTGGCGGATGAAGACCACGTTAAAAAGATCAAGGAAAATTACGCCCGCAGCGGCATGGATGCCCTGATCGTGGTAGGCGGTGAAGAGACGATCAAGATCGCCCTGCAATTGCATAAGAGGAACATCATCCAGGCCGTGGCTGTCCCCAAATCCATTGACAATGCCCTCTCGGGCACCGACTATGCCTTTGGTTTTGATACCGCGGTCAATGTGGCCACCGAATGCATCGACCGCCTGCACACCACCGCGGAATCCCATCACCGCATCATGGTCGTTGAAGTCCTGGGGCTTTACACCGGATGGCTGGCCGTGCAGGCCGGTATCGCCGGCGGCGCCGACATTATCCTGATCCCGGAGATCCCGGTCAATTTAAAACAGGTTTATGAACTTTTGAACGAGCGGCATAAGCGCGGCAAGCCGTTTAGCATCGTGGTCATTTCCGAAGGCACCAAGATCGATGGCTATGTGGCCAGGCCTTCTCCTGAAATGGCGCCCCTGACGGAAAAGCGGCGTTTCGGCAGCGTGGGCGAATTCCTGGCCAAAGCCATTGAAGACAATACCGGCTATGAAACCCGTGTGAGTGTGCTGGGCTATATCCTGCGCGGGGGCAGCCCCACGGCTTTTGACCGCGTGCTGGGCACCCGTTTGGGTGTGAAGGCCGTGGACCTGGTCAAGGAACATAAGTTCGGCAAAATGGCCAGCCTCAAAGACAACAAGATCCGCTACGTGGACATGGAAGAAGCGGTTTTCCAGCGCAAACTGGTGACCGCGGACCTGGTTGAGATCGCCGACGTGTTCTCCGCCCGGCAATAATCCCTATGAAGAAAATCATCGAACAGATATTTGCGGAATCGATCGACGTCAAACAAAAGACCCTGACCAAGAACCTTTCCCCAATCGCCGATGCCGCCGAACTTATCATCAAAACATTCAGGGCAGGGCATAAGCTGTTTTTCTGCGGCAACGGCGGCTCAGCCGCGGACAGCCAGCATATCGCCGCCGAGTTCGTGGGCCGCTTCCAGAAAGAACGCAAGGCCTGGCCCGCCATCGCCTTGACCACCGACACCTCGGCCCTTACGGCCTTGGGCAATGACTACACCTTTGATATTGTCTTCTCCCGGCAGCTGCAAGCCCTGGGGCAGAAGGGCGATTGCCTGATCGCCATTTCCACCAGCGGCAACTCCAAGAACGTGCTGGAAGCTGTCCGGCACGCGAAAGCCTCTGGTATTGCCACCATCGGCGTCACCGGCGGCAGCGGCGGCCAATTGGCCGGCCTTTGCGATATCGCCCTGGTGGCCGCCTCCGCAAAAACCGCCCGCATCCAGGAATCCCACCTGGTCATGTTTCATACCATCTGCGAATTGGTCGAGAACGCCCTTTCCTAAAACTTCAACGTAAAGCACTCTTCCATTTGTGCGGTTCCTGTGGTAAAATTCAAACTTCCTTATGTTGAATAAAATCTTAACGTTACGTGCGTTATTAAAAAAACTGCCTGCCTTGCGCCGCAGCGGAAGGACCATTGCTTTTACCAACGGCTGTTTTGACCTGATGCACATCGGCCACGTGAAATACCTGGAAAAAGCCGGCCGGGGCAACCGTGTTTTGGTCGTTGGTCTTAATTCCGACAGGTCCATCCGCCGCATCAAAGGTCCTTCCCGTCCCATTGTTGTTCAAAGATCCCGTGCCGCGGTGCTGGCGGCCCTGGAGAGTGTGGATTTTGTGGTCATCTTTAATGAGGAGACCCCGGCCAAACTCATTGCAGCGGTCAAACCGGATGTGCTTATCAAGGGCGCTGACTGGAAGGGGAAGGCTGTGGCGGGGCAGGATGTGGTCAAAAGGGTGGAGTTCGTCAAATTGGTCAAAGGGTTTTCCACCTCCCATATCATCGATAAGATCAAAAGTGAAAAATAATCATCCTGACAAATCATTGTGCCGGATACTGGACGCCAATCTCAACCGTGCTAAGGAAGGGTTAAGAGTTTGTGAAGATCTGTGCCGATATGCCTGGGATCAAAAGAGTTTGACGCGTGCATTTAAGGGCGTTCGCCACGAGTTGACGGAGATCCTCGGAGGACTGGATCTTCAAAAGGTGGTGGAAGCCAGGAACATCCAAGATGATGTGGGGCGATCGACCCTTGCCAGCGAAACCCGGCGTAAGAATATCAAGGGGATTTTTTGGGCCAACAGCCAGCGGGTCAAGGAATCGTTAAGGGTCCTGGAAGAAGTCGCTAAATTGATCGACGTGAAAAGATCGATAAAGCTTAAAGCATTGCGGTATAAGGTGTATGCGCTCGAACAAAAAGCTATCGGCTGCTAAGTTGTATTTGATCTTGGATACGCAAGTGCTGGATCACGCTTCCTTGCTGAGAGTTTTAAAAGATGCTGTACGCGGCGGTGTCGATATAGTACAATTACGGGACAAAAAAAGCAGCGCTAAGGAAATTTTAGGCTTTTGCCGTCAGATTTTAAGAATTACGAGGCATCAGATACCGTTCATTGTCAATGACCGCGCGGACCTGGCCTTGATCAGCGGGGCCGACGGGCTGCATGTCGGCCAGGAAGATCTTGATTATACGGCTGCCAGAAAACTGATGGGGGCAGCCAAGATCATCGGCGTTTCTTGCCAGACTATGGGGCATGCGCTGAAAGCCCAGGCGCAGGGCGCTGATTATATCGGCTTTGGCTCGGTGTTTAAAACTCAAACCAAGCCCCAACGGCAGCCCATGGATCTTAATCTTTTGCAGAAGGTCATTCATCGCATCCGAATTCCGGTCTTCCCCATTGGCGGCATCAGCCGCAGGAATATCGGAGGCTTGGCTGCTTTGGGAGCGGGCCGGGCAGCGGTATGCCGGGACATTTTATTGGCCCGGGATGTACGGCAGGCTGCGAGCGAGTTTAAAAGTTTGTTAGACGCTTGATTTTTATGCGGAGGTAATTCAATGGTAGAATGCCAGCTTCCCAAGCTGGCTACGCGGGTTCGATTCCCGTCCTCCGCTCCATATATTTAAAGAGGATTTAGAATTGCCAAGACACGATCATTTAAGAATTTTACCTGTTGTTTCGTTATGTATTCTCCTGGCCGGTTGTGCCACAGAATACAGCCCCATGCCCACTCCCATTTCGGAGTCGGCAGCCCCGGTTCCGGCCGCCCCAACGGTGCAAAAACAGGGGGTGTACCACAAGGTCCTGGCCGGCCAGACCCTTTGGCAGATCGCCCAGGAATACGGAGTCAATATCCAGGACATCATCGACAGCAACAATATCCCAAACGGCAGCAAGTTGGAGGTCGGCCAATTGGTTTTTATCCCGGGGGTCAGCAAGGTTAAGCATATCTCGAGCCCCATTGTGGACAATAATAAGAGCGCCTTCATTTGGCCGGTGATAGGCAAGGTGATCGTTTATTTCGATGACCCGATAGGGACCAATGCCGTCAGCCACGGCATCGACATCCAGGCCCAATCCGGGGACGACGTTCATGCCACCCGCGAGGGGACCGTAATTTTGGCGGATTACATGTCAGGCTACGGCGATACGGTGATGATCGACCACGGGGACGGATTTGTATCGGTATACGCACGCAACGGCAAACTTTTAGTCAGGCCCGGAGAGCATGTGTACAAGGGCGATGTCATCGCCCGGGTGGGGCCGCTGGCCGGCCGCACGGTGGAGCATTTTGAAATCCGCCGCGGCAGCCAGGCGACCAATCCATTGTATTATTTGCCATGAATCTGATCGATTTTGACCATAACTTTTTCGGCCGGCGCAGCGTTTTGGACCTGCTCAAAAAACGCGTGCTGGGGCTTAAGGAAGGTTTTCGCCAGAATGTAGCCGTGCTGGGCAACCGTTATATCGGCAAAACAGCCCTGCTGCAGCGGCTGATGTCCCAGATGGAGGAGATGGAGGCCTTCTTCCTTTATCTGGACCTCGAGGGCCGCGATTTCGATTACTTTGCCCTGCAGTTTACCAAAAGCCTGCTTTATAATTTCCTTAAACAGGAAAATCTGCCGCTTCAGGAAGACTTGAAATTATTGTGCGAAGAGGCCAAGGACCGCCTGCCCAGGACGGTCTTTCTGGTGCAGGCCGTCGAGGAGCTGACGGGCCAGGGCAAGACCGCCGAGGCCTACAACATGATCCTGTCGCTGCCGGATGTTTTCACCCAGGAGACGGGCAGGTCCCTGGTGCTGATCTTGGACGAGTTCGACCACCTGGAAGATTTCAACATCCCCGATGCCTTTGCCCAATTGGGCCAGCGCATCATGACCCAGCGCAACTGCCTGTATATCGTCACCAGTTCCTTTCCCCAGAAGGCGCAGACCATCCTTTCGGAAAAATTATCGCTCTTGTTCGGCAATTTCGAGGTCATTTCCGTCGAGCCTTTCGGCTTTATCGAGGCCCAGGGCCTGATCGACCACAACTTAAGCGGCATCAAGATCGGCCTGTATCTCAAGAATTTCATCGCGGACTTTACCGGCGGGCATCCTTTGTACATCAACCTGCTGTGCCAGGAGCTCATCTGCCTAAGCGGGGTCTATGCCCAGAAGGAGATCTACGCGCCCATCGTCATCCAGGCCATCGAAAATGTGATCTTCAATCCCTGGGGCGTCATCAGCCGTCATTTCGAACTGCAGATCAATGCGCTGAGCATGGGCAAATCCGCCGGGGCCTCTGTTTCTGTCCTGTGCGCCCTGGCCCACGGCAAGCACAAGATCAACGACCTCCTGGAGTCGTTGAAATTGAAGCCTTCGCAGGTCAACTCCCGCGTCAATGCGCTGCAGGAAGCCAATATCATCGAACGCAACGGCAGCTATTACCATATCAAGGACAAGCTTTTCGGTTACTGGATCAAATATGTGTATCACCGCCGCCTGCGCGCGGTGGACCTTGAAATAGGCCGCTCCCGCAAGCAGTTCAAGGAAGAGATCAATAAGGCGCTCAACGATTTCGGCCTGGTGGCGCGCAAGGATTTCTCCTCGAGGATGGCGGATCTCATGCACAAGTTCGACAACGAATCCTTCGTGCTTTGCGGCCGCCGCTATAAGCTGAGCTCTTTTAAGGAGATCAAGCCCTTAAAATTGCGCACCAGCGCGGGCAATTATTTCGATGCCATTTCCGCCCAGGGCCAGGAGGGCGCGTGGCTGGTGGTGCTGAAAAAGGACCCGGTGCACGACAATGACTTAAGCGGCATCCTGGAAGAGATCAAGAAGCTCGACCCCAGGCCCTCGCGCAGCATCATCGTGTCTTTGAGCGGCTTGGACGAGAATGCCAAGGTCAGGGCCCTGCAGGAGAAGCTTTGGATCTGGGACGAAGACCAGTTGAACAACTTGATGCATCTCTTCGATGAGCCTATAATTATAAGATGACCATCGGCGTACTTTCTGACACCCATTCCCTGAATATCCCTGCCGCACTGATCGAACGTTTTAAAACTGTTGATCTGATCATCCACGCCGGCGACATCTGTGACCTGGACACCTTGAAGATGCTTAAAAAACTCAAGCCCACCAAGGCCGTGTCCGGCAACATGGATGAGAACGGGCTTAAAAAGGTCCTGCCGGTCAAGGAGATCATCGATTGCGACAACCTTAAGATCGGCGTGACGCACGGCCATGTGGGGCCGGGGCCGGACGCCTTAAAAAATGCCATGACCTGCTTTAAAGATGATAAGATGGATGTGGTGATCTTCGGCCATTCCCACCAGGCGTTAAACCAGCGGGTGGGGTTGACCTTGTATTTCAATCCCGGCAGTCCCAATGACATGGTCAGGGCCAAATTTTTTTCATACGGCCTTATCAGCATCGAGGCCGGCAAGATAAAGGCGGAAATTGTCAAGATCTGATATGCAGAGACTCTGGGCACCCTGGCGTGAAGCCTACATCACCAAATTAGCGGGCAAGGACAAGCCGGGCGCCTGCGTCTTTTGCCGTATCCTCGCCGGTAAAGCGGACACCAAGAGCCTGGTTTTCATCCGCAAGCCCCACGCGTATGCGGTATTGAATCTTTACCCTTACAGCAACGGGCACTGCCTGATCGTGGCCAACCGCCACGCCGGCGACATCAATCAATTGCCCGCCGGGGAATACGCCGAGCTCATGGAACTGCTCCGTGAGGCCAAGGACCTTTTGCAAGGCGCGCTCAAACCCCACGGGTTTAACGTGGGGATCAATCTGGGCCGCACCGCTGGCGCCGGCATCCCCAGGCACGTGCATGTCCATTTGGTGCCGCGATGGAAAGGGGACCACAATTTCATGCCGGTGACCGCCGGGACCAAGGTGATCTCCCAATCGTTGACCGTCATTTACAAGAAATTAAGCGATGCGTACAAGGAAAGACATCGAAGAGTTGGAAAGTAAGGCCCTGGCGCCTTATGCCATGAAGTCCAGTGATGCGGGGGCCCGTCAATATGACGAGCCGGCGCACGAGTGGCGCACCAGTTTTCAGCGCGACCGCGACCGCATCGTGCATGCCGAGGCCTTCCGCAAGCTCGAGTACAAGACCCAGGTGTTCGTCATCTTTGAAGGCGATTATTACCGCACCCGTTTGACCCACACGATCGAAGTGGCCCAGCTGGCCCGCACCCTGGGCCGCAACCTGCGCCTTAATGAAGACCTGATCGAAGCCATCGCCCTGGCGCATGACCTGGGCCATCCGCCCTTCGGCCATGCGGGGGAGGCGGTGCTCAACGAGATCGTGCGCGAGGCGGACATCGAATTCAACCACAATTTCCGCAGCTACGAGATCGTCGCCAAACTGGAAAAGAAATATCCGCGTTTTCCCGGCCTTAACCTGACCCGCGAGGTGCTGGTGGGCATCCTCAAGCACCAGACGGTGTTCGACATGCCGGGGGCGGACATCCCCAAGCAGTACCGCACGGAAGGGCCGACGCTCGAGGCCCAGATCGTTGATGTGGCAGACTCCCTGGCGTACCTTAACCATGATGTCGACGACGGGCTGACGTCGGGCTGCATCGTCGAAGATGACCTCATGGAAAGCACGCTGTGGCAAAAAGCGGTCAAAAAGATCGGCGTGCAGGAACAGCCGGACCGCGACATGTTCCGCTACCAGGTGGTCAAGGAACTCATCGACATGCAGGTCAAGGACCTGCTGAAGGCCACTTATGAGCGGCTTAAAAAGCTTGATTTCAAGTCTGCCCAGGAGGTCAAGGACCACAAGGGTTATGTGGTGGCCTTCAGCGATGCCATGCACCGGGAGCGCGAGCAGCTGCAGAAGCTGCTCGATGAAAAGCTCTATCATCATTGGCGGGTGGAACGCATGACCACCAAGGCCCGCCGCATCATCCGGGACTTGTTCGACGTGTATTTAAAGAACCCCAAGCAATTGCCGTACGGCGTTTTCCCGCGCGACAAGAAATTTTCGCGCTCACAGGTCTATGCCATCATTTGCAATTATATCGCTTCGATGACGGACCGTTTCGCTCTCGACGAGCATAAACGGCTTTTTGACCCTTATCAGAGGTCCGAGTAAATGCTGCCTCATTCCGGCTCTTCAGGCAAGCGTTACCACCTGGTCCTTTCCGCGGTCCACATGGTCTACCGCCTGGTCAATTCCACCTATACGGTCAAGGAGCTGACCCTGCGCCTGACCCGCCTGCTGGGCCAGTTCATCCATGCCTCGTCGGTGAGTGTCTATCTGGTGCATCCGGTCAAAAAAAATGTGATGGTGTGCGCCACGTTCGACAACCAGATCAACATCTGGCATGACCGCCCCGGCGACTTCAAGGACGTGGGCGAGGAGGTGCTGGCGGTGACCCGCGGGGCATCGGTCCTCAAGGACCACTGCATCGGGCTGCCGCTGGTCGCCGACGATTATCTGGGGGCCATTTTCGTGCGCCGCACCGCCTCGCAGGAGGCCTTCAATGATTTCGATTATGAAATGCTTTCGGTCTTCGCCGAGCAGGTGGTGACCGCCATCAAGAATTTGCAGCTGCATCAGGAACATGAGAAGGTGGTTCTGGGGGCCATCGCCTCCATCGGCAACCTTTTGAAAAAACAGCCCCTCTCGGGGCTGACCCATCCGCCCGCCTACATGGAGATCGTCAAGGCGCTGGGGATCTATCTGAAGGTGAGCAGCGACGGGATCAAGCAGCTGGAATACGCAAGCCTCCTGCACGATATCGGGCTTATCGACCTGCCGCACCAGATCCTGACCAAGCCCTCCAAACTTTCCGACGATGAATTCAGCCTGGTGCGCCGGCACACCCAGTACAGTGTTGCCCTGATCTCGTCGGCGGGGTTTCTCAAGCCCGTGCTGCCCATCATCCTGCACCATCACGAGCATTACGACGGGAGCGGTTACCCGTCGGGGCTTAAAAAAGAACAGATCCCGCTGGGCGCGCGCATCATTGCCTGCGTCGATGCTTTTGAGGCGATGGTGCAGGGCAGGTCCTACCATCCGCCGGTTTCCGTCGACGCTGCTCTCGACGAGCTGGTCCGCTGCCGCGGCACGCAGTTCGACCCCAAAATCGTCGACGCATTTAACCGCCTGGCCACCCAAAAAAAATTCAGAAAACTCTTGTCTTTGATAAAGTCATAGAACATAATGACTTTTAATTGGTTGTTTTCCACAATAAAACAAAAAGGGCCAGTCCCTTCTAATTTAATGGATTTATAACATATGAACATAAATTATAAGCAGCCGCAGTTTGAGCTTTTTCCCGCAAATTCAGCAACCCTTGAAGATATCAACAAACCAAAGTTCCTTTTAGCCAACCTGACCCTGTCCATAGAAAGTCTTGTCATTTTGACGATTTTGGCTATAATGATTGCGCTTTTTTCGTTTTCTTTAGGGGTGGAGCGGGGCAAGAGCCTGGCGGCCCAAACCCTGGACGAACGGGTTGCTGCTGCCTGGAATGTTAACCCCCGTCCGATGGTTGCGGCCCCGGCTGCAGCGGCACCGGTTGTGACCAAGACGCTGCCCAGGCCGCTGGCTGATCGCGGTTTTATTGTAGGTACAGGCCTGCGCTACACCTTACAGGCGGCCACCTACGCCAATGAGCAATATGCTCAAGGCGATGCGCTCGCCCTGAAGGGAAAGGGTTTTCCGACATTTTTAATCAAAAGCGGTAAGTATTGGCTGCTGTGCATCGGCAATTTCAGCAGCAAGGAAGCGGCGTCGGGGTATTCAAGAAAACTGCCCGCTGTTTACCGTTCAAGTCAGGTAAGGAGATTTTGATGTCATTACATTCTTCGTTAAAGGTCGACAAGGCTTCAGTGACCCAAAGGTCTGTGCAGACGCGCATCGAGCGCATCAAGGAATTGATGAAAAAAGGCCTTTGGAAGGAAGAGGCTTCCATCACGGGTCTTCCTAAGACCAAGATCGTCCGCATCAAGGCCAAGAAGAAAGCCAAGGAAGAAACTGCCGCTGCCGCACCCGCTGAAGGTGCTGCTGCTGCCGGAGCTGCCAAGCCCGCAGCCGATGCCAAAGCCGCCGCTGCCAAACCAGCTGCAGGCGCCGCTAAAAAGTAACTTCTTACCTTCTCTAATCATTGAACGAGAGGGAATCCATGACCAGACAATCTTTAATTTGCTCATTGGTGTTCCTGGTTATTGCCTTTGCAAGACCGGGATATGCCGATGAGCATTTCCCATTTCTGGCCGAAGTCTCCAGGGAATCCGTCAATGTCAGGGCGGGCCCTAATATCAATTTCGAAAAAGTTGACGAACTGCGCAAAGGCGACAAGGTGGTGGTGCTGGGCCACTATTATGAGTGGTACAAGGTGCAGCCGCCTTCCGGCACCAAGGCCTATATCCGTTCCGATTATGTGGACATGAAGGGGGACGGTGTCGGCGAGGTGAGCGGCGACAATGTGAACGTGCGTTCCCGTCCGACCAGCGACGCCGCTTCTTTGGGAGAGGTCAAAAGAGGCACCTTGGTCAAGGTTTTAGGGCAGGCCAACGGGTGGACTGTTTTAAGCCCGGTTGCGGGGACTGCGATGTGGATCAATCAGGGTTTTTTAAAGCAGGTTTCCGGTGAAGTGCCGGAAGCCATGCTGATCCCGCAGGTGCAGCTGCCGCCGGCCGCACCGCCGGCACCTGTGGCAGCGCCGGTCAAGGCTGCTGAGCCGCAGAGCCCGTGGGTTTCCATGCGGGGCACGGTGGAGGCGCTGGTCACACCGGCAGACCCGCAGGTGCACTACGAGATCGTCCTGGACAACAAGTCCGTCTTCCTGCTCAAGGACATGCCGCAGCTGGAGTATTTTTGCAATACGGTCGTGAATATAGAAGGCAACGTTGTCCCTGACCCGCAGAAAAAATACATGTATCCGCTCTTGCATATCAACAAGATCGTCCTGGTCCTTTAAAAACCGGGACACATTGACTTTTTTATGTTGGAAATTGTTTTGTTCATAGTTGTAGCGCTTGGGCCTGCCATTATTTTGCACGAATTGGCCCATGGGTTAATGGCCTATGCCTTCGGCGATCCAACGGCCAAGGACCACGGGCGGCTCACCTTGAATCCGATAAGCCACATAGACCCTGTCGGCAGCATCATTGTTCCCGGCATTCTTTTTTTGGCTTATTATATCGGCATGACCAAAAGCCTTATGCTCTTTGGCTGGGCCAAGCCGGTGCCGGTCAATTTCCGCAACTTGCGCAACCGCCGTTTAGGGATGGCCTCGGTGGCGCTGGCGGGACCGTTGACCAATATCGCGTTGGCTTTCATTTTTTCCCGGCTGTACACCTGGCCCTCTCTGGAGGCGGCGTCCCACACCTTTGCCTGGGCGGTGATGCTCAACCTGACGCTCGCGGTCTTTAACATGATTCCCATCCCGCCGTTGGACGGCTCCCGGGTGGTCACAAGTGTGCTGCCGATGCAGCTGGCTTATTATTACAACCGGCTCGAACCTTTTGGTATAATCATTGTCATCTTGCTTCTTAATGTGGGCCTTATGGGTTATCTGTATCCAGTAATACAACAAGTAGGTTATTGGATCGGTGTGCAGATATGAGCACCAATATTCCAGTCCGGTTGAAGAATAATCCTTATAACATCACCGTTGGCAGCGGGATTTTAGGCCAATTGCCCAAGTTTATCCGCCATTTGGGATTGGGCAAGGATGTGGTCATCATTACGCACGTCCGTCTTGAGCGGCTGCACTGGGGCAAGCTTGCCGCCGGCCTTAAAAAAGCCGGTTATTCCGTCAAGACCTTCACCGTTCCCGAAGGCGAACCCAGCAAAAGCGCTGCCTGCGCCATGAAGCTGCTGACACAGATCAGTGCCTATGACGTGGACAAGAAGATTTTTATCGCGGCTTTAGGCGGGGGAGTAGTTGGCGATCTGGCCGGGTTTGTGGCTGCCATTTATAAACGCGGCGTGCCTTATATCCAGGTGCCTACGACGCTCCTGGCCCAGATCGATTCTGCTATAGGCGGCAAGACCGCCATCGATCTGCCAACGGGCAAAAATCTGGTGGGTGCTTTTTATCAGCCCCGCTTAGTGCTTGCCGATGCCCAAGTGCTCAAGACCCTGGACCTTCGCCAGATCCGTAACGGCCTGGCGGAGGCCATCAAATACGGCATTATCAGGGACGCCGGTCTCTTTAATTTTATCAGCTCCAATCATCAAAAGCTCTTGAAAGGTGACACGGCATCTTTGAATACCGTCGTGCGCCGCTGTGCAGCCATCAAGGCCCAGGTCGTTTCCATGGACGAAAAAGAGACCAAGGGCCTGCGCACCATCCTCAACTTCGGCCATACGGTAGGCCATGCCGTCGAGGCGGCCGCCCGGTATGACCAGTACCATCATGGCGAGGCGGTCGGTCTTGGCATGCGTGTGGCGGCCCGTATTTCCGTTTTGCTGGGCTTTTTGAAGACATCAGAGGAGAAGAGGATCAACGCCCTGATCAGCGCCGTGGGCCTGCCTGAGAGGATCAAAGGGGTGGCGCTTGCGAAGATAATGAATTTGATGCAGCACGACAAGAAGTTTTTCGCAGGGCACAACCGTTTTGTGCTGGCCTTAAAGATAGGCCAGGTGGCGGTTGTGCGCGACATTCCCGCCGATATCATCACCGAGTCAATTAAACTTTATCTGGATTAATGCTTCACAGGAATGATTTCTTCCTGCCCGTTATTGATAACGGTAATGGCATTCAGGCTGATCTTGACGATCTTGATGCCGTCGACCTCATCGCCTTCCTGGTAGACCTGGTCATCGATCAACACCAGATTTTTCGAGCCGCCGGCCAGCACCCCGTGGATGTTTAGGGGTGCATTTTGCGTGACGGCAGTTTGCCCAGCGGCGGCAGCGTCGGACTTGGCAGCAGGGCCCACCTTGATCTTGGCCAGGGGCGGCAGGGGTGCCGTGGCCTGTTTGGCTTCCTTTTGATGCATGAGTTTGAAGTACAGGCTCCTCGCCTTGGCCATGGGGCCGGGGAAATAAACATTCATTTGTTTGTACAGAAAGAAGAAACATCCGCCCAGGATCACCAGGGCGCACAGGAAGGCCAGAAAGGACTTCACCTTGCTTTTAGGCGGCGTTAAATATTCAACCGGCGCTTCATTTTTTTCATCAACTTCTTTACCTTCGCGCATGCGTTGTACCTTCTTTAGGGCGTCATTAATGATGCTCATAGTTATATTGGGTTTCCTTAGCACTTTCGAGGATCAGGGTGTGGTCGATGCTAAAGGTGCCCTTGGCAAATCCCGCCAGCAGGGCCCGGTCGCACAACACGTTGATGACCCTCGGCGTGCCTTTTGAAACTTCAAAAATAGCGTCAATGGCCTGCGGTGTAAACTCGAGCTTGGGATCCGCCTCGGCCACTTTTAAACGATGGTTAATATACTGCTCCACCTCGGTCTTAAGCAGGGGAAGCATATGATAATGCACGCTCACCCGCTGGGTCAGCTGGCGCAAGGCCGGGCTTTTGAGTTTATCGCTAAGCTCAGGCTGTCCCACTAAAACGATCTGCAATAATTTTTCCTTTTCCGTCTCCAGGTTGGACAAGAGGCGGATCTGTTCCAGCTGGCGGACATTAAGATTCTGGCACTCGTCGATGATGACAACGACATTATTGCCCTTGGCCGATTCCTCGATCAGAAATAAGGCAATGGCCCCCACCAGATCGAGCTTGGTCTTCTTGACATAGGAGATGCCTAAGTCATTGATGATCATCTGCAGGAGCTGCATGTCGGAAAAGACCGGGTTTAAGATAAGGGCGGTCTTGACGGACTTGTCCAGGCGGTTGAGGATGGTGCGGCACAGGGTGGTTTTGCCGGTGCCAATCTCGCCGGTGATGACAAGGATGCCCCGGCGCGACTGGATGCCGTAGACCAAATGGTTAAAGGCCTCCTCATGGCGCGAAGAGGGAAAGAAGAAACCAGGATCAGCCGTGATGTTGAATGGGGATTCTTTGAGCTTATAAAAATCCTTGTACACATCCTTGAATATACACAATACTTTTGGCATAATCAAGGCATGATTGTAAAAACTGAAGGCATAGTCCTTAAAAGTTTTGATTTTAGGGAGACCAGCCGCATCGTCACTTTTTTTACCCGTGACTACGGCAAGGTCAAGGGTGTCTTGAAGGGTATCCGCAAAGACCCCAGGAAATTCGCCTCCAGTGTCGACCGCTTTTCGCTTAACGACATCGTTTATTACCAGTACCGCAACAGCGACATTCATTTGGTCAGCCAATGCGACATGAAGGATTTTTTCGCCGGTTTCCGGCAGGATTTGGACCGCATGACCGCGGCCAGCTATGCATCGGAGCTTATTGATACGCTGATGCCGGCCGAGGAGAAAAATGATGAGATCTATAATTTGGTGCGGGCTTTTCTTAAGACCCTGCAAACCACCCAGGATGTTGGGAAGCTGGTGCATACGTTTCAGATAAAAATTTTGTCCTTGTCCGGTTTTAAGCCCCATCTGGAGACCTGTGTGAGCTGCAACAATGAGGTGGTGCAGGCTCCGCGCTTTAGTCTGCGCTTAGGCGGGCTGTTGTGCCCCGGCTGCCAGGATGCGGCAGGGGAGGCGACGCCTATTTCTTCAGGGGCGGTCGCCTCCATTTTGCATATTCAAAGGAACACCTGGGAAGGCGCCCTGCGGCTTGGTATGGCGCCTTTTATCAAGCGCGAGCTTAAATATATCCTCAATCACTTTTTGGTTTTCCATCTGGAGCGCAATTTGCGCTCGACGAGGTTTTTGTCATGAAAAACCGTTCATTTTTTGTGCTGCTGCTGTGCTTCCTGGCCACGGCCGCTGGCTGTGCCTCCACCAAGGCCATTTATAAGAATTACCAGCGCATGGTGCATCCCGGCCCGGTGGGCACGGAGCAGGCCAAGATCATTGCCCAGCGCAAGCTCATTGATACCATAGAACGCGACAGCTACCGCGTCACCTATCCGGACATCAAGACCGGTGCCTTGGCAGCCAAATATCCCGATTATTGGTTTGTGGTCTTCGGGCACAACTGGCTTGAGCCCATGAACAAACATGCGTATTTGAATACCTACACCCAATTGCGCCAGGCCCAGTATGTGGTGGTCATCAACAAGAAGAACGGCGACGTCAAGTTCTTCGGCGAGTGGTACCCCGAGCGTGAGAACGACTTTGACTGGGTTTTCGACCCCCACGCCTACAACCGCAAAAACCCGTTGGCCCTACCCCCGTATAAACAGAGCAAGGAATTGTTCTAACTTGGACCGTTTCCGCGGGAGCCATTGTCACTCAAAGAGTTACGACAGAAGTGTCCCTATCAACGACAATGTTACCTAACAAAATATGATATAATTATATTTGTTAGGTAATTACTAAAGTTGACAATTGTTACCCAACATAATATAATTTAGTTAATATTGTTAGGTAAAAAGGAGAAGATGTATGAGAGGCGTGATCAAAGGCGTTCTGGCGGAGGAGTTGGAGCGCTCTTTAAGGGTGCAGAAGGGCTACGAATCTGCTTTGAATAAACTGCCTGAAGGCTGCCTGGTCAAAAAGAAGATCCGCAACCATGACTACTACTATGTCGCCAAACGGCAAGGCCCTAAAGTCGTTTATATTTATAAAGGCAAATCTTCTCAGGAAGAAATTAGGCAATACCAAGAGGCCAAAAGCTTAAGGGCCAAATACCGAAACGCCTTGTCTAAGCTTAAAAAACAGGTGAAGTTCTTGAGGGGGGCTTTACGTGGAAAAGAGCCAATATAATTACACTACAAATACCAAGCTTTGATACTTGTAGTGTAAATTGGGAGCGGGGATCATGAGAAAAGAATATGATTTTTCTAAAATGAAAGGCCGCCGCAATCCATATGTGGCCAGCAAATACGTCAAATGCCGCGGCTGCGGCAAGAAGATCAGGATTTTTCATCATCTGTTGACATACTGCCCTGCCTGTTCCGTTTTGGACCAGCGGCTCATACACGAACGAATTCCACCCCAAGGTAAGAAATATTTTTGGTCCTGGATACGCAAGCATGGCCGTCGATGTCATTATAGTGGAATGACCTTGGAGACAGATGATTACGCCTCTGCCTGGTATTTGGTGTTCAGCCAATTGGTTCCTGGTGATAAAACCAGGATGGTGCCCGCCTCGGCATTGGTGAATGATATTAAATTTACTCTTATACCGAAAGATTTTAAGTATTACGTACTCGCTTTAGATGATTACAGGCAGAAACACCTAAAAGTAAAAAAAAGACCGTTGGTGCATTGGTGCTTACTTAAGCCGGTAGGGGATGAAGTCTGTCCAGTGTGCGGGGCGCCGAAATTAAAAAGGCAAAAGTTATGTGCCAGATGCTCCGGTCTCTTGCACAGGATGCAACGGGCGCGTTTTACTCGCCAGGCCATTGAGGGTGTTTGGACATACTTGCATCATTATGGTTTTGTCGATTATTACACGGGCATGGATTTGGATACCGATGACCCCAAAAGCCCCTGGTATCTCGTTTTCGACCATTGGAGTCCCCGTGATCCCAGAAAGATTGTAGTCACCTTAGCGCTGGTTAATAGGATGAAAGGCGACCTGACCGAGAAGGAGTTTTGGTATTTCATCCACCAGCTGGCCCAGCATTTCCGCCGCGGCACACCGGTGAGGAAGAGGAAGCTCAAGTTCTGGTCCCGGCCCTACCGCTAATCGTTTCTAAGTTGATTTGATTTTTTTGTATTACGGCATTATGTGATATAATCCATTTCTCAGCATTCCCCCATGTCTGACAAGATAATTACTAATCGGCAGGGAGTGCTATGTCTAATTCTGCAATCAAACGCTGGCCTGTTGATGATCGTCCGAGAGAGAAACTTCTTAAATTGGGCGAAAGGGCTTTAAGCGATTCTGAACTTCTCTCAATTTTATTAAGGACAGGTATAAAAGGAATTAGCGTGATCGATTTGGCCCGGAATATTCTTGATCGTTTTGGGTCATTCCGGGTCTTAAGCCAAGTTGATTCGCTTGTTTGGGGCGAGTTTAAAGGTTTGGGGCCGGCAAAATTATCTCAAATCAAAGCTGCTATTGAAATAGGAAGACGTTTCCGTGAAGAGGAATTAAAGGAGGTTCGACCACGCATTAAAAACGCTAAAGATATTGTCGGTCTTTTAATGCCCCGCATGAGGGATTTAAAGATTGAGGTTTTCAAAGCAGTGCTTCTTAATGCTCAGAATCGAGTTATTGCAGTAGTAGATATAACTGAAGGAACTGTTAATAAAGCTAATCCTGTCATAAGAGAAATCTTTCAAAAGGCTTTGGCTAACTTTGCTTCAGCTCTTATTTGTGTTCATAACCATCCAGGGGGCGATCCTGCGCCAAGTGTGGAAGATAAGATTTTCACATCTCGTCTTTTTGAGGCTGGCGACTTGATGGAAATAAAAGTTTTAGACCATATCATTATCGGGAATAATTCTTTTTACAGCTTTAATGTAGGTAAATGAAGTTATAAGTAGGTAATAATTTGACATATTACCTACTTAGTGCTATATTTTACCCAGATATGAACGAAGCGCAAACTCGAAAAAATTACATTAATGAGGCCTTAAAAAAGGCCTTATGGTCTCCCAACGGCCCCGTTAAGTATCTTGAAGAATATGAGATGGACAAGGTGTGGGGAAGACAGGGGGTTTCCGAGCCGCAAGCAGAATATGGCGCGCAACATGAATACGCTGACTATTTATTGTTAGGCCGCAACGAATTGCCTCTTGCCATTGTTGAAGCAAAAAGGACTAGTAAAAGTGCGCGCTTAGGCCAACGCCAGGCAGAGGGATATGCCGATAATATCAAAGCGAAATTCGGCATCGAACCGTTCATTTTTCTCACTAATGGTGAGGACATTTTATTTTGGGACAGGCTTCGATATCCACCCCGTTTAGTTTATGGCTTTTTTGAGAGACGTGATTTAGAGCGGCTATTCTTTCAGAGACAAGAAGCGGCGAAGAATTTAAACGAAATTAAAATAAACCCTGAAATTGCCGACCGCGATTATCAGGCGGAGGCCATTCGGACGGTATTAAGTGGCATACAAGAAGGCCGCCGTAAGTTTTTATTAGTCATGGCAACGGGTACAGGGAAGACGCGGACCGCTATGGCCACTATTGATTGCCTGTTAAGGGCTAAACGTATCAATACAGTTTTATTCTTAACGGACCGCAAGGTGCTGCGTGACCAGGCCTATGGTAAGAAAGGTTTTCAGGGTTTTTTTACGGAAAGCTGCGGCAAAATCACTTCCGGCAAGTTTAATACCGAGAAACGGCTTTATGCAGCCACCATCCAGACAATGATGGAATGCTATAAGGAAATTTCTCCCGGATTCTTTGATCTTGTGATTGCCGATGAATGCCATCGCTCCATTTATAACAAATGGAAGGATGTGCTTGCCTATTTCGATGCCATTCAAATCGGCCTTACCGCCACTCCTGCACAATTTATCGAGCGGGATACCTTCCGGTTCTTTGAAGTGGACTTAAAGAAGAAGGATATAAAACACAATTTCTTTAATTATTCCTACGAAAAGGCCGTTGAAGAAAAACATCTGCTTGGCTTTGTGCCTTATCATGCCAAAACATCGTTTCAAATTAAAGGTCTGCGTGAAGACCAAATTCCGCCGGCAGTAAAGAAGAAATTGGTGGAAGAGGGCAAGACGCTCGATGAATTGAACTTTGAAGGCACGGAGTTTGAGAAGCGTTTTACAAATACCGGCACCCATGAGGCGATGGTTCGGGAGTTCATGGAGGTATGTACCAAAGACGATACGGGAACCTTGCCCGGAAAAACAATTTACTTTGCCATGACCAAGAATCATGCGTACCGGCTTTTGGATGCTTTTGATAGGCTTTATCCACAATATAAAGGAAGGCTTGCTGAAGTTGTTGTTTCTGAAGATTCCAGGGCCGATGGCTTTTTGACGCGTTTTGAGAATGACAGCTATCCGCGCATTGCCATTTCGGTGGACATGCTCGATACCGGCGTTGATGTCAGAGAGGTCGTCAATTTGGTTTTTGCCAAACCCGTTTTCAGCAAAATCAAATTCTGGCAGATGATCGGACGTGGCACACGGACTCTGGATAAAAATAATATGAAACCTTGGTGCCCTCACAAGGAGAACTTCTTAATTATCGACCATTGGAACAATTTTGAATATTTCGGGCAAAAACCGGAAGGTGAAGCTCCCGCCGTCGAAGATGCCATCACTTCAAGGGTATTCAAGGCTAGAATCAATCTGTTACGGTTTTATCACAATAGAGGCGATCATACCGAAGTTCGCCATATCATCAACGAATTAAAGATGATGATTGATCTGCTTCCGAAAGACTCTATCAGTGTCAAGGAGCGAAAGGATGTTTTGCAAAGATTATCAAGCCCTGAATTCTGGAAGAATATCGATACTGATTTTCTTTATGACCACGTGGCGCCTTTGATGCGTTTCCTCGAAGATGTCAATTATGATGAATATTCATTCATTTTAAAGTGTGAACAGTTGGAATTAGCTCATTTAAATCAGGATGAACGCCGCATTCTTGACCTCAAAAACATTGTCAAAGATGACCTGCGCCTGCTGCCTATGACTCTTCAGGTCGTTAAGCGCCATGAGGAAGCAATATACAAAATGTCATCGGATGCTTTCTGGTCGTCTTTAAGTATAGATAATATCCGGGATGCTAAGAGCAAGCTTTCACCGATAATGAAATATAAGCGCAAAGACGGCCAAAAGATCATCGAATTTGATTTGGATGATGAAATCCTCGAACGTAAATGGATAGAATTCGGGCCTAATGGCGAGGGAGAATACGTTCATATTTATAAGGAAAAAGTTGAGAAGCATATTAAAGACCTTGCTGAAAAGCAGGAAGCTGTCTCCAAACTTCGTAACGATCAGCCGGTTAATGACCAGGATTTGGAAGAATTGGAAAAAACCCTTAACAGCCCTGATTTATACATAACCGAAGAAAAGCTTAGGGAGGTTTACAAGCAGCCTGAAGGAACCTTGGTGCAATTTATCAAGTCGATTTTTGGCAAATACAAATTCAAAAGCCAGGAAGATCAGATTTCCGAGAGCTTTGATGCTTTTATTATTGCGCATAACTATAACACTGACCAAACGCGGTTTTTACGCGTTATTAAGAGCGTCTTTCTGGCCAAGGTCCGCCGCCATGAATTGCTGGTCATCGACGATTTCTATGAGGGCCCGGTAGAAGCCTTTGGTACGGGTGCGGCAGAACGCTTATTCTCAAAGGATGATCTTAAAGAAGTATTGGAATTCCTCAATGAAAAGGTGCCGCTTAAATGAAATCTTTCTCGCAAGAATATTTAAATGGCCTGCATATAACACCGCAATTGCTCAATATGACCAATGCCTTGTCTGAATATAAGGGCAAGGAAGCTCTTTATACCAGGCAGTCTCCCGACGTTCTGGAGAGGCTCGTTGAGCGGGCAAAGGTCGAAAGTGTCGAGTCTTCCAACCGGATTGAAGGCATTGATGTCAAACATGAGCGCATTATCGATATTGTGCAGCAGCAATCAACGCCGCGCAGCCGTCCTGAAGAAGAGGTGGCAGGCTACAGGGATGCTTTAGACTATATCCATACAAATTTTAGCGCAGTGCCGGTTTCTCTAAATTCGATCTTGATGTTTCACGAATTTTTATATAAGTACACTCAGCAGTCTGGCGGATCATTCAAGCGGGAAGATAATAAAATCGTTGACCGCATGAAGGATGGCAGTATCCGCCTGCGTTTTCAGCCACCATCGGCCAGCCAAACCTATGATTACATGAGTGCCCTGGTTGATCGGTATCTTTATGTCAATAAACAGGAGGGGATTTCTTCTCTTATTTTGATACCGCTTTTTGTTTTGGATTATTTGTGTATTCATCCGTTTCAAGACGGAAATGGACGTACAGCCCGCTTGATAAGCTTGTTACTTTTGTACCAGGCAGGGTATAAGGTTGGCAAATATATCAGCTTGGAAAGAGTTATTGAGGACAGCAAAGAGACCTATTACGAAACATTGGAAACATCTTCAAAAGGCTGGCATCAAGCCGCTCACAATGCCGAGCCATGGCTGCGGTATTTTTACGGGGTGTTGATTGCCGCCTATAAAGAATTCGAGTCAAGGGTTGGAATATTCCGTGATGAAGTCTCGAAGACCGACCTCATCAAAGCATTTGTGAATAAAGCCATTAAGCCATTTTCGATTACTGAAATTGAGAAAGAATGTCCTCATATAAGCCGGGACATGATCCGCCTTGTCCTGCGTGAATTGCGCGATGCCGGCCAGATTTCATCTACCGGCATGGGGCGCGGGGCCAAATGGCGTAGAAAGGGTTAACATGCTTGCACCTGAATTAAAGAATCAAATCAAACGGCTTTGGAACAAATTCTGGGAAGGCGGCATTGCCAATCCCCTGACCGCCATTGAGCAGATTTCCTATCTCATTTTTATGCGTCGTCTGGAAGACATGGACCTGGTGCATAAAAAAGCTGCGGAAAGGCGCAATGAGAAATATATTTCCATTTATAAAGGCCAAGAGAATTGCCGTTGGTCTTATTGGATCAACATGCCTGCCGAGGAAATGTTGACCCATGTGCGGGATAAGGTATTTCCCTTTATAAAGATCTTAAAAGGCGAAGATGGTGAATTTAGCAAGGCCATGAAGGACGCGGTGTTTATGATCCCTAAGCCTTCCTTGCTGCAGGAATCCGTGCGTCTTATCGATGAATTAAACATCACCCAGCAAAATCAGGACACACAAGGCGATATTTACGAATATTTGCTTAGCGAATTGCAAACTTCAGGGAAAAATGGTCAATTCCGCACGCCAAGGCATATCATCCGCATGATGGTGGAATTGGTCAATCCGGTTTTAGGCGACCGCATCTGCGATCCGGCCTGCGGCACCGGCGGCTTTTTGATCAATGCCTATCAGCATATTCTTAAAGAAAACACTTCACCGGATGTTCTTGAATATGATGAAGACGGTGTTCCTCACCACTTGGTGGGGGACAAGATCACCGATAAAAAGCAAAGGACTTTCTTGAAGGAACGTGCTTTGCATGGCTTTGATTTTGATACAACCATGGTGCGTATTGCCTTGATGAACGCCATCCTGCACGGCATTGACAAGCCGGATATCCAATATAAAGATACGCTTTCCAAGGGCTATGAAGAGAAAGAAAAGTATGAAATCGTGCTCGCCAATCCGCCTTTTAAGGGCAATATCGATAAAGGCGACATTTCCGATCGTCTAAAGCTAAAGACAACCAAGACTGAACTTTTATTTTTAAATCTTTTTGAAGAAATCATGGTGGTGGGTGGCAAATGCGGGGTCATTGTGCCGGATGGCGTGTTATTCGGTTCTTCCAACGCGCATAAGGAAGCGCGTCAAAGACTGGTGGAAGACAACGAATTGCAGGGTATTATTAAAATGCCTTCAGGTGTTTTTAAGCCTTATGCCGGCGTTTCCACCGCAATTATCATATTTGCTAAGGGCGGTAAAACTGACAAGGTCTGGTTCTATGACATGCAGGCCGACGGCTATTCCCTGGATGATAAGCGCACCAAAACACCGGATAAAAACGACATTCCTGATATTATCAAAAAATGGAATACGCGGGATAGGAAAAAGACGCCCGGAAAAGGGGAGAAGTGGTTTTGGGTGGATGCCAAGGAGATCAAAGAGAATAAATATGATCTTTCCATTTCCCGCTATAAGCCGGTTGTGTATGAAGAAGTAAGCTACGATTCGCCGAGAGCCCAATTAAAAAGAATAAAGATTCTTAATCAGGAAATAATCCAGTGTCTTTCAGAATTAGAAGAAATAATATAATGAAATCTTCTTATGTTTCTATAAGTGATGTTGCAAAGCAGATTAGAGGTGTTTCCTATAATGGCCAAGAAGCAATAAAGGAGTCAAGAGATAAATATTTGCCTATTTTAAGAGCGAATAATATTCTTGACGGTGAAATATTATATGAAGACTTATTATATGTGCCTGAGAAATATATATCTGAAACACAAATTTTACGAAGAAATGATATCGTGATTGCTGCTTCCAGTGGAAGTATGACAGTTGTAGGTAAAGCTGCCCAAATTAAAAATGATTTTAAAGGTAGTTTTGGGGCATTTTGTAAAGTTCTAAGACCTAATTCTGACATTGACTCAAGATACTTGTCGTATTTCTTTAAGACGCCGTATTATAGACAGACAATTTCGAGTTTTGCTTCTGGTGCAAATATTTATAATCTCAGAAACGAACATGTTGATAATCTTAAAATTTTTTTACCTCCAAGATCGGTTCAAGAGCAAATCGTTAGTATTCTAAGCAAGGTTGAATCTTCTTTAGAAAAACG
>JAGWOI010000013.1 GCA_028870995.1 Candidatus Omnitrophota bacterium | reverse complement strand
GTTTTGTTTTATTTGCACGGTGCCGTCAGCCAGGCCGTAGGTGCTTAAATTAACTTTTTGGGTTTGATTGCCGACCGCCCAGTCATTATCAAGACTCACCGCTACAGTCCACCGGTCGGTTACCTTGTAGGATGCAGCCAGCATATAATCCTGGACGACCAGAGTGGCGGCGGTGGTGGCGTATCTTAAGGGGCTGTTGCCGCCCCATTTGTCGCCTAGTCCCCAATAGGAACCAGCACCGACACCGAGGCTAAGCTTATTGTTAACAGGGGCAACTGCGTAAAAATCAGGAATATTGTATATTTTTCTGTCATTGGTGTAATTATTGCCGGTTGCGGCGCTTTTAAAACTGGCTTGAGGGGCGATGGCTATATCACCCGCAGTGATGCTTAAGGATTTTATTTGATTCATACCTGCAGGGTTGTAGTAGACAGCGGCAGGCGTGCTGGCATCTCCCACGAAGGCCGACCCCATACCGAAGGCGCCGGCATCCGGGGTCTCATCGCGCAGGCCGCCGGATCCGGCGGCAAAAGCTTTGGGGTTAAGGGCCAGTGTTAAGAGAACGCTTAAAATGAGCCGTGTCCGTTGATTTTTATGCATGAACTTTCTCCTTAATTGTTTAGCCAATCCTTGATGCTCCGGATCGCCTGTTTGCCTTCTGGAAGAAATCTGGAGAGGTAGTGCCAGACATGCCACATCCCCGGCCAGATTTCTAATTTGACCTCCCCGCCGGCCTGCTGCGCCTGTTCAGCCAAACGGGTGGAATCGCTTAATAAAATTTCTTTGTCGCCCACCTGGATAAGCATGCGGGGCAATCCCGAAAGATCGGCATAGACGGGTGAGATCAAAGGGTTTTCATAAGGGTGCGGCCCAGCATAGCGTGCCGCTGTTTTTTGAAGGGTCTCCAAGGTCAAAAGCACGTCTTCACGGGCTTTGCCGGTGATCGATTCACCGGTATGTTTTAAATCCACCCAAGGCGACAGGCAAACAAGGGCATCAGGCAGGGGAAGCTTCTTATCACGTAAGGCAAGGGCCGCGGCCACGGCCAGACCGCCGCCGGCTGAATCGCCGATGAAAATGATGTTTTGGGGTGAATTTTTATTATCTAAGAGCCATTGATAGGCTGAGACGGTATCTTCGACGGCTGCTGGAAACGGCGATTCCGGTGCCCGGCGGTATTCCAAAAGAATGAGGCGCATTTGGAGGATTTTGGCGATCCAGGCAGCCAGCGGGCGGTGAGATTCACAGGAGCCGAAATTGTAAGCGCCGCCGTGCAGATAGAGGATGGTTTTGTTCCCTGAACCGACGACGTCCAAAGATTCAGCCGGAAGGCCGGCGATGGTCAGCTTTTCGACCTTGATCCCGGAAGGAAGAGGCTGGCTCTTGCCGAGGTCATCGAAGAATTTACGCTCCTGGTCGACGGAAAGATTTTCGGCCCGCTTTAGAAAACCGCATTTGAGAAGAAAATAGATGAGTTTGCCCGGCAAGCTCATGCCCTATAGATTAGAGAATTCTCCTCGGGCTTGCAATAAAGAAGTGAGAAATCTTTCCTTAGGAATAGCGGTCGTCGAACCAGGGCTCGGCGCTGTTGGAGTAGCCGCGCAGCTCCCAGAACCCCAGCTGCTCGCGGTCCAAAAAAAAGATTTCCTTGATCCATTTGGAACCCTTCCAGGCATACTTGCGGGGGGTGATCATGCGCGCCGGGCCGCCGTGCTCGCGGGGCAGGGGAATGCCGTTCCAATGATGCACGACCAGCACATCGTCATCCAGGCATTCCTGTAACTTAAGGTTGGTGGAGTAGCCGTCATGGCCTGTGATATAAACATATTGAGCGGAGGGTTTTAATCCGGCTTTCTCCGCCAGGGTCCTGAAGCGCACGCCCTCCCATTCATTGTCCATCCGGCTCCAGGACGTCACGCAGTGAAAGTCGGAGGTGTCCTTGACCTGGGGCATGGCCGTAAAATCCTTCCAGGTCAGGGTGTAAGGATGTTTCACCTCGCCCTCGACCTTCAACGTCCATTGGTCGATAGGGATATTGGGTACGATGCCAAGATCAAGCACCGGCCAGTTGGGGACTTCACGCTGCCCGACAGGAAGCTTGGGCATGCCGTGACGGTTGGCTGGGCCTGAACCCTGTACGGCATGCATGTCGGCCGGTGTTCCGCCGGAAAGTAGGCCGCGTTTTTCCCGGGCCCGGCGCATTTTGCCCTTAATGATATTTTCGTTGAAGGAATTTTCAGGCATATTCTCGAAGACCAGTGAAAGGGGACTGTCCCCTTTATTGTCAGGTGCGCAGCTTATAACCGATTTTAAACAAATAAACGGTGGCCGTAAAGACAGCGGCCGCCATGCCTAGACTGACAATGGCGCAGGTCGCCACGGGCGTATCCGTCACGTTGGTCATGCTGTAACGGATGCCGGAAACCATGTAGTAGAGGGGGTTAAAGTGCGAAATGATCTGTAAACCCGGCAGCAACAGCGAAATGGGGTGAAACACCCCGCCCAACAAAGCCAGGGGAATGATGACATAGGTGTTCCACATGGACAGCATGCCGAAGTCTTCAGCCCATAAAGCGCCCATCATCCCCGCACAGGAGAAAATGACAGTGATCATGAGCATGAAATAAATCAAGGCCAGGGGATGGATAATACTTCCCGGTGTAAAAAAAAGAGAGACCAGCCAAATCCCGAGGCAGACCAGCATGCCGCGGGCGACCCCGCCGGCCAGCAGGCCTAAAACCATTTCGATGTAAGACAGGGGGGCCAGCAGGATCTCCTGGATATGGTTATGCCACCGGCCTATGAACAGCGACGATGAGGTGTTCTCATAAGCGCTGGAGATCAGGTGCATGGCCATAAGTCCCGGAATAATGAACTGCAAATAGGTCAGTCCCATGGCGGAGAAATTGACCCTTGAGCCTACGGCAATACCAAAAATATACATAAAAAGTGCGGAAGAGACCAGCGGCGGGAAAATGGTCTGGTTGGCCACGGAGAAGAAACGGTGGATCTCTCTTTTGGCCAAAGCCATGACGCCTATCGGATTGGTGACCTGATGGATCATTATTCGATTCCGGTTATTTCCAAAAAGACATCCTGCAGGGATTTGTCCTGAAGGATCTGTTTTTTATCACCGATGCGTACAATCTTACCGTTATTGATGATACCGATGGTTTTGCACAGCTTTTCGGCTTCTTCCATATAATGGGTGGTGAGGAATATGGTTTTGCCTTCCTTATTGAGCTGCAAGAGATAGTCCCAGATCAAGAATTTTAATTCCAGATCACAGCCCGAGGTCGGTTCGTCAAGGATCAGGATTTCCGGGTCGTGGATCAGGGCCCGGCACAACAACAGGCGTTTCTTCATCCCGCCGGAAAGGGCGCGGTGTTTGGCGTTGCGTTTTTCCTCCAGGCCGAAGCGTTCGAGCAGTTCGTTGGCGCGGCGTTTGGCTTCCCAGGGAGGGATGCCGAAATATTCCGCCTGATAGACCAGCAGCTGGTAAATGCTTAAAAACGGATCGAAGTTGGATTCCTGAGCGCATAGGCCGATCAAGCGGCGGCTGTGCAGGTACTCGGCTGTGACGTCATAACCAAATACCTTCACTTCACCGCTTTGATAATTGGAAAGGCCGGTCAGGACATTGATGGTGGTTGTCTTGCCGGCGCCGTTAGGCCCCAAAAAAGCGAAGAAATCCCCGCGCTTGACTTCAAAGGCAATCTTGTCCAGGGCTTGAAGGTTATTATAAAATTTGGTCAAAGCCCTGATCGATATGGCCAGTTCGGAATCACGCATATTTAGGTGACATTATACCCTGACAAGGTTTTTGTCAAAAGCAGTTTTCGCTTTCCGGGCGGCGTTACGGACGATCTCAGGCAAGGCAGGGTGGATGTAAATGGTGCGCAGCATATCGTCCAGGGTGGCGTTCATGTTCATGTAGGCGATGATCATGTGGATCATGTCCGAGGCTTCCGGCCCGATGATGTGGCCGCCAAGAAGTTTGCGGGTCTTGCGGTCCACCAGGATCTTGCAAAAGCCATGGTCGGATAATAAGGCCATGCCCATGGCTGAGCTTTTGTACGGGTTCAGCCCGATCACATAATCGACGCCTTTGATCTTTAATTCCTCTTCCGTAGCGCCCACCGAGGCCACCTGTGGATAGGTGAAAACGGCGTGGGGCACGGGCGGATAATGGAGAGGAGCACGCGGATGTCCGCCGAAAAGATGGTCGAAAAGGTATTCGCCTTCAAAATTCACGCTGTGACGGAAAAAATAACGGCCGATGCAGTCGCCCAGGGCATAGACGCCGGGCACGCCGGTTTCCAGGTACTCGTTGACCTTGATAAAATTGCCGGGTTGTAACTCAATATCGGTATTGATCAGATCAAGCGTATCGGCATTGGAGGTGATGCCGGCCGCAATCAACAAGGCCTGGGCGCTGACCGCGTGATTTTGACCATTCTGGGAATAATGGACGGTAAAGGTGTTGTTGATATACTCGACCTTTTCCGGTACGGCACCCAACTCAATCCGATGATAGCGGCTGAAGACCTTATGGAATTCAGCGGCAATTTCGGCATCTTCCTTGCGCAGCAATTTGGAGCGGACCAGGAAGGTGGTCTGGGTGCCCAGGCCGGCATAGGCATGGCCCAGCTCACAGGCGATGTAACCGCCGCCGATGATGATCATCGACGATGGCAAGGTTGTATTGCGCAGGGCTTCCGTCGATGTCATAAACGGAGTTCCAGCCAGTCCAGGAATGGCAGGGATGGCCGGCCGAGTGCCTGCAGCGATAAAGATTTTATCCGCGGTGATTTGTTCGCCGTTGATCTCAACGGTTTTGTTGTCTAAAAATTTGGCGGCACCTTTAAAAAGTTTGATGTTCGGGTGATTGGAATAGCTGGTTTCGATTTTATTGGAATCCCCATCCACCGCCGCCGAGATGCGGGTAATGAGTTTGGCGAAGTCGACGCTGAATTTAGGGTCGTTATGGATGTCAAAACGGTGCGCTTCCTTGATCTCAACAGCCACATCAGCCGGATGGATGAGCATTTTGGAAGGGATGCAGCCGCGGTTAAGGCAGGTGCCGCCCAAACGGTCCTTCTCAATGACCGCCACCTTAAACCCCAGGGACGCTGCCGGGGAAGAGATCTTGGCGCCGCCGCCGGAGCCTATGGTAATGACATCAAATTTTCTCATGAAGCAGTGACGTTTCCAAATATTGATTCAGGCGTTCAATGACCTGGTCAAGGGCGGTGTGTTGCATCAATGCGCTCCTGACCGAGGCGGTGTTAGGCAGCCCTTTTAAATATCCGACATAATGTTTGCGGAAGGTCTGCACACCATACTTTTCACCCTTGTACTGCACGTTCAGTTTCAAATGTTCGATGCAGGTCCGGATCTTTTCTTCAACGGACGGTTCGGGCAGGTGCTCGCCGGTTTTAAGATAATGTTTGGTCTGCTTGAAGATCCAGGGATTGGCAATGGCGCCCCGGCCTATCATGACCCCGTCGCAGCCGGTTTCCAGCATGGCCTTGGCGTCCTCGGGGCAGGTGATGTCGCCGTTGCCGATGACCGGGATATGGATCGTTTTCTTGATTTTTTCCAGCCAGGACCAGTCGGCAAAACCGCTATGGGCCTGTGACCGGGTGCGGCAATGCAGGGTCAGGGCTTGAGCGCCGCTGGCTTCCACCATTTTGGCCACGTCGAGAATGACGATGCTTTGATCGTCCCAGCCCAGGCGGGTCTTGACGGTCACCGGCAGTTTGGTGCCGGCCACGGTGGCTTTGACGACTTTTTCAAAAAGGGGCAGGTCCCTCAACAGACCGGCGCCTTCATTGCGGGCCACGTGGTTTTTCACCCAGCAGCCGCAATTGATATCAATGAAATCCGGTTTTAATTTTTCGATTGTCTCGGCAGCACCCCCCATAGCTTCGGGACGGCCGCCGAAAATCTGGATGGCCACCGGGCGTTCTTCTTCCACGATCCGTATCTTTTCCATGATGCGCGGGATATCGCGGATGATGCCTTCGGAAGAGGTGAATTCCGTGTACACGATGTCCGCGCCCAAGCTTTTACAGATCAGGCGAAAGGGAAGCTCTGTGACGTCTTCCATGGGCGCCAGGCACAAGGGCTTGTCTATAGCAATGGCTCCGATTTTCATAGGGGCATCATTATAGCTGAATTCACCATGGATGCAAACATTGAGTGTCCTTGCCTTTTAGGGACTTTCTCCTATAATTAAGCTTTCACGGTTTCTGAAACCTTACGCAGTCGAAAGGACAGGGAATATTGGCTATTATATTGAATCCCAATGAACCTGCCATCAACCGGGGGATCAAGACCGCTGGTATCGGCAAAAAAGGAAGTAAGGCTTTAACGCCCCAGTTGGCCCTGGAAATTGCCGAAGACTTAAAATCCGGCAAGGTATCTGCAGCGGCCAAAGGTGCTTTTTTTGCCGGCCTTTGTGCCAAGGGGATCGAGCCGGATGAAAGGATTTTGGAACAAGCCTTTGCGCCCGGTACCTTAAGCGATCCGGCCAGGCTGTTGGCGGCCGTTGTATCCGATGCCCCCGAGTTTGCCCAATGGGTATGCCGGCAATTAATGGACGGGCATACCTTGGACAAGCAAACGGCTTATGATCTGGGCAAGTTCTTGTTTTCCGATGAGCCCGGGGATGCGGCTAGAGGATGGGCGGCCAGTTTTTTGCGGGTGCGCTATGAAACAGATGATGAGTACGCAGGCCTGTTGCAGGCCATGAACGATACCTTGGGGTCTGAATTTAAGACACCGGCCCCCAAGGGAGAGCCCATTATTCAAATTTCTGAACCTTTTGACGGAGTGGATCATTCCTATATGATCACCCCGCTGGTGGCTCAGGCGTTGCAGGCTCAAGGTTGGCGGGTGGTCCATCAGGTGGGACGCAACAGCGGGCCCAAAATGGAGATGAATCTTTGGGATCTTGCCCAAGCGCTCGGGATAAAACCTGCCTCGGGCAACGCTGATTTATCGTCGGCTAAGCCTACCTACGGCTGGTTTTTCCACCAGTCCCGGATGTCCCAAGCCCTGGACCGTTGGGTTGATTTGCGTCATCAAATCATCAAGCGTCCTTTTTTAGCCACCCTCGAGCGCTTTATTAACCCGTTACAAGCGGATATGCTGATCGTTTCGGCTTTTCATCCGCCCTACGTCGAGAAGATGATCGCCGCGGGCCTGCGGGCCGGTTTTAAAGGCATCATTATCGTAAGCAACGGCATTGAAGGCACGGTGGCTTTTCCGCTATTGAGGGATGTCAAGCTCCTGCTGGCAGCCTGTCAACCGGACGGCAGCGTCCAACGGCACGAGATGAGCATTGAAAGCTTGCGGCTTGTGGAATCCGAGGAAATGGTCGAAAAACCCAAGGCCTCAGCTAATGCCAGGCTCATTGAAGACTATATAAAGGAAGGCACTTCGGGGCAAAAACATTTTGATTCGCGTGTTCACTCGACTTGCGCAGGATTGCAACAGGCGCTGACCTGGCTTAAGGCCGCTTTATGGAAGGGACACATGAAATGAATTGGATCAGGATCGCTTCCTTTTTCATGTTTTTAGCCGTGGCTCTGGGTGCGTTCGGTGCCCATGCGATCCGCAGCAAGATCAGCGAGCATTATTTTGACATCTACAGGACCGCCGTGCTTTATCAATTCGTCCATGCCTTGGGCTTATTTGTCGTTGCATGGCTTTCCACGATCAGCCACAGTCCCAGGGTCGGCTGGGCCGGGTATTTAATGATCGCCGGTATCATACTATTTTGCGGAAGTTTATATGCCCTGTCCCTGACGGGAATTAAATGGCTGGGCGCCTTGACGCCCATCGGCGGCTTATGTTTTCTGGCCGCATGGGCTTGTTTGATGCTGGTATAAAACATCGACTCTATGAAGAGAATATCTTTCTACACGTTCGGCTGTCGCCTGAACCAGTCGGAAACGGCGTCCATCCAAAATTCCTTTGAGCAGGGCGGTTACAAGGTGGTGGACTTTGCTGAACCTTCGGATATCGTGGTCATCAACACCTGCACCGTGACCGAGGGGGGAGATGCCGACACGCGCCGTTTGGTCAACAAAGTCTACCGGCAAAACCCCTTGGCCCGCATTGCCCTGGTGGGCTGCCAGGCCCAGATTCAGAGAGAAAAATTGGCCGCACTTCCCGGTGTGCGATGGATCGTCGGCAACGGCCGCAAGATGGATTTGCTTTCTGTCCTGAATGAAGCGCCGGAGCCTGATTCGGCCCGGTTAGTTGTGCCGGTCATCGAACGTGAACCCTTCAAGTCGCCCGTTTCATCGGTTGACCACGGGCATACCCGCGCCAATATCAAGATCCAGGACGGCTGCGATTTTTTCTGCTCTTTTTGCGAAATCCCATATGCCCGCGGACGCGCCCGCAGCCGGGTCTTTGAGGACATCCTTATTGAAGCTCAAGCCCTGATCGCCGGAGGTCACAAGGAATTGATATTGACCGGCATCAATGTCGGCACCTATTCTTACCAGGGCAAAACCATTCTCGATGTGGTCCATGCCATGAGCAGTCTTCCGGGTCTGGAGCGCCTACGCATCTCCTCCATCGAACCCACTACGGTTTCCAAGGAGATTTTTAATTATATGAAGCCGGGGGGCAAACTTTGCCGCTACCTGCATCTGCCCCTGCAAAGCGGGGATGATGAAATATTGCAGGGGATGAAACGCAAATACACGGTGGCGGAATTCGGCCGTTTTATCAAGCAGGCTGTAGACCAAGTCCCTCAAATAGGCATCGGCACGGATGTCATCGTGGGATTTCCCGGCGAGACCGACACCCATTTCGAGCGCACGGTCGAGGCGCTGCGGGAATTACCCATCCATTATTTCCATGTTTTCAGTTATTCGCCGCGAGCCATGGCCCAGAGCCGTTTAAAGAAAACCATGCCGCCGGCGGTAATCACCCGTCGCAGCAGGATTTTAAGGGAACTCAGCAGCGCCAAGCGCCGGTTGTTTAACGAGTCCTTGCTGGGCACTGCGCAAAAGGTTTTGTTCGAACAAGCCAAGGAGAGAGGCTGGCAACACGGCCTGACGGATAATTATGTGCGTGTTAAAATTAAAGGTTCAAGAAATCTGGCCAATCAACTCCTGCCTGTTCGGCTCAACTGTCTGGACGGTCCCTGCGTCCTCGGAGAGTTAATTTGAAACCTGATGGCACCTATTGGGCGTATATGGTACAGTGTAAATACGGTACGTATTACGCCGGCTGGACCAATGATTTAAAGAAACGCCTCGAGGCCCACAATTGCGGCAAAGGCGCCAAATACCTGCGGGGCAAGGGCCCGGTCAAATTGGTGTATAAAAAGAGATATCCCACGGCCCAAGAAGCCCAAGCCCAGGAATGGTACCTTAAAAAATTGACCAGGGAAAAGAAGGAAGCTCTTATCCGTTCATGAACAAACGCTTTGAATGGTTTTTATTGGTCCTTTTAGCCATAAGCGGTGTGTTTGTCTGGTGCCGCCTGGCCTTGCCGCGTTACCAATCCATTGACCTGTCCGTCAGTCAGTCCCAGGCCCTTAAGATCGCCAAGCAATTTTTAGAGACCAATTACAGGGTCAAGGTGAGCGGCTATACCTCGGCGGCGTTGTTCAGTGCCGATGATTCCACGGACCGGTACTTGCAGAGGATCATAGGCACTGCCGGGGAGCAGAAACTGGTGGCCCGCCTGCATTATGACATGTTCTGTTGGGTCTTCCGTTTTTTTAAGGAGGCGCAGAAAGAAGAGTACAAGGTGGCGGTCAGCAGCGCCACGGGCCAGGTGATTGGCTTTAACCATGCCATCGAGGACACCGCCGCCCGTCCGCCGCTGGATAAGGATAAGGCCCGCCAAATTGCCCTCCGGTTCTTGAAAACCGCCTTCGGTTTCAATCCCGATGACTATAGTACCCATAGCGAGGATGTCCACAAATTTGATAACAGGACGGATTATGCTTTCAGCTGGGAAAGAAAGGATGTACAGATCCCCTGGCACAAGGGCAGGCAGGAGGGCAGCGCCAAGGTCTTGACCAGTGTCACGGTTTCCGGCGGTGAAATCCTGAATTTTAACAAGTATGCCTTTAATATTCCCGAGGCATTTAACCGTTATGTGGACAATCTTAAACAAACCGGCCAAAACTTGTCGCTGGTTTTCCGTATTCTTTACCTGGCCCTGATGACCCTGGCCATCGTGGCCGTGGTCAACCGCAAGCACCAGGTGGTGAGCCGCGCGGTGAGGCCGTTTTATACGGGCGTGGGAGTTGCCATTTTTATCGTCATGGCCATGGAGCTTTTGAACAATTTGCAGGGTATTCTATTCGGCTATCCGACCACCCAATCTCTGGGGGATTATGTCATCAGGCAATTGATCGAAGGCATCATCGCTCCTTTTTTCGTTGCCGTTGGTTTTGTGCTGCCGGCCCTGGCAGGGGAGTCCCTGCGGTTTGAAGTTTCTGCGGATAAAAAGAATAGGGGTTTCTTAAATACGCTTTTGTCTTCATTTTTTTCCGTCAACACCACCCGTCAGATCATGGCAGGTTATTGCGCGGCAGCCGTTATTTTAGGAGTTCAATCCTTTATTTTCAGCATCGGTTATAAATATTGGGGCGTCTGGGACGAGCTTTCCTGGATGACGCAGGCCACGACCACCTTTGTGCCTGCCCTCAGCGCCCTGGCCATCGGTTTTCAGGCCTCTTTCTCTGAAGAGTCCATGTTCCGCTTGTTTGCCATTAACTTTTTAAAGAAATACAAAGTGCCGACGGCATTGGCAGTATTCCTGAGTGCTGCGGTATGGGGTTTTGGCCACACGGGTTACGAGATCTTTCCCATGTGGTTTAGGGGGGTCGAGGTCACCTCTATCGGACTGCTGATGGGTTTCTTTTATTTGCGTTATGGCCTGTTAACGGTTATTACGGCTCATTTCTTTATCGATGCCTTTTTGTCCAGCCTGCCGTTTTTGGTCAAGCCGCAGCTGTCTTTTAATTTTGGTTCGGCTTTGCTGGTTATCGGCATTCCTTTGATATTGGGCCTGGCCGCCTGGATATTTGATAAAAAAACACAGGAGAGGCCTTTAAGCATCCGTTTCAACCCTCAGCAGCAGTTCACCTATGATTTACTGATGGACCTCTGCCGCCATAAAACTCCTCAGGAGTTGGCCGTCCTTAAAAGAAACCTGCTGCACCATGGCTGGGATGCGGCCATCGTTCAGCGGGTTTTTGAGGATACCCATAGTACGTAGCTTTACTTATTGCAGAGTAAAAGCCATTGAGTTATACTCTCATTGTAACTTCCGGAGCGTATCTTTATGCGAAAAATAGTCAACCCCTCGATATCGGTCATCCTCGTCTCAGTTTTCACATTTTCAGCGGTTTATTGCTGCTGCGCCATGGATGCCCTTAAGGTCCCTTTGCTAAAGGCCAAGGGAATGGCGGCTATGGCCGGCTGTCCCTGTCATAAAAGTTCTTCGCCTGAACAGAAGTCTACCCATCATGGCTATTGTTTCTTGCAGTCGCCCACTGCTGACACGGTGCAGTTATCCAAGCTTGCTGTTCCATCGGCGGTTAGCCTGCTTCATCCTCCTGAGGCGATCGTTCCCTTTGCACATTATGTCCGCCAGTTCTCCTTTGTACGGACAGCCTACGGGGGCATGATTTCGCCTCAAGTGCTGTCTGTTCCGCTTTATCTTCAAACTCACGCTTTTCGTCTTTAAACCCATCCTCACATATTGAACCGTTGCTCTCTTTTTCTAATGTTTAGAAAAGGATAGTATCACTCTGTTTGTCAACGAAGGTGAGGATAATATGAATAATAAAATAACCGCAGTTTTAACATGCTTGGTTTCAGTTGGATTAATCGGCAATGCTTTTGCAAGCCGGTTGGGCCCCGTTCCCAATGGTTATACTGGAGAGACGGTTACCGGCACCGTCACCGGTGAGACGACGTACGCTCATCAGATAGGCAGGACTTTAATCCGGACCGTTAAAGGAGAGATCGTTTCCTTGGATCCCGGTCGTAATGCCGTCATTGTCAAAGACCAATATGACAAGTTGACGGTAACGGCGATGACGGATCCGCAAACAATGGCTTCTTTGCAGTTAGGGCAAACGGTGACTGCGGTACAGCCTTTGAATGGCACCGTTGCCCATCTTGTCGAGGCCAGGGCAGTCAATACCCATGTCCCGTTCGGAATGGTTATGTATAACAAGGAAGCAGGCGTTGTAATCCAGACCAATACGGGCGTTGTTGCGACGCTCAATCCCGCTAAGGATGTTTTGGTCGTTGAAAACAAGCATTGCGAGTTAACGACTTCGGCATTAGTGGATCCTCAGACCATGGCCTCTTTACACCCGGGGCAGATGGTCAGTGTGAAGATGCAAATGGGGAATCCCAGGGCGTTATCAGTTATGGCAGGTAAATAAGGCAATGTTTGCCCTGGCGGCGGTCAATCCGGCCGCCGCCGGGGCGTGAAAGAGGGCATTTTATGAAAAACAAGAATATTGTTTTGCTAACTGCACTGCTTGTTTTCTCGGCTGTCATCGGTTTGGGATTGAGCTTATTTTTTTGGCCGCATCATCCGGCCGAAAAGATTTCAGCCTCTCAGGGGCAGCATGACTTCTGGTATTGCCCCATGCACCCCTGGATCAAGAGCGATAAGCCGGGAGCATGCCCCATCTGCGGCATGACCCTGGTGCCTGGTCATCATCATTCCCAGGGACAGGTTAAATCCGTTTCTGATATCCAAGGCTATGCCCCCATTGAAATTTCTTCGCAAAAACAACAATTGATCGGCCTGAGGACCCAAGTGGTAGCCGTGAAACCAATAGTCAAATGGGTGCGTACATTCGGCACCATTGCTTCTGATGCGGAGCTTTATAAGATCCAGGGTGAATTCATCGATGACTATGTGCAGTATGCAAAGGTTGTGAGGAACTATAAAAACATCCGCAACCATCGCTACATGTGGGAGGACTATAGGGATTTACAAACCCGACTCCTGGAAGCCAAGGACAAGCTGCTTAAATTAGGACTAAGCGATGAGGAGATCAAAAAGTTAGAGAACGTGACCTGGAACATGATGTGGATCAAGGAGCCTGAATTGTCGATGTTCAATGATAAGCGCAGTTATTGGATCATGACCCAGATATTCGAACAGGATTTTGCCTACGTGCATAAAGGCCAGGAGGCTCAGGTCAGTTTTCCGTCATATCCGGGCGAAAGCATCAAAGGTGTCGTCCGTTCGGTGGGGGGGTGGATTGATCCGTCCAGCCGGTCGCTTACGGCCCTGGTTGAAATTATTAATGATAAGGTGCCCTTGGCGGCCAATATGCAGGCTGATGTCAGGATCTTTGTAACATTGGGGAAGGCATTGCTGGTACCCAGGGAAGCGGTGATGGATACCGGTGTGCGCAAGATTGTTTTTGTGCAAAAGGCACAGGGTTCCTTTGAGCCGCGGGAAATCCAAACCGGAGTGGAAACAGACGATGGGTATGAAGTCACATCCGGTTTGAAAGCCGGCGAACGGATCGTGACCAGCGGCAATTTCCTCTTGGATTCGGAGAGCAGGATCCAGGATGCGCTCCAGGGAGGGGGACATAGTCATGGATCATAAAGAGGGATGGATAGAAAAGCTCATCGGCTTTTCAGCCCAAAACAAGATGCTCATTCTGATATGCGTGGCTTTCTCCTTGGTGGCGGCCATTTGGTCGATTCAGCATATTCCTTTGGACGCCATTCCCGACCTCTCTGATACCCAGGTCATCATCTATTCACGTTGGGACCGCAGCCCGGACATCATGGAAGATCAGGTCACCTATCCCATCGTTTCCGCGCTTTTAGGCGCACCGGGGGTCAAGGCGGTACGCGGATTCTCCGACTTCGGGTTTTCCTACGTCTACGTCATTTTTAATGATGGGGTGGACATCTATTGGGCCCGCAGCAGAGTGCTGGAGTATTTGAACAAGATCATTGCGCGCCTGCCGCAAGGCGTGAAAACGGAGCTTGGACCTGATGCCACGGGCGTCGGCTGGGTGTTTCAGTATGTGCTGGTTGATAAAACGGGAAAACATGACCTGCAGCAGCTGCGCAGTTATCAGGATTGGTATCTGCGTTATTACTTGCAAAGCGTGCCCGGAGTGGCTGAAGTGGCTTCGCTGGGTGGCTTTGTGAAGCAGTATCAGATCACCGTCGATCCGAATAAACTGTTGGCTTATAGAATTCCCATACCGCGGCTGGTGGATGCGGTTAAAGACGCCAATGAAGAATCCAGCGGCGGCTTGGTTGATTTTGGCGGCGCGGAATATATGGTGCGCGGGCACGGGTATGTCAAATCGATCAAAGACCTTGAAAACACGGTTGTCGGCAATGGTCCGGATGGCGCCCCCATTCTCATGAAAAATGTGGCTCAGGTCGGTATAGGGCCTGAATTGCGCCGGGGTGTTTCGGATTTAAACGGGCAGGGTGATGTGGTGGGCGGCACAGTGGTCATGCGTTACGGGGAAAACGCTTTGAATGTCATCAACCGTGTCAAGGCCAAGCTTAAAGAGATCCGGCCCTCCCTGCCGCCGGGCGTTGAGATCAAGGTGACCTATGACCGCTCGGATTTAATACTTAGGGCTATTGAGAATTTAAGGCACCAGCTGACTGAGGAAATGATCATTGTCAGTTTGGTGATCCTGCTTTTCCTTTGGCATTTTCCCTCGGCTTTCATTCCCATTATCACTATTCCTGTGGCTGTGGTCTTGGCCTTCATCCCCATGCTGGGGATGAAGCTGACATCGAATATCATGTCGCTGGCAGGCATCGCCATTTCCATCGGAGTTTTGGTCGATGGCGCCATCGTTCAGATGGAAAATGTGTATAAGCATCTGGAATATTGGGAAGCCGGCGGGCGAAAGGAAGATTACCGGCAGGTTTGCATCAAGGCCTTGAAAGAAGTGGGACCGGCTGTATTTTTTTCATTGCTGGTGATAGCCGTCTCCTTTTTGCCGATCTTCACCCTCGTTGACCAGGAAGGCCGCTTATTCAAGCCGCTGGCCTGGTCCAAGACCTTTGCCATGGCCATTGCGGCGGTTTTGGTCGTGACACTTAATCCGGCGCTGCGCATGCTGCTGCTTTGGGTCAAGCCGTTCCGTTCAAAGATCGCCAATGCCTTATTGGTGGGCCGGTATTATCCGGAAGAAAAGCATCCGGTCAGCCGGGTGCTGTTCAGGATTTATGATCCAATTTGCCGGTTCGTCTTGCGTTATCCTAAACAGGTCATTGCGGCGGCGGTTGTCTTAATGTTGGTAACAATCCCTGTTTACATGAAACTTGGTTCGGAATTCATGCCTCCCTTGTGGGAGGGCAGCATATTGTACATGCCTATCACCATGCCCGGCATTTCCGCACCCGAAGCGTTGAAATTGTTACAGACCCAGGACAAACTGCTTAAAAGTTTTCCTGAGGTGACGCGCGTCTGGGGCAAGGCCGGCCGCATGGCGAGCTCTACCGATCCGGCACCGTTATCGATGATGGAAACCGTGGTGCTTTTAAAACCGGAAAACCAATGGCCCAGGATCCGCCGTTGGTATTCGGCACTGCCGCCGTTGCTGCAGGCGCCGTTTAAGGTCTTCTGGCCCGACCACATTTCCCATCGTCAGCTGATTGACCAAATGGACAGGAAGCTTCAAATTCCCGGCACCACAAATGCCTGGACCATGCCGATCAAAAATCGTATCGACATGCTGTCAACGGGCGTGAGGACACCCATCGGCATCAAGGTCCTGGGGCCGGACATCAACGAGATTCAGAGGCTTGGCCTGCGTCTGGAGGGGATCATCAAAAATATTCCCGGGACCAGGAGCGTTTACGCGGAACGCACCGCCGGCGGGTATTTCCTTGATTTTGACCTCAAGCGTGATCAGCTGGCCCGTTACGGGCTTTCCGTACGCGACGCGCAAATGACCATCGAATCCGCTGTCGGAGGCGAGGATGTAACGGAAACCGTCGAAGGCCGGGAGCGTTATTCGGTCAATGTCCGTTACCCCAGTGAATTGCGCGAGAGTGTCGACCAGTTAAAGCGGGTCTTGATTGCCACTCCTTCAGGTGCGCAAATTCCAATAGGCCAGGTTGCCGATATTGTCCTGCGCAGCGGGCCGTCCATGATCCGTGATGAGAACGGCATGCTGGCCGGCTATGTTTATGTGGATGTGGCTGGCCGCGATATTGGTTCCTATGTGGCTCAAGCCAAGAAGGCTGTTGATGAACAATTGCAACTGCCCCAGGGCTACAGCCTGCTATGGAGCGGACAATATGAAAATATGCTGCGCGTGCGCGAGCGATTGAAGGTGGTATTGCCCTTAACGCTTTTCATTATTGCTTTCCTTCTTTATATGAACACCAAATCCATGGTGCAGACCGGCATCGTGCTTTTGTCAGTACCATTTTCGCTGATCGGTGCGGTCTGGCTCTTGTGGGCCATAGGGTTCAATGTATCTATCGCCGTGTGGGTGGGTATGATCGCCCTCATGGGGCTTGACGCCGAGACCGGCGTATTGCTGCTGTTGTTTATGGAATTGGCTTATAAAGAAGCGATCCGACAAAATCGCATGCATAACCTGAAGGATTTGCAGGATGCGATTGTGCAAGGGTCGGTACGGCGCCTGCGTCCTAAAATGATGACCGTGGCCGCGGCCTTTGTTGGTCTGCTGCCGATCATGTGGTCCAATGGGGCCGGTGCCGACGTTATGAAACGCATTGCCGCACCTATGGTCGGCGGATTAATAACGTCGTTTTTATTGGGCCTGTTGGTTTATCCGGCCGTTTACTATATCTGGAAGGCGCATTTTGAATTAAAGGGAAAATTAAAATAAAAGAAACAACCGACCAACAACAGGAGGACGTATGAACAAAGTTACAGCGTTAATGCTAGGGGCCGCATTGCTGACAGCGCCTTTGGCCTTTGCCCAGCCAAAACCGGCGGTTTCACCGGCCTCGACCCAAGCCGTGGATGTGGGCAATAAGTTTTGCCCTGTTTCAGGGGAAAAGATCGGCGGCGCCATGGGGCCCGGCGTGACCTTGGAATATAAGGGAAAAATTTATCATTTCTGCTGCCCGGCTTGCATTCCGAAGTTCAAGAGTGATCCTGCTAAATACAGCAAAATTGCCGAAAGCCAGGCCGCTGCCGTAAAGGCAGACAATATGGCCGGCATGAAAATGTGACAGCAGGCATACGGCAGAATTGTCAAGAAACCAACATAATGATAAGATGTTTTTCTATAAGCCTTGAGCGGGTCTTATGTTCTTGGCTGGAAAAAGGAGGTGCCTATTTTAGCTGTTTTAAAACATTTTGTAATGCTCACCAAACTGCACCCGGTCCTAGTCAATTTTACGGCGGCCTTGATCCCTGTATCATGGGCAAGTGATCTGCTGGCGCGATTTTTTAAGAATGACCCCCTGCGATCCACCGCCTGGTGGACATTACTCTACGCCACACTCATAACCCCCTTGACAGTCGTTACTGGTTGGCTTTTTTGGATGCCGGACGATAATGGTGCCGCAGGCATGGCGGTCCATAAGTGGCTTGGAACAATGTTGGGCGTGTTATTGCTTGTCTTGTTTTCATGGCGGTGGAAGTTTTATAGCAGGCAACAGCCGGTTTCCTGGGGCTATCTTGCCTTCGGTCTGGTTTTCGTTGCCGCTCTCATTATCCAGGGGCATTTAGGAGGTTCACAGGTTTTTAGCAGTATGTAACCATAGGAGAGGAGTCTTATGAAAAAGTTAATCGTTATTGCAGCAGCATTGATTTTAAGCACTTCCGTAGTTTTTGCCCAAAATGCAGCGCCCCAAAATGCCGTCATCAACAAGAAGAGTTCGGCTCATCCGGCCAACGGGCCTTGCAGGTATTGCCCTTTGGATAAGGGGATGATGATGCACGGCATGATGATGAGAATGGTGAACGCTTCCATGGTGGCCACTTCCGACGGCGGGGTCATCGTTCTTGCCGGCGACGATCTTATCAAATATGACAAGGATTTGAATGTTGTCAAGAAGGTGGAAATCAAGGGCAATATGCATGCCATGCACAAAATGATGAAAAACTGCCCCATAATGAAGTCAGGCATGATGGGCGGCGCCAACGGTCAAGCCGAGAAGAACGAAACATCCAAGTGAGCATGGCCAAGGACCCTGTTTGCGGCATGGATGTTGACGAAAGCTCGCCGCTTAAAACTCGGCGGGATGGGCAGGTGTATTATTTTTGCTCCGAATATTGCCGCAAGAAATTTTTGGCTGAGGCTCAGGGCGCCAAGCCGCAACAAAAACCGGCCTCTGCGGCCAATGCGGTTTATACCTGCCCCATGCACCCTGAAATTGAGCAGGACCGTCCCAGCGATTGTCCTAAATGCGGCATGGCCTTGGAACCGAAAAGCCCGGCCCTCGAAGAGCCGTCCGGGGTAAAGGCGACTCAACGCTTAAAGAAGAAATTTTGGGTAGGGTTATTTCTAACCCTGCCTATTATTTTTCTGGCCGTGTCCTCAGATAGTCAGCCTGAATTTGCCAGATATCTTCAATGGATATTGGCCACCCTGGTCGTTTTTTATTACGGCGACTTTGTTCTGGACAGGGCCCGTCAATCCATCGTCCGCGGCCATTTAAACATGTTTACGCTGATTGGCCTCGGCGTGGTGGTGGCGTACGGGTACAGCACCATGGCCCTCTTTTTATCACCAGGAGCGTATCTGTATTTTGAAGCAGCGTCGGCCATTACCGTCCTGGTCATTTTAGGTCAATGGCTGGAGGCCAAGGCCCGTGGACAAACCAGCCAGGCCATTAAAGGATTGTTGGCGCTCGCAGCTAAAGAAGCGCATTTGGTCAAAAACGGTCAGGAAGAGCAGGTTCCCATTGAGCAGGTCCGGAAAGATGATTTATTAAGGGTCAAACCTGGGGAGAAGGTTCCCCTGGACGGCATCCTTGTGGAAGGCCGGAGCCGTGTGGACGAATCCATGATTTCCGGCGAACCCATGCCTGTCGAGAAAAATGTGGGGGACCAGGTCATTGGGGCGACGGTCAACCAAACCGGGACCTTTGTCATGAGGACCGAGAAAGTCGGTGCCGAGACCTTGCTGTCCCAGATCGTCCACATGGTGGCTGAGGCCCAGCGCAGCCGTGCGCCTATTCAGGGGTTGGCGGATAAGGTGGCCGGTTATTTCGTGCCTGCCGTTATCCTCGTTTCTCTCATTACTTTTTTTGCCTGGCTGTTGGCGGGGCCGCAGCCCGCGTTTACCTATGCCCTGGTCAACGCCATTGCCGTTATTATCATTGCTTGTCCCTGCGCCCTGGGGCTGGCCACACCGATGTCCATCATGGTGGGGGTGGGCCGCGGAGCCCAGGCCGGTATTTTGATCAAAAACGCCGAAGCTATCGAAAAGACCGAGAAGATAACACATGTTTTGATCGATAAAACCGGGACATTGACCGAGGGAAAACCCAAGGTCACTGCCAGCAGCGGTTCTCAAGAAATGCTTGGGATTGCCGCATCCCTGGAGCAAAACAGCGAGCATCCTTTGGCCCGCGCCATTGTGGATTATGCCAGGGACAATGACGTGAAGTTGCAGGACGTCCGGCATTTTGAATCTGTTACCGGCGCAGGGATCAAGGGGCAGATCAATGGTAAGACCGTTTTGGCCGGCAAGCAACAGTTGTTGGAAGAATCGCGGGTATCTATTCCCGATGACCTGAAAACTCGGGCTGCCCAATGGCAGGATAAGGCGCAGACCGTGGTGTGGGTCGCCATGGAAGGTAAGGCCGTCGGCATCCTGGGAATTTTCGACCCCGTCAAGAAAACAACGCCGGATGCCATCCGGGCCTTGCTCGGCATGGGCCTAAAGGTGATCATGTTGACCGGCGATAACCGCAAGACGGCGGAGAGTATCGCCGCTCAAGCGGGCATTGATCAGGTGGAGCCGGAATTAACGCCCCAGCGCAAGCAGGAGATCGTCAAGAAATTTAAGGAACAGGGAGCTGTGGTCATGATGGCAGGGGACGGCATCAACGATGCCCCGGCCCTGGCTCAGGCTGACGTCGGGGTGGCCATGGGCACAGGCACCGAGGTGGCCATTCAAAGTGCGGGTATCACCCTGGTCAAGGGTGATTTAAACGCCATCGTCAAGAGTTTGCGCTTAAGCAGGGCGATCATGAATAATATCCGCCAAAATCTTTTTTTTGCCTTTATTTACAACGGTTTGGGTATTCCCATTGCCGCTGGTGTTCTTTATCCATTCTTCGGCCTCTTGTTGAATCCCATCATCGCGGGTGCTGCCATGAGTTTCAGTTCGGTTTCCGTTATCGGCAATGCCTTGCGCCTGCGCGGTCTTTCTTTGGATTAAGTAAAAATACGTAAATATAAGAATTGGCTGGGAAGAGGCCAGATCCCGCCTGAAATAGGGCTTTTTGCCTAAGTAAAACTACGTACCTGCCTGAGTAAGTCTGCACATTGAGGGTCTTTACTTTATCAGCTATCCTAAAGTAATCGCATATTAAAGTGCGATTACTTTGTTAAAAAAAATTATAAGGAGTTCCCCCATGCCATCAGTAAGTGTCACAAGATTCTACAGCTGGGACCATGACGCATTAGACAAGTATCTTACACGTTTTCATGAACTCAAAAGAGTAGATTTTGAACAGGCTAAGCTATTGTTCAAAACTTTTATGCTGGTGCTTAAACGGCACATGCTTTGGGAAGAAGAGATTGTGTTTCCCGCCTTTGAGACTAAAACCAAGATCAAAGCCAATGGGCCGACCGCTGTGATGCGTCATGAGCATGTCTTGATCAAAGATGCCCTGGACAAGCTTCACCAGAAAGTCCGTGAACGCAATTTTGATTCCGACGAAGAAGAACATGTCCTGCTGGCCTTGCTGGCCATGCATGGCCGCAAGGAAGAGGCTATGATCTATCCGGCCATGGACAGATTGATGACTGCCGGGGAAAAAGAAGAGATATTCAGAAAAATGGAAGCGTTTCCCATCGAAGACGCGGGATGCGGGTGCGGACAACAAAAAAAGTCCCTTTCGGTTGGCTAGCCGGTTTTATATCCATTTTGGAGATGGATATCTTTTCCGCAGGTGTCTTCTTTATTAGAAGCACTTTTCGCTTTGGCCGAAAGGGCTTTTATCTTCTCTGCCTCAAAACCACGACTCTAAGTTACCGCAGAAGTCATTAAGAAAGAATTAAAATAGGATTAAAAAATTTAAGCGGCAAGACGGTAAAAATTTAATGCTGGCCATACGCAAACAAAGCATGACTATTTAAAAAAATGGGGTAGAATGATTGATTGTAAGTAAAGCTAAGAAACCGCTAAGAAAGGATGGGTTTATGAAAAAATTGATCTTTGTGAGTTTGGTTTTGATGTCCTTCATCCTTATGAACCGTCCGGTGGCAGCTTGGGCCCAAGATACCAAGGTTACCGGTGAGGTGGTAGATACCTTTTGCTATGTGAGCATGGGTGCCAAAGGGGCCGGCCATCGGTCGTGCGGACTGGAGTGCGCCAAGAAGGGTATTCCCGTCGGTCTTTTGGAAAACAGTACAGGCAAACTTTATGTGCTCTTGCCCAACAAGAACGGTATGTCCTTACCCGACAGCGTCATCGACAAAATGGGGCAGACAGCCACAGTCACGGGCCGTGTTTATTCCGAGGGCGGCAGCCAATTTTTGACCGTGGAGTCTGTCAGTTAATGCAGCCCTTAACGGCGCTGCTGCCGGGCGCGGCCCATTTGCAGAATCTGCATCCCATTGTGGTGCATTTTCCGATCGCCTTTTTGACAATGGCAGGCCCGCTATATGTCTTAGCCGGCGTTCTCCGGCGGGAGGCGCTGGCTAAGACGGCTTTTTTGTTTTTGGCGTTTGGCTGCCTTGCGGCAGCTGTCGCCGCGGCAACGGGGCTTTATGCCCAGGATGGCGTCATGGTGGCCAAATCAGTCAGGGAACACTTGCTCCACGCACATAAGCAATGGATGCTGGCGGCCTTTTATTTAAGCATCATCTTGACCTTATGGGCGTCTTTTACCGCCGGCTTCCCCAAGAAGGGCCGCCTTGTTTTTGTGCTTTTATCCCTGCTGCTTATAGCTGTCATGGCTAAAGGGGCCGATTATGGCGGCCGGATGGTATATGATTACAATGCCGGAGGCAACGCTTGCAGCCAGCCTATAGAATTCAGCCGCTGATTGTTATTCTTTTTTGTGTCCAACTGGCCGGTTTGGCCCGTGCCGTGACGGCCGAAGACTATCTGCGGGAGGGTAACGGCGCCTTTAAGGACCAGCGTTTTGATCAGGCCATTTATGCGTATACCAAGGTCATTGATAGCAATCCCCATCTTGCCAAGGCCTATGATAACCGCGGGGCCGCTTACGCGCAGGAGGGCAGCTTGACCCGGGCCATCGATGATTTTACCATGGCCATCGCCAATGACCCCAAGGACGGGCAGGCGTATTGCAACCGCGGCCATGCGTATGACCAGAAAGGTGACTTGCTTCAATCCATTGCTGATTATACCCGGGCCATTGAAATTAACCCCCTTAATACAAAAGCTTACAACAGCCGGAGCTTTGTCTATTATGAAGCGAAACAATATGACAAGTCTTGGGCCGATGTGTTCAAGCTGGAGTCGCTGGGCGGCAGGGTGGACAGTGATTTTTACCGGCAACTGAAAAAGGTGTCGGGTCAAGAAAGGTAGGTTTAATGGAAGCCAAGCTTAAAGTCATCGTTTCATTTTTGATTCCCGCCGTGTTGTTTATGGCCGTCTCCGTGCCGCTGATCTTAAGAAAAATTCCCCGTAATTGCGGATATGGCTTCCGGACGCAGAAGACGCTTTCCACCGACGCTATTTGGTATAAGGCCAACCAATTCGGCGGGACGTTGATATTTTTTTCAGGACTGGCGACCCTGATCGTCTGCTTTTGGCTTTATTTAAATCAAAACGCCCTTTCTTTGGATTCGGTAAACCTTATCGGGTTCGCGTCTTTTATAGGTCCGGCCGCAGCCGCGGTCGTTTTAGCGCTCGTTTATATAAAAAATTTATAAGTTTAAAAAAGGATTCTTTACAGCCGTTGTGTTATCTGGTATAAAAGATTCTCAATTTGTGATGATCGATCAGGGCCTTTAGCTCATCTGGTAGAGCAAGTGACTCTTAATCACTGGGTGGCAGGTTCGAGTCCTGCAAGGCCCATTTTTTATGCCCTATTTAAAGAATTACTGATTCATGTCCCCAAAAACCATAGATATTGTTTCCCTCAAAAAGAAAGCCATTGAAATCCGTCGGACAATTTTAGAAACCTTGGAAGCCTCAGGTTCCGGCCATCCCGGCGGTTCCCTGTCCGCGGTCGAAATTTTTCTTACCCTTTACGGTTACCAGCTCAATCACAAACCTTCCGATCCCCGTTGGGAAGGCCGCGACAGGGTCATTGTTTCCAAAGGCCATGTGAGCCCGGTGGTCTATACGACCCTGGCTTATTTTGGTTATTTCCCCAAGGAAGAATTGAAAACCTTTAGAAAGTTTGGCAGCCGCCTGCAGGGGCATGTGCACACCAAGGTGCCCGGCGTCGAATTCAATACCGGATCCCTCGGCCACGGCCTGTCTTTTGCCAACGGCATCGCCCTGGGTGCCAGGATGCGCGGTAAGGATTTTAAGGTTTATTGCATCATGGGCGACGGAGAGATCCAGGAAGGTTCGGTGTGGGAGGCGGCCATGACCGCGGCACACCACAAGCTGGACACTGTCTGCGCCATTGTTGACTATAATAAGGTCCAGGAAAACGGTCCTACCAACGAGATCAAGAACCTGGAACCTCTGGCCCAAAAATGGGAAGCTTTCGGATGGCATGTGCTTGAGATCGACGGGCACAGCATTGAAGCCCTGAAAGCGGCTTTTGATGTGTTCAGTACGACGCAAGGCAAGCCTACGGTCATCATTGCCAATACCTTTAAGGGCAAGGGCATTTCATTCATGGAAGGCAAGTCGGCCTGGCACGGCAAGGCGCCCAATAAGGAGCAGCTGGCCCAGGCGTTGATGGAGTTGATCGATGGAGATTAAGCCCACCCCCACCAGAGACGGTTTCGGCGAAGAACTCGTCGCCTTAGGCAAGATCAACCCTAATATCGTGGTGACTTCCGGCGATCTGGAAGACGCCACCCGTGCCGAATATTTCAAAAAAGAATTTCCCGGGAGGTTTTTTAATTTAGGCATCACCGAGCAGGATGTCGTGGCTACGGCAGCAGGCCTCAGCACCCTGGGCTATGTGGCTTTTGCCACATCCTTCGCGGTATTCCTGACCAACCGCGCCTATGATATGATCCGTCTGGATGTCTGTTATAACAATTTGAATGTGAAGGTGGTCTGTTCCCACGGCGGGGTCACCGTGGGGGAGGACGGCGCCAGCGCCCAGTGCCTGGAAGACTTTGCCATCATGCGCGTACTTCCTAATATGAGGGTGATCTGCCCGGTGGATTATATCGAAGCCAAAAAGGCCACCCGTGCCATCACCGATACCGATGGTCCTTTTTATATGCGCACTTCCCGCGGGCCTTTCCCGGTGGTGACCAAGGAAGCCAGTCCCTTTGTCATCGGCAAGGCCAATGTCATGCGCGACGGCCGCGATGCCGCGGTCATTGCCTGCGGGGTCATGGTCTCCGAAGCCCTGTCAGCGGCACAGATATTGAAGGCCGAAGGCATTGATTTAAAGGTCGTGAACATGCACACCATCAAACCCATTGATGTCGAGGCCATCGTCAATTCAGCTAAGGACACCGGTGCCATCGTCACCGCGGAGGAGCACCAGATGGCCGGAGGCTTGGGATCGGCCGTGGCCGAGGTGTTGGGCCAGCATTGCCCTTGCCCTCTGGAAATGGTGGGGGTGAGGGATTCCTTCGGTGAAAGCGGCACGCCGGCGCAATTGATGGCGCATTTCGGCTTGAAGGATGTCAATATCATCGCCGCCGTAAAGAATGTTCTTAAAAGGAAATCTTATGCCAACAAAACTGCATGACATCGCCCGGCTCGGCCAGAGCTTATGGATAGATAATATCAACCGCTCCATGATCACCGGCGGCAAATTAAAATCACTCATCGAAAAAGGCCTGCGGGGGCAGACCTCCAATCCCACGATTTTTAAACAGGCGATCAGCCAAAGCAGCGATTACGACGCCGCCATCGAGCAATTGGCCAGGGCCGGCAGGTCCACCTTTGAGATCTATGATGAATTGACCATCCAGGACGTGCAGGAGGCGGCTCATCTTTTTAGCGGCGTGTATGAACAAACCAAGGGTTTGGACGGTTACGTCAGCCTGGAGATCAACCCTAAATTAGGCAATGAGCTTGACGCCCAGCTTAAAGAGGGCCAGCGTTTATGGAAGAAACTGAACCGGCCCAATGTGATGATCAAGGTGCCTGCCACCAAGAACGGTTTGGGTGTCGTGGAAGGCCTGATCGCCCAAGGGATCAATGTCAATGTCACCTTGATTTTTTCTGCTGAACAGTATCAGCAGGTGGCCTGGGCCTATCTGAAGGGGCTGCAGCGGCTGGCTATGGCCGGAGGAGATGTGGGCAGGGTGCGTTCCGTGGCGTCGGTTTTCGTCAGCAGGGTGGATACCAGCATCGATAAGAAATTGGATGCCCAAAATGAAATAGGCTTAAGAGGCAAAGCCGCGGTGGCCAATGCCGCGATCATTTATCATAAATTTCAAAAGAATTTCAATAGTGATGAATTCAAGGCCCTGAAAGCCCAAGGGGCTCATCTGCAGCGCGTCCTGTGGGCCTCCACCGGCACCAAGGACCCGCAATACAGCGACCTCAAATATGTTACTGAATTAATCGCTTCTGATACGGTCAATACCGTCCCTGATAAAACCCTCGAAGCTGTTTTAGACCATGGGGTGTCCAAGCCGGCCTTGCCGGGCGATCCTGCCGCGGCCCAGCAAATCTTTGAAGGGTTGCGCCTCAAGGGCATCGACGTCGGCATGGTCTGCAACCAGCTGCTTGACGAGGGGTTGGCCGCGTTTGAAAGATCCTTCGAAGAATTGACTGCCTGCCTGGAAGAAAAACAAGCCAAGTTGTCGGCCCAAGCCAAAAATTAGAAAATTTTAATGGAATTATTTTAGAATTTTGATACATTAGTATCTATAACATTAAAATATTCTAATGATATATTTTTAATGTTTAGAGATTTGAAGGATGTGTAAATATCTTACACATCTCAACAACGGTAAGAAGCGATTCTTATCAAAACCCAAGGAGGAGAAGGTATGAACAAGAAATTAATTTTAGCTGCTGCCATGGTTTTTGCTGCCGCTGGTTTGATCTTGGCCCATACGGTCAAGGCCCAAGACACCACCGACAACAGCGTTATGAACAGTGACAATGCCACTGATAATGCTGCTGACAGCGGTATGAACGCCGGTCAATAATTTCTCTTTTGAGAATATTGATCTTAAAAAGGGGGCACTTTAATGTGTCCCCTTTTTATTTTCAATTTCGCTGGCAGGCGCTTTTTATCTATATTAAACTTATAGATAATGAATGCCTGGAAGGGGATCACCTCATTATCTTACAGCCAGATTCAAGCCTTACAGAACCAGCGCCTTTTTTCTTTCATCAACACCCACGTTTATCCCTTCAGCCCTTTTTACCGCAAGCTTTTTGACGACAAGAAGATCGACCCGAGGACCATCCGCACCAAGGAAGATCTTCAACGCATTCCATTTATCAGCAAAGCTGATTTGATCGACAAGGACAATCCCCAAAAATTCAAAGATTTCATTCTGCAGCCGGACAAGGAGAAGATCAAAAGCTGTTGGCCTAAAACCCGGCTGCTGGGGCTGGCCCTGAAATCCTTAAGTCAGGGCCGTCATTTGCAAGAGGACCTGGCCAGGGAATACCGTCCCATCTTCATGACCTTCACCACCGGCACCACCAACGCGCCGGTGCCTTTCATGTACAGCCGCTATGATCTGGATAACCTCAACCTTTCCGGGGCCAGGATGGTGGAGCTTTTCGGCGTCAAGGGTGATGAGCGCATCATGAATCTTTTCCCGTTCGCCCCGCACCTGGCCTTTTGGCAGACCTTCTTCGGTGCGGTGGAGGCCGGTGTTTTCGGGCTTTCCACGGGCGGGGGTAAGGTCATGGGGACCGAAGGCAATTTAACGGCCTTAATGAGGATGAAGCCTTCAACCATCCTGGGCGTGCCCAGTTACGTTTATCATTTGATCCGTTTCGCCCAGGCCAAAGGGTACGATCTTTCTTTCTTGAAGAACATTGTGCTGGGCGCGGCCAGGGTCACGCCCGGCTATAAGCAAAAGTTGTCTGAAATGCTCAAAGCCCAGGGCGCCAAACAGGTGTATATCTTTGGCACCTACGGGTTTACCGAGGCGCGCTGCGCCTGGGCCGAGTGCCCGACCGAGAACCACCTCTCCAGCGGTTATCATCTTTATCCGGATAAGGAAATCTTCGAGATCATCGACCCGGAAACCGGCGAAGTGAGGGAGGATGGCGCCGACGGAGAACTGGTTTATACCAACCTGGACGCCCGCGCCAGCGTCATCCTGCGCTACCGCACCGGCGATTTGATCAAGGGCGGCATGACCCATGGGCCGTGTCCCTATTGCGGCCGGCAGACGGTACGTTTGTCCTCGGATATCACCCGGCTGTCGGATAACCGGGACATTCACCTTTCCAAGGTCAAAGGCACCTTGGTCAATTTGAGCCATTTTTCCGAAGTACTTAATAGCATCGCCCAGATCAGCGAGTGGCAACTGGAGATCCGCAAACATAATGACGATCCTTTTGAAGTGGATGAGATCGTTGTTTATGTGACGCCCCAGGAGGGGGCCGATCAGCTCACACTTTCCAAGCTGATCATCGACAAGCTGACCGGCGCCACCGAGGTGGCGCCCAACCAGATCGAATTTATACCCCTTAATGAGATGGTCAAGCGCCTGGAACTGGAAACAGCCAATAAAGAGAAACGCATTTTAGATACGAGGCCTAAGGTTTAGACGGAGGGATTTATGGACAGAATAGCGATTGTCGCCGGTATACGCACGCCGTTTTGCAAGATGGGCACCAGCTTCAACAATCTAAGCGCCCAGGAATTGGGCCGCATCGCAGCCCGGGAGGTGATCGAACGCCAGGAGCTTGACGTCAAATTGATCGATGAAGTGATCTTTGGATGCGTGGGCCAGCCGGCCGAAGCCGCCAACATCGCCCGTGTCGTTGCCCTTTTGGCCGGCGTTCCCAAGACGACACCTGCCGTGACCGTGCACCGCAACTGCGCTTCAGGCATCGAGGCGGTGGTCAATGCCGCCATCAAGATCAGGGCCGGGGAGGGAAGCGTATTTTTGACCGGCGGCACGGAGTCCATGAGCAATATCCCTTTCTTCCTTTCCAAACAATACCAGGAGATCCTCACCGGCATTTCGCGCGCCAAGACCCTGCCGGAGAAATTACAGGGTTTCGCCAAAATACGGCCTCATCATTTTTTGTCGCCCCGTATAGGGTTGCAGTTGGGGTTGACGGACCCTGTCTGCGGCCTGAACATGGGCCAGACGGCGGAAGTCCTGGCCAAGGAATTCGGTATCACCCGCCGCCAGCAGGATGAATTTGCCTTAGGCTCTCACCAGAAAGCCATTGCCGGCCGTGCTGTTCTTAGGGAAGAAATGGTGCCGGTGATCCCGGGCCCCAAATATAAGGAAGCAGTCATCGATGATAACGGCCCTCGCGAAGGCCAGACCATGGAGGCCCTGGCCAAGCTCAAACCGTTCTTTGAAAGAGGCACCGGCACGGTGACGGCCGGTAATTCCAGCCAGATCACCGACGGGGCCTGTGCGCTGCTGGTGGCCAGCGAATTGCGTGCCAAGGTTTTAGGGATGAAACCCTTGGGCTATATCCGCAGTTTTGCCTTTGCCGGGGTCGAGCCCAACCGCATGGGCATCGGGCCGGCCCATGCCATCCCCATGGCCTTGAAGAAAGCGGGCATGAAACTTTCTGATGTCCAGGCTTTCGAGATCAATGAAGCTTTCGCCGCCCAGGTCCTGGCCTGCCTGCGTGCGCTGTCTTCAGAAAAGTTCGCCAAGGATTTCGGTTACGAAGGTCATACAGGGGACATTGATCCGGCGAAATTGAACATAAACGGCGGGGCCATAGCCCTGGGGCACCCGGTGGGTACATCCGGCGCCCGGTTGATCTTGACCATGTTGAAACATTTAAACCGCAATAATCTCAACTGCGGCGTGGTGTCTTTGTGTGTCGGCGGCGGCCAGGGGGCGGCCGTGGTTTTGGAAAGATAGGAGGGTGTATGTCCGTCTTCTATAAGGAAGAATCCGGTATCGGCTTCATTACCTTTGACCAGCCTGATTCCAAGGTCAACGTGCTAAGTGCCGCGACCCTGGTGAGCTTCGACAAGATCCTCGATGATTTGAAGAACAAAAGCCTTAAAGCGTTGGTCATCCAAAGCGCCAAGAAAGATATTTTCATCGCCGGCGCAGATATTAAGGAAATCGAGACTATCACCGAGGAAAATGATGCCAAGTCCAAGGCCCAGGCCGGCCAGCAGGTGATGAACAAGCTGGAGGACCTTCCCTTTCCGACGGTGGCTGTTATCGACGGGGCCGCCTTGGGCGGCGGCTGCGAGCTGGCCCTGGCCTGCCGTTACAGGGTGATGACCTTTAATGACAAGATCCGCATGGGTTTACCGGAAGTCAATTTGGGGTTCGTGCCGGGCTTCGGCGGCACCTGGCGGCTGCCGCGGCTGGTCGGCCTCCAACAGGGTTTAAAGATGATCGTTTCCGGAGCTCCCATAAATCCCCAGGCCGCTTTTAAATGCGGACTGGTAGATAGGCTTTATCCGGCCGTGGGGCTGTCGGAACGTGTGCGCGAATTCGTCGAGCAAATTGCCGCCGAACCGGGCCAGCGTATCTTTAAACCGCCTGTCTTAAAGGGACTGGCCGGCTTTTTGGACCAAAATCCTTTGGGTCAGTCCATGGTCTACAAAAAGACCATTGAATCCGTCCAAAAAGCCACCAAGGGTTTTTATCCGGCACCTTTAAGGGCCGTGGACGTGATCCGCAAGACCAAATATCTTCCCCGCGAGCAGGCCCTGGACATCGAGTCCAGCGCTTTCGCGCAGTTGGCGATTACTCCTACTTCTAAGAACCTGGTCAAGGTGTTTTATCTGGCTGAAAAGTACAAGAAATTATCTGTGCCCGGCACCGAGGGTATCAAACCGGCCGGTGTTGTCAAGGCCGGTGTCATCGGGGCAGGGGTTATGGGCGGCGGCATTGCCCAGTTATTGAGCAACCGTGGGGTATGGACGCGGCTTAAGGATATCAATCAGGAAGCCATTGCCAAGGGGCTGGCCGCTGCCTATGACATTTATGCCCAGGCGGTCAAACGCAGGAAGGCCAAGCCTTATGAAGTGGCGGCCAAGATGGCCATGATCACCGGCACCGTGGATTACACCGGTTTTTCCGATGCTGATATCGTTATTGAAGCCGTGGTGGAGAATTTGGATATCAAAAAGAAGGTGTTTACTCAGACCAGCCAGCTGGTGGGACCAAAAACCATCCTAGCTTCCAACACTTCGTCGCTACCAGTGACGGAAATGGCCAGGGTGTCCAAAGACCCTACCAAGGTGATCGGCTTTCATTTCTTTAATCCCGTTCACCGCATGCCGCTCATTGAGATCATCACCACTGAGTTCACTTCGCCGCAAACCCTGGTTGCGACCGTGGAGTTCGCCAAGAAATTGGGCAAGACGCCGGTCGTTGTCAAGGATGCGCCAGGCTTCTTGGTCAACCGTATTCTTTTAGCCTATATCAATGAGGCTGGACGGATTTTAGATGAAGGCGGTTCAATTGAACAAATCGACGGGTTTGCCACCCGTTTCGGCCTGCCCATGGGGCCGTTCACCCTATCCGACGAGGTTGGTTTGGATGTGGGGGTCAAGGTTTTGCATGTCCTGGAGGCCGGCCTGGGGCCTCGGTTTAAACCATCCCAAATTTTTGATGATATCGGGCCCAAAAAGTTATTGGGCAAGAAGTCCGGTAAAGGCTTTTATATTCATGGCAGGCAGCGCGTGGTCAATGAGGAGGTGCAGTCCCTGATCAAATCAAGGAACAGGGCTTCCGAACAGGAGGCGGTCGAGCGCATGATCTATATCATGGTTAATGAGGCTGCCATGATCCTGCAGGAAAAGGTGGTGGATGGTCCGGACGCCGTGGATATAGGCATGATCATGGGCACGGGTTTTCCGCCTTTCAGGGGCGGGCTTTTGCGTTATGCCGATACCGTTGGAATCGACGGGCTGGTGGACAGCCTGGAGAAATATGAAGCCCGTTTTCAAGACGGCCGTTTCAAACCCTGTTCCTATATTTTAGAGTTGAAGAAAAATGGAAAACGATTTTATTCTTAAAAAAAAGGTCCCGGCGCCCCGCAAGGGGATGAGCCCTTCCTTTAAAAAGAATATCCTTTTAGGCATCCTGGGTCTGGCCGGCATCCTCCTTTTGGCAGGCTTAGGGTGGTTTATATATTTCAAGTCCCAATTCAGGGTTTATCATGACCGCAAGTATCAATTCAGCATCGAATTCCCCAAGACCTGGAGCGTGCTGGTCCATCCCAAACCCAATGTGGCCGTGATATTCCTGCGCCCCAAAGACACGCCCCTGGATACGCTGACAGAGAATTTCAACGTAGTGGTCCAGCCCCTTTCGAAACAAGATCATGTCCTGGCCGTATTCAACGGCAATGTCAAAAAACAAATGATAGCGGTGTTTGGCAAGCACATTATTATTGCCCGGGATGTGCCGATGCATTGGGGTTGGCGCAAGGGCCATGAAATGGTTTTCAAGGCGCCTTCTCCCGATCACCTGGTCATGGTCAATGCCTGGACCCTGCGCATCGATCAGGCCTATATTCTGACTTTTTTGGGGGACATGAATAAATTTGGGAAGGACTCCCTGGTTGTGGATGAAATGATCCGCTCGTTCCAGCTGCAGTAAATCTTTTTAAAGTCCCATCCGTTCGACGAGAAATTCCTTCAGGCTGCGGCATTGCAGATAGGGGTTGGTCTGTTTCTGCCGGCCCAGGGTGTCGGTGGGCGTTGCTCCGTAATTGTGGCCTGGATATATTACGGTTTCATCCGGCAGTTTCATCAGGACATCATAAAGGCTGTGGTACATCTCTTTTGGGGCCGAACCCGGCAGGTCGCATCGACCGCAGCCGTCGATAAAAATCGTGTCCCCGCTGATCAATTGACCTTGAGCTAGAAAGCACTGGCAGCCCGGCGTATGCCCGGGAGTGTGCAGGATATCAAAAGCGATGCCGCCTACCGACAGCTTATCTTCTGAAGTGACATCGATGAGGCCTGGGACTTTGGGCCGCAGGGGGGGGTATTCGAATTCGGAAATATAGACCGGCACCTGATGGATGCCCAAGAGTTCGTTCAGGCCGTTGACATGATCGGGGTGGGCGTGGGTCAGAAAGACCTTGGTGATTTTGTAGCCAAGCCGTTTGGCCTCCTCACAGAGGAAGGGCGCGTCCCAGGCAGGATCCACGACCGCCATTTCCTTGGTTTGGGTGTCGCCTAAAAGGTAAAGGAAGTTGTTCAGCGGCCCTATTTCATATTGCTGGATAAGCAATCTTGACATAAAAACCCTCAAGAATATAATACCTCGACATAACCGTGGTATGTCGAAGTTTATTATATGATAGAATTGAACAATTTCATCTAAATTATAAACAAGGAGGCTAGGGCTCGCCTGTCCACCGGCAGCTTTCGCCTACCTCTATAGGGAGTGAATATGGCCCTTTTAGAATCCGTCAAAATCCCCTTAGGCACGGCGATGCCCGATTTCGAACTAAAAGACCCGCACGGGAAAATGTATAAATCGGCAGAGTTACCCGGCGAGCGGGGCCTGCTGGTCGTTTTTACCTGCAACCATTGCCCGTACGCCCTGGCGGTCTGGCCCCGGGTCGTCGCGCTGGCCAAATACGGCAAGGGCATGAGGGTCAACACCGTGGCCATCAATCCCAATATCAACCCTGATTTTCCGGATGATGCCCCCGATAAAATGATTTTAAAAATCAAGGAACTGGGCATCGATTTCCCTTATTTAGTGGATGAAACCCAGCAGGTGGCGGATGCCTTCAAGGCCCAGTGCACGCCGGATATTTATCTTTTTGATAAAAATAAGGCGCTTGTCTATCACGGCCGCATCGACGACAACTGGAAGGACGCGGATGCGGTCACCCGCGAAGAGTTAAAGGAAGCCATGAATAACATGGCTGCCGGGAGGCCGGTCAACCCCAAGCAGTTTCCTTCCATGGGATGTTCCATCAAATGGAGAAGTTAGCCTTCGCATGGAGTTTGTCAACCGCATAACTGAAGCTGATCATATTGCTCGAATCATAGACGATCTTCTTAAAGATGTTCAAGGAGATTTTGACCTTGGGATCTTGTATCTCTGCCCCTGGCCGCCATATGACCCTGTAGAAGTTTCTCAAGCTTTAATATCAAAGCTTAAGGTCCGTAACCTTATCTGCTGCACCTGCGCGGGGATCATCGGGTCCGGCCGTGAAATTGAAGGCCGGCCTTCGGCATCCTTGATGCTGGCGCGCATGCCAGGTGTAAAGATTTCCCCCTGCGCACTGACTCAAACGGCACTGGAGTCTTTAAAGCAAAAAGACGATTGGTACGCGCTGCTGGAAGTTTACCCCAATGAACAGCCTTCTTTTCTGGTTTTTGCCGATCCTTTTGCCTTCGACGGCAATACTTTCTTGGCCGGCTTGAACCAGGCTTATCCGGGACGTCCGGCAGTCGGCGGCCTGGCTTCGGCTGCTTCAGGACCTGGAGAAAATATTTTAGTCCTCAATGGTGAAGTTATGAAAGAAGGGCTGATCGGTGTGGCGCTGACCGGGAATGTGAAGGTGGAAACGGTCGTCTCCCAAGGCTGCCGTCCTATCGGAGAGACCTACATTGTCACCAAGGCCCAGCACAACATTATTTTTGAGCTGGCCGGCAGGCCTTTTTATAAAGTCCTGGAAGAGGTGCTGAATAAGGGGACGGATTATGACCGCCATCTGGCCCACGAAGCGATTTTTATCGGCATTGCCATGAACGAATACAAGGACCAATTCAAGCGCGGAGACTTTTTGATCCGCGGTGTCATGGGTCTTGACCCTGAAAGCGGTGCAGGCGCCGTCGGCGACTACATGCGGGTGGGGCAGACGGTGCAGTTCCATTTGCGCGATGCCATGACGGCCAACGAGGACCTGCATGAGTTGTTAAAGGGGTATCGTCTCAGCAAACCGGCACCCCATGGCACCTTTGTTTTCTCCTGCAACGGCCGCGGGATGAATCTTTTTAAGGAGCCTGACCACGATATCAAGATCATCCAGGAGCATTTGGGACCGGTACCGGCAGCAGGGTTCTTCTGCGCCGGAGAGATCGGGCCGGTGGGGGGCGTCAATTTCCTGCATGGCTTTACCAGCAGCATGGCCCTGTTTTATCCTCAACAGTTATGAATTCTTCCGGCGTTTATTTAGAACGGATGTTGTCTTTCGCCAAGCAGGCCGGCATTCTGGCCGTGGATTTGATCCAGCACAGCGATCCGGGTTTGAAAAAGGACAACACCGTCATCACGTTGGCGGACAAGGCCATTTCCAATCTGGCCCGTCAGACCTTCCAGGATTTTCTGTCCCACCCCGGGCATGTCCTGATCGACGAAGAAGACAGCCGCTCCAAAGAATACTTGGATCAAAAGCGGCTTGAGCAGACCCCTTTTATCTGGGCCCTGGATCCCATTGACGGCACACGGCTGTATGCCAACCAGATGCCGTTATTCGGCGTTTCCCTGGGACTTATCCGGGATCTAAAACCATGGCTGGGGGTGGTGTATTTCCCTTGTTTGAAAGAACTTTTCTATTGCGACGGCGAGGAGGCTTATTTTGTCCAGAATGCCTTCAGCGGACAGGAGATCAGGAATAAGATCGTCATTGAAGATGAGGAGCCTTCGGCCCGTTCCCTTTTTTTCTGCAATGATACCTTTTTCGATAAATTTTACTGGGGCGACAAGGATTTCCATATCATGATCAATGCCTGTGCCGTGGTCAATTGCTGCTGGCCTGCCGTCGGACGGGGGATCGGCTGTTTCTTGCGCTGCCACCTTTGGGATTTTGCCGGCAGCTGGCCGATCATCCGTAAGGCCGGGCTTGACCTGAGGCGCATTTCCGACGGCAAGGTCATGGACAGGGTGGAGGCAGACTTGTTCGATAAGGAACCGGTCTGGCACATGAAGGACTATTGCCTGATATCCAGCCGGCGTAATTTCGAAAAGATCCTGTCAAAAATAGCCAGACGCAACCCTTGCTAAAGAGGGTCCAAAGTTCTATAATTAAGTTAGCCGACAGAATTCATCGATACGCTCAAGGCCCGTCGGATTTTCATCCGGGGCACGCTTAAGACCAGCGAAAAGACGATGATTCTGCCGGTTCTTTTTATGATTCACAACCGGTACCTTAATGTTATAATACCCCATCATGTCTGACCGGTTCATTCGAGTTTATAAGAAACTTTACCTGGATGAAGTCAAAACTCATTTGTTGACCTATGGGGCCTTGTCCGGGACCTGTGCCAATTGCAAGACAATGGATTTGAAATTGGACACCCTGCAGTGCCCGGAGTGCAAGACGGAGTTCAAGTACATCGCCTTTCAGAATGTCAGGGACCATATGCCCAAGATGCTTAAAATAAGTCATGAACGGCCCCACATCGTCTTTGTGGACTACGATGATTTTAAACGCATCGAAGGGGAAGAGAAAGCCAAGGGGATTTTAGGATGATCAGAAAAGATCGGTTGATAAAGATCACGCAAGGGCTGCTGCGCATCAATTCCGTCAATCCTCCGGGCAACGAAGCGGCTGTCGCGGATTTTGTTACCAAAGATCTTAAAGCCGTCGGTCTTGACATCAAAATCCATGCCTTTGCCAAAAACCGGCCGAATGTCGTGGCCACGCTCAAGGGTACCTGGCCCAGGGCCAAAGCGAGAGCAGAGGCGTTGCTCATCACACCGCATTATGACACCGTACCTTTCGGCGAGGGCTGGAAATTCGATCCTTTAGGGGCCACGATCCATAAAGGCCGCATTTATGGCCGCGGCGCCAGCGATGACAAGGGCAATTGCGCCGTGGGAATGGAAGTCCTGCATAGCCTGGTGGAAGACGGCGTGCGCTTGCAGAGGGATATCATTTTTGCCGCAACCGCGGATGAGGAGACCGGAAGCAAGCTGGGGATCATTCCTTTGTTGAAAAAAGGTATTCTTCGCCCCAAGGCGGCGCTCATCACCGATTCCGAAGAGTTTGACGCCATCATCGCCCAAAAGGGGCTTTTTCACTGCCGGGTGCAGATTTTCGGCAAAAAAGCGCACGGGGCTTACAATTGGCTGGGAATCAATGCCATTGAAATCGCCTCCCGGGTCATCAACCGGCTCAAGAAGCATCAGTTTAAGTATAGAAAGCACCCGCTGCTGGTGCCGCCTACGAAAAATATCGGGACCATCCGCGGCGGGGACAAGGTCAACATGGTGGCGGATTTCTGTGAATTCGCCCTGGACATCCGGTTTATGCCGGGCATGACAGCAGCCAAGGTCCTCAAAGAGATCGAAGGCCTCATCGCCAAGGAAACAAAGGATTTCAAGGTCATCATCGATGATACGCAAAAGCCCTACGGCATCGATGCCGGGCATCCCTTTGTTAAAACCTATGTGGATACCTGCAAGAGGATGGGATTCAAGGCCCATTTGAAAGGAAGCCAGGGGGCGACGGTCATTACCTTTTTCCAGGACTACGGCATTCCGGCCTTCTCCACCGGATGGGGCAGCCATGGGGTCATCCACGCCAATGATGAATACGCCAAGATCAAGACCCTTTACGATGGAGCCCTCGTCTTGGAGCAATTTATTAAGGATTACGATGTTGTCTAGAGTTTTGCTGCTAATGCTCGTGGGTGCCTGCATTTTTCCCCAAAACCTGCGTGCTGAAACCATTTACTATGATATCCATCAAATTGGATTCAACGGCCAGGCAAGCCTTTCCATGGTCGGACCGAAGGATTTTAAGGAACATAAAACCCTCCTGATCCAGTTCAAGGCCCACGGCAGGAATTATTGGGATAACGAAGATATTTATGTGGACCCGGTCACCTATAAGCCTTTGTTTGTAGAAAGGAATTTTAGTCTCAGCGTTTTCGGCCAGGGCAAGATTTCCGAGGACTACGTCACCTCCAAAGGCCAGATCCTTATCACCAAGACCGACGGCAACCGTGTGACCCACCAGACGATCAATAATGTGGGCGATGTGGACAATATTTACGGATTCATTTACCGTTACCGCAAGGAGGGTTCGTTCAAAATAGGGGACACGATCGACATGACCTTGCCGACCAGGGATCTGAAAATTCGCCTGCTCAAGAAAACCCGGCTGAGGCTGGGCAGAAAGTCTTATTATGCTTATTATATGGTCAGCCGTCCGACCCGCTACAAGATCTGGTTTGATACAACCAAGCGTAAATGGCCGCTGAAGATCACCGGCACGGTCGGTCTTTTTAATTCTGTGATGACAATGACGGGTTATGATGAATAAATATCCGGACAAATCAGGTTATTATGGTTCCTTTGGGGGACGATTTGCGCCTGAAACGCTGATGGCCGTGCTAGCGCAGTTGGAGCATCAATATCAGGCTATCCGCAAAGACAGGTCATTCCAGAAGGAGTTTGCCTTTTATCTCAAAGAATATGCCGGGAGGCCGACCAATCTTTATTTGGCCAAACGCTTGAGCACGCATTTAAAGACGCTGAAAGTCTATTTGAAACGTGAAGACCTGCTGCACACCGGCGCCCATAAGATTAATAATACCTTGGGGCAGATCCTGGTGGCCCGCCGCATGGGCAAGACCAGGATCATCGCCGAGACCGGTGCCGGCCAGCATGGCGTGGCCACGGCCACGGCCGCGGCCCTGTTTGGGCTGAAATGCGTTGTTTACATGGGGGCCGAGGACGTCGAACGCCAGTCCTTGAATGTATTTCGCATGAAATTGATGGGCGCGGAAGTTGTTCCGGTGCACAGCGGTTCCAAGACCCTCAAGGATGCCATGAATGAGGCCGTGCGCGACTGGGTGACCAATGTGCATGATACCTTTTATATCATCGGCTCGGTGGCAGGGTTCCATCCCTACCCGGCCATGGTGAGGGATTTTCAATCCGTGATCGGCAAGGAGGCCCGCCGGCAATTTTTAGCCAGGGAAAAGAAGCTTCCGGATTATCTCTTGGCCTGTGTCGGCGGAGGCAGCAATGCCATGGGGTTGTTCCACGTTTTTTATGAGGACGCCTCCGTCAAGATGATTGGCGTGGAAGCCGCCGGTCATGGAACGGACACCCGTCAGCATGCCGCGACCCTCAACAAAGGCGGTGTGGGCGTGCTGCACGGCAGCAAATCCAAACTGCTGCAGGACGGCGATGGGCAGGTACAGGTGGCCCATTCCATAGCGGCGGGTCTGGATTATCCCGGTGTCGGCCCTGAACATGCCTATTATCAGGCCAGCGGCAGGGCGCAGTACGTCCCTGTTACCGATAAGGAAGCCATTGAAGGATTAAAGCTTTTGTCCCGCCTGGAGGGGATCATCCCGGCGCTGGAAACGGCTCATGCCATTGCCTATTTATCCAAACTGGCGCGCCGGGTGAAAAAAACATCGACGGTGATCGTCTGTCTTTCCGGACGGGGGGACAAAGATATGAATCAAATATCCCAATTTATCTCATGAACCGCATTGAAAAAAAATTTAAAGAATTAAAGGAGCAAAAGCGTAAAGCCTTCATTGCTTTCATCACGGCCGGCGATCCCGATTTACGGACAACCGCTGAATTGGTGGAGGCTTTTGAGCATACCGGTGTGGATATCATTGAATTAGGCGTTCCCTTTTCCGACCCCCTGGCAGACGGCCCCATCATCCAGGCCTCGTATCATCGCGCCTTGAACAAGGGGGCAACGGTCAAAAAAATCTTAGGGCTGGTCGAAGGGCTTCGCCGTAAGACCTTGGTTCCCATCGCTTTGATGAGTTCCTACAATCCTATTTTTCGTTTCGGAGAGGAAGAATTCATCAAGGCCTGTGCCAGGGCAGGGGTGGATGGGTTGATCGTGCCTGATTTGCCTCCGGAAGAGGCAAAAAATTTGCAGCGTCTGGCCCAAGAGCATCATATCGCGATGGTCTTTTTTGTAGCACCGACCACGATGGATGGGCGCATCAAATCCAATACCCAGGCGGCCACCGGATTTGTTTACTATGTCTCATTGACAGGGACCACGGGGACTAAGACGGCGGTCGCCTCATCCGTTGTCAAACACGTCAAACATATACAACGGTTTACCTCAAAACCTGTGTGCGTGGGATTCGGCATCTCGACGCCGCAGCAAGTGGAGGCCATCGGCCGTGCCGCTGACGGTGTTATTGTAGGCAGCGCCATCGTCAAGACGATCGAGGCCCATCACGGCAAGAGGGATTTGGTGCCTCAGGTCACCCGTTACGTTTCCTCACTAGTGAAAGCCCTCAGATAATGCGCCGCATCACTCAATTGCCCAATCAAACCCGTATCGTTACCCAGGAAATGAGGGGGAGGGATAGTATTGCCATCGGCATTTGGATCGCCGCTGGGGGCCGTTACGAGGCCGGGGACAATAAGGGCGTTGCCCATTTCCTGGAACATATGGCGTTTAAGGGCAGTGCCGGTTACTCCTGCGATGAGATCAAACAGGTCGTCGAGGGGGTGGGCGGAAGCCTTAATGCCTTTACGGCCGAAGAAGAGACCTGCTACTATGCCAAGGTGCCGGCGGCTCATTTGAGAAGGACCTTTGATGTCCTGGCAGATATAAGCTTTTTCCCCCGGCTTTCCCCCAAAGACTTGGAAAAGGAACGTACCGTTATCCTGGAAGAGATCAAAATGTACCATGATCTTCCTCAATATTATGTGGGGGAGCTTCTCGAGACGCTTTTGTGGCCGGACCATCCTCTGGGAGAAAGCCTGGCCGGTACGCCGGCGACAGTTGAGAAAATGTCGGTCGGACAATTGCGCTCTTTTCAACGGGCGCATTACGTCCCCGCCAATACGGTGATCGCCGCCTGCGGGGCCGTCACACATGAAGAATTGGTCAAGCAGGTCAATGCCAAATTGGGGAAATTAAGAGCGGCATCAGGGCCCTCCTTTATTCCCGCCCGGAGTTCCCAGGAAAGGCCCGGCATCAACTTATATTTTAAACAGACGGAACAAATGCATTTGGCCATGGGTTATCTGGCCTATGAGACCAACCATCAGGATTATTATGTCATGGCCCTGTTGAATATAATCCTTGGCGCCAACATGTCCAGCCGTTTGTTCAATGAGGTCCGGGAGAAGCGCGGCCTGGCCTATTCCGTGGCCAGCGGAACGAAGAGCCTGGATGATACGGGCGTATTCTCCGTGCGTGCCGGTGTGGATAATGCCAAGGTGGTGGATGCCTTTGGGTTGATCCTTAAAGTATTGGCCTCGGTGTCTGCCAAAGGCGTTAAGGATGATGAATTCAGGCGCGCCCAAGATTATTACACCGGACAGTTCTTGCTAAGCCTGGAAGACACCATGGACCAGATGCTTTGGACGGGCAGCGGAGTTATCAGCCGTGATCAGGTCAAAACCATGGATGATGTCATTAAAAAGCTGAGGGCCGTGACCCCAGGCGACATTAAGCGGGCGGCCCGCGCCATCCTTGATCCGGCCCGGCTCAATCTGGCCATTATCGGCCCGTTGACCGATGTGCAGCGCAAACAGATAAGTTTTTTGGCGGGAGTCGCGTAGTCTTCATACCGGACAAGCGTAGTTGCTTAAGAAAATCAGTTATGTTATGATTTAATTATGGAAACCACACAAACTCAAAAACCAATTGTCACCTTGACCGATGCGGCCGCTGCCAAGGTCCAGGCCATGATGCTCAAAGAGGGCAAGCAGGGCTATTGTCTGCGTTTCGGCGTTGTCACCGGCGGATGCGCCGGGCTTTCTTACGAAATGAAATTTCAGAAAGCCCCTTATGAGAACGATATCACTTTTGTGCATAACGGCGTGACGGTCATCGTCAACCAGGAAAGCGTTGAATTTGTCAAAGGGGTTGAGATCGACTACGTCGATACCCTGCGCGAATCCGGTTTTAAATACAAAAACCCCCAAGCCAAATCCAGTTGCGGCTGCGGCACATCCTTTAGTTAACCTCGATTTTTAAGGACTTTTCATGACCCCTCAGACCCTGAATGCGCTCAAATCTGAAAGACTGCCTGATGCTAATCAATTGGCCTATGAGCCTCTGCCGGGTTCAAAAAAGGTCTACGCTTCAGGGTTGACAAGGAACGATGTCCGCGTACCTTATCGTGAAATCGCCCTTTCTGATACGCACACCCCCGACGGTAAGTCCAAGCCGAATCAACCCGTAAGGCTCTACGATACCTCCGGGCCTTACACGGATCCTGCTGTTCGGGTGGATATCACCAAGGGCCTGCCTCAGTTGCGATTAGAATGGATTCTGGAGAGGGGAGACGTCGATTTCTTAAAGGAAGCTTCCTCGCAATATCGTAAGCAGCGGGACAACGATTTAGACTTGGCGCCCATCCGTTTCCCCGGCACTCGCAAACCCTTACGGGCCAAAGGAACAGGGAATATTGTGACCCAGATGCATTATGCCCGAAAAGGGATCATCACCCCGGAGATGGAATTCATCGCCGTCCGTGAGGGGTGCGCCCCGGAATTTGTGCGCGATGAAGTGGCGCGGGGACGGGCCATCATTCCGGCCAACATCAATCACCCGGAACTTGAGCCCATGATCATCGGCCGCAATTTTCTGGTTAAGATCAATGCCAACATCGGCAATTCCGCCGTCTCTTCGTCGATCGCCGAGGAGGTGGAGAAAATGACCTGGGCGATCCGCTGGGGCGGGGACACGGTGATGGACCTGTCCACCGGCAAGAACATTCATGAGACCCGTGAATGGATCCTGCGTAATTCGCCGGTACCCATCGGCACGGTGCCCATCTATCAGGCCTTGGAAAAAGTTAACGGCAAGGCCGAGGACCTGACCTGGGAAATTTTCCGCGATACGCTCATCGAGCAAGCCGAGCAGGGGGTGGATTATTTCACCATCCATGCGGGGGTGCTCTTAAGGTATGTCCCGTTGACTGCCAAGCGTACCACCGGCATTGTGTCCCGCGGCGGTTCCATCCTGGCCAAGTGGTGCTTGAGTCACCATAAGGAAAATTTCCTTTATACACATTTTGAAGAGATTTGTGCCATCATGAAGGCTTATGATGTGTCCTTTTCTTTGGGCGACGGATTGCGGCCGGGCAGCATTGCCGATGCCAATGATGCGGCCCAATTCGCCGAGCTGGAAACCCTGGGCGAATTGACCAAGATCGCCTGGAAGCACGACGTGCAGGTGATGATCGAAGGACCGGGGCATGTGCCCATGCATTTGATCAAGGAAAATATGGACAGGCAGTTGAGTACCTGCCATGAGGCGCCCTTCTATACGCTTGGGCCCCTGACCACCGATGTGGCGCCCGGCTATGATCATATCACCTCCGCCATAGGTGCCGCCATGATCGGCTGGTTTGGGACAGCCATGCTTTGCTACGTGACCCCCAAGGAGCATCTCGGACTACCCAATAAAAAGGACGTGAAGGACGGCATCATCGCCTATAAGATCGCGGCGCATGCCGCGGACCTGGCCAAGGGGCATCCTGGTGCCAAGACCTGGGACGATGCGCTTTCCAAGGCCCGTTTTGAATTCCGCTGGAGGGACCAGTTCCACTTGTCGCTCGACCCTGAAACCGCTGAAAGCTTCCACGATCAGACCCTGCCGGCCGAAGGCGCGAAGCTGGCGCATTTCTGCTCCATGTGTGGTCCTAATTTCTGTTCCATGAAGATCACCCAGGATGTCCGTGAGTACGCCGAAAAAGGTATGCAGGACAAATCTAAAGAATTTAGAGAGCAGGGCGGGCAGATTTACCAGTAGCAGGGATAAGATCGAATAAAAAAGGGACACTTAAATAGTGTCCCTTTTTTTGTTTGTTGAATTTGTTTTAAGCGGCGGCTAAAGCTGTGGGTGATGCGGCAAAAGCCACCGAGAATTCCTCTACAACCGCCAACAGGCGTTGATGGCAGGCTTCCAGGTCATTTAAGGCCTTGGTGCGGTATTCCAGAGATTCTTCCACCATCTGGGGAAAAAGTTTTCGGTAATATTCGATCCCTTCCAGGAGATTGTTTTTAAATTCCGTGAAATATTTGATTTTTTGCTCGTTAATCTCGTCGAGCGATTTGCCGAGTTCCTTTTTCAAATAGTCCACATACATCCCCAATTCCTTGATGAACATATTCGGACGGGGTGTGTCATTGAGCAGGTTGGTGCGGCCGTAAATATGGCCGACCATTTCGTTCAAGGTGACAATCTTGGAAAAATAGGCCAGGTTAGGGCCGGGGCAGACCGCGGTGAAGCCGGGAACATTGGTCTTGATGTTGTTAGCAATCAGGGCCGGTTGGCCAAGGTCATGGCAGATACAGGCCTTGACCACAACGGCCTCAAAGCGTTTTTTATATTCAGATTCATCCAAATTCAGTTTGTTGAGCTGGTCAATTTTCAGCTTCTGATATTGGCGGCTGGCCGTGCAGATCGGTTCTTCGGTAAATTCCGTATTTGAGACCAGGTGGCCCTTGGGGCAGGCACTGCCGGGACGTCCGCGCATGACCTTCAGGCCCTTCTCAATATCGCTTAGGGAATCGCGGATACTGTTAAAGGGAACGCCCAAAGGAGACACATCGCTTAGATAAAGGTCTTTCTCGCCGGCCTTCGCCAGTTTTTCCAAAGTTATGCGGTCCACGTTGGTGGCCTCGGGGCAAAGCAGGAAGGGCGTTGCCCAGCCGGTGGTATTCAACCCGTAATGGGTGCGCAAGAATTTGTCCTCAAGATGCGTGCCGATGCCGCCTTGGGCCGTGATCTTTACTTCGTGGGGCTTGGCAAAGGTGATCTTGTTTTTCAATTTCAAGGCTTCGTTATAAATTTTGTGCAATTCATCTGTCAATTGCTGGCGCTTGACGCGGAATTCTTCCAGAATGGGGCCCATCAAGAATCCGTCGGTGGCAAAGGCATGGCCGCCGCAATTAAGCCCTGATTCGATGCGGTATTCAGAGATCCACAAGCCCTTTTTGGCAAAAAATTTGCCCTGAACAATGGAGGAACGGAAATCGCTGACCTTTAAAATGATCCTTTTTTTGATGTTCCCTTTGGCATCAGCGTAAAAATCCTTGAATTGCTCCGCATAGCTGTACAAGCGGCGGTTAATGCCAGCAGAGAATACAATGGCTGATTGTAAGGTGCTTTGAGCATATCCCCGCAGGGCTGCCAGCGCATCGGAAAACTCGGCTGGCAGCATGGCGCCCTGAGTATCATAATTATTGCGGTCAAGCTTGGTCATGATGTTGACGTTGATATCACCCGGACGGATGGATTCGCGCAGGTTCTTTTGAAGATCGGCCTTTAATTTGGGGTCAGGGCAGGCCAGCATATGCTGCCAGGCGGCTTTGAGTACGGAATCATCAGCAAGCATTTCAAAATATTTGGTGATTTCGCTGCCGGGTTCAAAAGGAGATTCTTTAAGCTCCTTGAACTGACGCTGCACAATACGGTTGACCAGGTCCAAATAGGCCGTGATCCGGCGGGCACGGAAGTCTTCATCGTGTTTAGTGATGGGTCTATAAGGTTCGCCCTCTTGTTCGCAATAAAACTGGCGCATCTGCTCGATCAGGGTGTCATCCACCAGGGAAATGACCGAGTGGATGCCGTATCGGGCCACCTTGATGGGTGTATCGATAGAAAACGCGGTCCCCATAACAGGGATATGAAAAGTGTGGATTTGGTTTGTCATATTAATTCTTTTATAGCCGCAAGGTAAAGGCTGCGGACCAATAGGCGAAAATTCTTTGTTTGAATCAAGTATACCCCATATTTAACAAAAAGCAAATTTTATATTTAAATGCTATAGCTTGTTTTTTGGGGGTTTTTAGGGCACACTTTATCTAGATATGAGGACCCCATTAGCCTATATTTTAACCCTGTTTATTTTTTTGGCAAATAGTATCGGACCTATGCCGGCAGGTGCTGAACTTGTTTTGCCTGTCCCGGGAGTCATGGTGCCTTTAAGCCCTCCGCTGGCGCCTCCCATCCTGAGGGGCCTTAAGGTCGATCCCAAGAACCCTTTGCGATTTGAGTTTATCCTTGATCCCGGGGACAACCATGCTTCCCAACCAGAAGGCTTGAAACAGGAAGCCGGCCGTTTGATCAAATATTTTCTAGCCTCCCTGACCGTTCCCGACCAGGACCTGTGGGTGAACCTGTCGCCTTATGAAAAAAACAGGATCATTCCCGAAAGCTTTGGCCGGACGGAAATGGGACGGGACCTGCTGGCGGAAGACTACATCCTCAAGCAGATCACAGCAACCCTAATTTATCCCGAGGGGGAGACAGGTAAAAAGTTTTGGAGGCGGGTGTACGCTGAAGCCGTCAAGAGGTATGGGACGACCAATATACCGGTCAACACCTTTAACAAGGTGTGGGTGGTCCCGGACAAGGCGGTTGTTTATGAGGCGCCTAAGGCGGGTACGGCCTACGTGGTTGACAGCCGGTTGAAGGTGATGCTTGAAGAGGATTACCTGTCGCTTGAGAAGCATCATGCCATCAGCAACTCGACAAGTAGCTTGGGCAGCCGGATCGTCCGCCAGATCGTCATTCCTGAATTGAGCAGGGAAGTCAATGAGGATAAAAATTTTGCCGTGCTCCGCCAGGTCTACAACAGCCTTGTCCTGGCCGCCTGGTACAAGAAAAAGATCAAGGACAGCATCCTGGCCCGCGTGTATGAGGACAGGAATAAGGTGGCCGGAGTAGGTTATAAAGATTCTTCGATGAACGTCGAGGCTATTTACCAACGGTATCTTCAGGCCTTTAAAAAGGGTGTTTTTAATTACATCAAAGAAGAAACTGACCCGCTGACCCAAGCAACCATCCCGAGAAAGTATTTCTCCGGAGGGTTCGAATTTGTAAATCTGCCAGCACGACTCCAAATCGAAGATACCCAGGCTCCGCCGGACACCAGCAAATTCATCGGTGTTGTGGCTGATATGGCTATGGCTCCACCGGCAGCCGATACCTTGTTGGCCGAGGATACCCTTAAGGCCAGAGTCGCTCAATTGGAAGATGAAATCGGCTATTGGAAGGGAAGTGTTATCAACCTTTCCGAAGATGCCGGCCAGGATAAAAAACAGTTGCAACGGATATGGAATTTTGTTGATGAAGGAAGGATTATCAAAGTCAATTTGAATCAGTTTGAGGAGTCGGGCAGGCCGAAAAGGGAAACGTACGAGCTCCTTTCCAGACGTTTGTTTGCTTTGGCGTTTAGTCTTGCTCAGGCGGGAAAATACAATGAACCTAACGTCATGATATCTATCTTCCTTTTATTAGAGGAGGCCTTTACCCGCGGCAATCACTTTAACATGGAACTTCCGATTTATGTTCGATTGGAGGCGCAAGGAGTAAAGGTCTTCGAAGTCGACCTGGGTGCCCTTAATCAACAGCCTGACGAAGAAGATGTCGAGGCGGCCCGGGGTGTCATGGCGCGCAGGGAGATGGGAGATGTGTTGCCGTCCCAGTTTTTCCATAAAGCCGAAAAGGCCCTGATGTGGAATTCGCAGCCGGTGGGAAGAATGATCAGCATCGGTTTTCAGGATTTCGCCATGCAGGCAGCCTCCCCGCCGCAGGAGCTTTTGCAGAAAATTCTGACTAGCGATGCCGAAGATCCGCAGGCACCCCTTCTAATCGAGAATATCAATCAGAGGCACTGGAAACTTCAAAGCGATGCGTCGGGAAAGATTTCCATTTCTCCGGCTCCCCGCCACAATATCCGTTTCGCCAGCCTGCTGCCCAATATGGTTTATAGGGCCAGCTTCAGCTTGTCGCAGGACAAGAAGGTGCGGGTGACTTTTTCTAAGGGCAACACGCAAGTGGCCTATCAAATTGATAATTACCGGTATGATCCTCAAGCCGGCACCCAACAAATATTCATGGGGCATAAGGTGGTGCCCGAGAATGCCAGGGATGCCATGTCGGCGGTCCTTGGCCCCGAATTAAAGCCCTCCCCGGAGCAAATAAGCGTTTTTAACCAAAGGGAATGGGTGGTGGAAAGTTCTAAGTCCGGGATGTTTTCTTTTTCCCCTGCCGCCTACCATGTGGTTTTGTTCGCCCATCTTTTTCCCAATACCGATTACACCGTGAGGCTGGGGTTGTCTGCGGAGGGCAGGGTAAGGGTCAATTTTTCCAATAACCAAAAGAAATTGACCTATCAAATCAATGACTATGCCTATGACCTTGGCCGCCGGACTCAAAAGATCTTCATAGCCAATAAGCTTAAAAGCATGACTATGATCGGAGGGCTCTCGCCCGGGCAATCCCAGCTCATGAGGCAGGTGGTGGATGGGCTTGAACGCATTGACAATAGCGTGACCAAGGAAATTTTGCAGATGAGGCAGATGATGACCTTGCCTCAAGCTCAACAGATCGCCCGTCAGAGAATTTATTTAGAGGGGCTTGCCGGCCAGGGGCCCTTCGACAGCCGCGTGCTTTTGAATAATGCGATAACGGTCCGTTTGAATATTTTTACAGTAGCATTAAAACAGGGGCCGCAATTTAATTGGGAGAAGAACAGACCGTTTATCTTGAGTTTGTCGCAAGAGTTGTTTGCTGCGGAATTGCTTTTACGGGAAGGCCTCCCAGATTCGGCGATGGTCTCCGTCCAAAATTTATGGGACGATCGAAGGGTGATTGACCTTCAAGAGCGTTTTCAAAAAGAGGGTTTGAAGGCCGTTGAGGGAGCAAAAGAAAAAAGGCTTTTCAGCATGGCCACAGACCGCGCCTATAAAGAGTATGAAATCGCAGTGACACCGGGCGGTACCCATACCCTGACGGTCATCCAGCGGCATGTCACGCCGGAAACGCGGGCCGCGGTCGAAAAGCTTGCGGCCGAGCGACGGCCGGGAGTGGTGCCCATGTTTATTCTGCCCGGCGATGATCGAAATTATTATGAATTGGATCTAAACAGCATCAGCCCCGAGTATGAGAATTTAGAATATGTTTTAAGGCATACAAAAATTCGTTTTAACGACGTTGCCGAGCCCATCAGGCAGGTGGTCGATGCGTCATTAAGGTTTAGCAGCAACCTTTGGTTTGTTCACGGCCATCTCCATCCCCAGAATATTATGCTCAGGCTTGATGCCGGGGGACGCCTGGAGGATGTCAAATTGGTGGATTTTAAGTACCTTTCAACTCAAGTTCCGTCGGACCATTCCATTGCGCATACCTACGAATGGTATGATTTCAGGGGCCAGGATTTGGAAAGGGTCGTTTGGAACAATGCCCGGGTGGAGTATTCCGATATGAGAGGCCTTTCGCTCCAAAATTTGGTCAATAAGAAGGTCCGTTTATATGAGACAATGATCGACGACCGCGTTTTTGTTAAGAAAGAAGAATCATTCAGCGGAGGTCTGGACCGGGCCATGATCTCCCGTAAGGGAGAGGGGCAAGGCGACGACCATTTTCGATACACCCCTCAAATAACCTCTATTTTGGATACGATCTTCAAAGAGATGCCGGGGCTTCCGCCGGTTTCCCACGTTCATATAAACGAGCAATGGAGAAACCGTACGGGCGGGCCCGGTGAGGACACCGTCCTGGTGCAGTTTGTTTGGCAAGGAGAGGCCATCCCCACCTTTTTTAGAATCGTCTATAATCCCAGTGGTCAACGCATGGTCTCCTTTACCATGACCACCACCCCTAAGTCCTTCAGCCGGAAGATGAGGTCGGATTTTATCCTGAAATTCTTTGTTCTATGGAGGCGCTTGTTCGGCGCAAGAAAGCTGGTGTATGACACGTATTTACGTCCTGAGGGGCTGAAAAATTCCGTCCCGTTTTTCAAGGGCATGTTTAAGGATTGGCAGAAGAAGGGTATTGATACGCGGGGTTCCGGCATTTTTAAAGATGAAAGGGGTGTGAGGCTGGTTATTGATATGGGCAAAATGAAATTCCCTCCTGATATGGCCATGGCCACGAATTTTAATAGCGGGCTCCTTGGGATCAACGGGCATGAAGGTCAATTCTATTACGATGGCCGCAAGCTCATCCGCATCGGCAGCGGCAACACCAATATCATTTACGCGCTGAATGATGCAGATTGGATCATCCGCATGCCGGATCTCAAGTCTTTATCGGGATCGATGTCCATGACACAGTCCAATATTTTTACTTCCTTGGTCAGCAATATCGGCAATGCAGGCAGCAAAGGAGTGGGACCGGCCCTGCTGGGGCATGGATTTATCGGCGGCCGGCTGCAATATCCTTATATCGCCGTTGAAAAGATCAGGGGCAAGTCTCTTGCCGAGCTTTCCAGCAGTTATTTTTCGGACCCGGAACGTTATGTGCGTTTAAGTGCTTTTCTGGAAAAACTCATCCGGCTGAATATCCAGGTGACGGATTTTAAGTTGAAGAATTTAATGGAAGGGTGGATGGACGGAGAGCGCGGTATATGGCTTTCCGATGCCGAATTCGGTTATCCGCTGCCGGCAACGGATAGGGGAGAAGCTTTGCACAAAAAACTGGCAGCGTTTTATATCGGCCGGATCCAATATTACCTGTCTCAGCTGGAATCCGAACGGGGGGGATGGAACGAGGGCAATGCCAGGCCTTTTTTGAAGTTTTTCGAAGGGATTTTGCAGCCTGACGCGGCGGTCTTACAGGATGCGGCCATGGCCCATGCCGGGGAGCGCGGGCAGGTCTTATTAGAGACGGCCTCAGAGATCTCCCCAGAGGAAATGAGTCGCCGCAACGGCCAGGCGGTTGAAGAGAATTTTAAAGCGAACAATTACGACGTACGCGCGGAATTCTTGGAATTGCTGCATGGCATTCAACAAGGGCGGGTCAAGACTTCCGAAGAATTCATGCGTGCCGTGGAGGGCATGAACCGGACAATGATCCTGGGCGCCCACAGGAACAGTCCCTACATCCCGCCATCGTTGAAGCCTTTTTATACGGAGGCCACCATCCACAAGGTTGCGGGCGTAAGGCGTTTTCCCGGGGACAATGCCCGGTTCGCTGTCATGTTTGAAAATTTGAAGGAATTCCTGGCGCCAGCCTTTTTGAAGCAAGATGCATTGTCAGCGGTCTGGCACATCGCTGATTTTTATTACACCGCCATCCATGCGCCCTATGTTTTTACCGGTGGAAACAACTCTCTGTTTATGAATATGGCCAATGCCCTGCTGCGTTTGCGCGGTTTCAAGGGCGTAAGGCATGGAGAACTGGACGGCTATGTCCAGGAGATTTCCAAACAGGAGTTCCGTAATGTTTTTGTCCAGGCGGTGCGGGAAGCGAATCCCCAAAGGGGGATTTCCGATAATCCGGGGCTGAGCGACAAGGGCGGTATCGATTTTACCTCCAATAAAACGCCGTTGGAAATCCAAAATGCCGGGGAGGGGATCGCCTTCCATCTGGATCCGGCCAAGCTGCAAGAACTGCAAAACGCGCCCGGTTTTGAACCTGTGATCATCCGTATCAAGCCGTTGGGGGACCTGCACCAGTTTTTAGGCGCAATTGTCAACCGAAATTGAAGAAGCTGTTGACAATTGCCTTTTTCTTGATATCTTAAAGACATATGGACCGATCATTGTATGTTGAATTTGCCCGCCGGAGTTTAGGCGGCGAAGAGTTGGACGGCGCTTCGTGCCAGCGCATTCTGTCCGATGCTTCCCTGGATATCCTGTCCCTTTTGGATGCGGCCTATGAGGTTCGCAAAACCTATTTCGGGCAGGAAGTGCGGGTGCATATCCTGAACAACGCGCAAAACGGTCATTGCCAGGAAGACTGCCATTACTGCGCCCAGGCCAAGTCATCAAAGGCGGATATTGAAGAATACGGCATCAAATCCGATGAGGAAATGCTGCAGGAGGGGCGCCAGGCCTATGCCAAAGGCGCATCCTGTTATTGCATGGTTTTTGCCGGGCGGGGGGCTTCCCAATCCCGCATCGAACGGCTTAAGAGGGTCCTGTCCGCCATCAAGACGGAATTTCCGGATAAGGAAATCTGCGTTTCGACCGGTTTTGTCTCCAATGAAGGGGCGGTTGAATTAAAGAAGGCGGGTCTGGACCGCCTGAACCATAACTTAAATACTTCAGAAGCGCATTACCCCAACATTTGCACCACCCACACCTTCGCCGACCGCCTGAACACCTTGCTGGCGGCCAAGGCCGCCGGGCTTAGGGTTTGTTCCGGGATGATCGTGGGGATGGGGGAAAATCACGCCGATATCATCGACGTGGCCCGCCGCTTGAGGGCCTTGAAGGCCGAGTCGATCCCGGTGAATCTGCTGGTGCCCATCGAAGGTAATGCGCTTTCTCCCCAGGAATCCGGCCTGACCCCGGATTTTATTTTAAGGGTGCTGTGCCTGTTCAGGTTCTTGAATCCGTCGTCCGAAATCAGGGTGGCGGCCGGCCGGGAGATGCATTTGCGGTCCATGGAAGTCATGGCTTTGTATCCGGCCAACTCGTTGTTTTTGCAAGGATATTTGAATGCTAAAGGCGTCTCCAATACCCGTACCTTACAAATGATCAAGGACGCGGGTTTCAGTATAAAGTCCGAAGTTGATCTGGATGAATTGCTTGGCCGGCAAGAGTCGCAGCAAGATGCTATCACTAACGGTTCCAAAGCTTTGCTGAAAACCATCAAAGAGTTACGCCCCTCCATTCAGTAGGACTAAAGTCATATTCCGGTTTTTCCTTGCTAAAACAGGCGGCCATGCTATAGTAATTTTTATTCGCATTTTTCTTCCAAAACATTTGTCTTTTTACATAAAGAGGTATGTATGACACTTGAGAAACGTCCTGTCACTAGGTTTGAATTGCTTATGGATGCCGGTTACGGCGCGCAAAAAGCAGGGGACATCCTATTGGGCGCCTTTGTCGGCATGGGGCAATATGTATATGTAGAACCCATGATCCCCGCTGAAATTTCGCCGCCGGCCAGGAGCCGGCCGGCCCTGTCGGGTGTCATTATCCGTTTGGCCGATTTTGACGTCACCAATATCGGCAACGATACGGATTTGATCCTGGCGTCCCACGAAGTGGTGCTGGACCGCCGCCTGGATGACAATGAATTCAATCCCAGTGCCAAGATCCTACTGGATATGAGGGACCAGCCAGGCAATCCCGACTCCTATGAAATGGTGCTTAAGCGTTGCACCAAACTGGGTTTGAGTGTCATTCCTTTTAATGTGGATGAACCGTCGCAGAGCATTATCAAAGAGCTGGGCGGCAAGGGCTTGAACCTTTATTACTTGGGGATGCTCTCTTATATCTATAACATGGATGAGGAGATCGTTCAGAAAGAGATCGTCAAGACCTTCGGTAAAAAACTTAAGGAAGATATCATGGCCAAGAATATCTCCCTTTATCACAACGGTTATCAATTGGCCAAGGAAAAGGTTTTTTTCCGGGTCGAAGTGCAAAGCCATCCCAGCCCTGGAGAGCATATCCTCATTGACGGCAACACCTCCATGAGCATGGGCATCATCGATGCCGGCTTCAAGCTTTTTTCCGGCTATCCCATCACACCGGCCTCGTCCATTATGCACACCTTGGCCAAGAGTTTCCCGTCCTACGGTGGGATGGTGCATCAGGCTGAAGATGAGATCGCGGCCATCGGCACCGCGGTCGGCGCTTATTATGCCGGAATGCCGGCCCTGACGGCAACTTCAGGCCCTGGTCTGTCCCTTAAGCAGGAATTTATCGGTTTTGCCTCAGCGACGGAGATCCCCCTGGTCGTCGTGGACGTGCAACGCGGAGGCCCCTCCACAGGTATGCCTACCAAGACCGAGCAGTCCGACCTTTTGGCGGCGCTGTGCGGCAGCCATGGAGACTACGCCAAGGTGATTATCAGTGTTTCCAACGTCATTGATTGTTTCTACGCGCCCCATTTGGCCAGGTACCTGGCGGAAAAGCTGCGGGTACCGGTCTTTATCATGAGCGATTTTCAGACGGCCAACAGCTATAAGGTGGTTTCCAAGTTTAAGTTGGCCCAGATGAACGGCGGGGTCGACAATATCCCGGATTTTGTGCTGGAGCGCTTCCATATGAAGCGCCTGGAAGGGGCGGTTCAAATGGTGCGTGGCTCGCAGACCGTGCCCGGCACCGAGGGCGGCATGCGCCGCATCACGGGGATTAACACCGATGAGAATGGCAAGATCAATTATTTTTCGGACAACCATCAGCGTTCCCATGCCTTGCGTAACGAAAAGATCCACCATGTCCGCCGGGCGCTGACCCTGCCGGAAATGTTCGGCAAGGAAAGCAATGACGTTTTGATTGTCGGCTGGGGGTCGAGCCGCGGGGCCATCGAAGAAGCCATTACCCTGTGCGAAAAGAACGGCGTACCGGCCTCCGGGATGCATATGCGCGTCGTGTATCCTTTACCCTTGATGCTCAAGGACGTTTTTGCCAGATATAAGAAGGTCATGACTGTGGAAGTCGCTTACGGCGATAAATTGAAACCTTCACCTTTGGCTTTATTGTTAAGATCAGAAACCCTCAAGGACGTTCATCCGCTGATAGCTGATGCCACCGGACGGCCGTTGCGTCCGAGGATTATCATGAATAAGATTCAGGAGGTCTTGAAATGACGACCGATACAGTTTCCAAACCGGCCCCGACGCCGGTCACAATCAAGGATTTAAACACTGAAAACCCGCGCTGGTGCGCCGGTTGCGGCGATTTCGGTATCATCATGGGCTTAAAAAGATTCATTGTGGAACGCCAACTGGTGCCGTCTCAGACTGTGAATGTCTCGGGGATCGGCTGTTCCGGCCGCGCCCCAAACTACTTTAATACGTACGGGGTGCATTCCATCCATGGACGGGCTATCCCCATTGCCTTAGGGGTCGCTTTGGCCAATCCCGGGTTGAATTTGTTTGTTCATTCGGGAGACGGGGACGCCTTGAGCATCGGAGGCAACCATCTGATCCATGGGATCAACAAGAATTTCAAGGCGGTGTTTCTGATGTATGACAATGAGGTCTACGCCTTGACCAAGAACCAGACATCGCCGACCACCCGCCACGAGCATCCAACCAACACCCAGCCGCAGGGGACTTTTTTAAATCCCCTTAATCCGATCACCTTGGCTTTAGGTTTGGGTGCTTCCTTCGTGGCCTCGACGGCCGACTGGATCCCGGACCACCTGACCAATACCATGAAGGCCGCCTTCGATCATCCGGGTTTTGCCTTTGTGCATATTTCGCAGCGCTGCCCGCATTTTGACCCGAACAACTTTGATCATAAGAATTCAAATTGGTTTTCGTTCTTAAAACATCCCAACGGCATTGAACCTGACCGCCGCCTGGCCGATAAGACGGAAGTTGTGGAACATGACCCGTCGAATCTGGCCCAGGCCTTCCAGTTCGGGGCGGCTGAACGCCGGTATTTCGGGCTGTTTTTTCAGAACAAGAACAAGCCGCGTTATGATAATATACTCCACGGCGTTGTGGCCAATGCGCCCAAGAAGGACCCTTCAAAAATATTGGACAGCTTCTTAATTTAAAAATAGGGACGTTCCCTGTTTATTAGAGGAGAGGCGTCCCTGTTTTTCTTTCTGATATGGAAAACCTCATCATTATAGGCTCAGGTCCGGCGGGCCATACGGCCGCCATTTATGCGGCCCGCGCCAAATTAAACCCTTTGATGTTTGAAGGCGCTTTTGCCGCCGGCGTGGCGGCCGGAGGGCAATTGACCACCACGACCGAGGTGGAAAATTTTCCCGGCTTTCTTTCCATCCAGGGGCCGGTGTTGATGGACCAGATGCGCCGGCAATCCCTTCATTGCGGGGCGCGCATCCTGACAGAAACGGTTGACAAGGTGGACGTCTCTCAAAGGCCCTTTAAGGTCTGGGCCGGGGCCCAAGAATACCAGGCGCGGGCCTTGATCATTGCTACAGGTGCCACCGCCAAACGCATGAATTTGCCCGGCGAAGACAGGCTTTGGCAGAAGGGCATTTCCGCCTGTGCCGTATGCGACGGCGGCCTGCCTTTTTTCCGCAACAAGGTCCTGGCTGTTGTCGGCGGCGGTGATTCCGCGGTCGAAGAATCCACTTACCTGACCAAATTCGCCTCGAAGGTGCTGATGCTGGTGCGCCGGGATGTGCTTCGGGCCTCCAAGGTCATGCAGGAGCGTGCCCAAAATAATCCTAAGATCGAGATCATGTTCAATACCCTGCCGGTTGAAATTTTGGGGGAAAAGAGCGTTTCCGGCTTAAAGATAAAGAACGCCATGACCAAGGCTGAAAGCACCTTGGATATTGGCGGGCTGTTTTATGCTATAGGGCATCTGCCCAACACTTCATTTTTGGGAGGCCAATTGGCCCTGGATGAAGCCGGTTATATTAAAACCCAGCCAGGAACCACCCAAACAAATGTTGAAGGTGTTTTCGCGGCCGGCGACGTACAGGATAAGCGTTACCGCCAGGCCGTGACTTCTGCCGGCACCGGCTGCATGGCGGCCCTGGAAGCTGAACACTTCTTAAGCACCCATTCCCATTGATAATTCGCGGATTTTTCATTTTTTGATTCAGAAAAGTGTGTTAATATTTTCCCCATGAAGGTTGATTTCAAGAACAAGACCCTGCATGATTACCTGGACCAGCTTTCCCGCCGGGAGCCTGTGCCCGGAGGCGGATCTGCCGCCGCGTTGACCGCGAGCCTCGGCGCCGGGCTTATTTCCATGGTGACCAATTATTCCCTGGGACGCAAAACCAACAGCCCGGCGGTCGAGAAACGTTTGGCCGGGATCCTGGCGCAAAGCGAACCCATCCGTTTGAGGTTTTTGGAATTGACGAGCCTTGACAGCGAGGCTTATTTGAAGATTTCCGCGGCCCGTTCCCTGGATAAACAAGCCCAGAAGCGCGCGGCCAGGGAGGCCAGGGCCATTCCCCAGGAGGTCTGCAAGCTTTGTTTCAAGGCCATCCAACTGACGCCTTATTTGGTCGAAAAAGGTAATCCTTATTTACTTTCGGACGTCGAGGTCGCCGTTGAGTTGTTATTGTCCGCTTTCAACGCTGCCCGCGTCATGGTGAGGGTCAACTCATGAGCGCTCAAATTTTAGACGGTAAATTGCTGGCCTCTCAGCTTAAAGCCAGGCTGTCCGAAGAGATCAGGGATTTGAGTAACCGGGTGCAGGAAGCGCCCCGCGTTTTCAGCATTGTGGTGGGCAACGATCCGGCCAGTCTTTCCTATGCCGCTTCCCAACAAAAAACGGCCCAGAGTGTCGGTATCCAGTACGAATTGCGTCATTTCAATTCCGACAGCACTTCCCAGGAAGACGTGCTGAACCTCATCAGCGAGCTCAACAGTTACGACCATGTCCACGGCATTATCGTCAATAAGCCTCTGCCCTCGCATATGAATTTCAAAACCATCATCAATGCCATCACCCCGTATAAGGACATTGAAGGGATGAACCTGATGAATTTCGGCCGCCTGCTGATGGGGGAAGAGGGGATTTTCCCATGCACACCCGCTGCTGCCCTGGAATTGCTGAAATCTTCCGGAGTTGCCTTGAAGGGCAAGCACGCCATTGTCATCGGCCGCTCCGAGATCGTCGGCAAGCCGGTGGCCATGCTGCTCTTGAGGGAAGACATGACCGTCACTATCTGCCATTCCAAGACGGTGGACCTGCCCTTCGTGGTCCATGATGCTGATGTGGTGATTGCCGCCCTGGGCCGCCCCAACTTCGTTAAAGGCGACTGGATCAGGATGGGCGCCATCGTGATCGACATAGGCATCAACCATGTCGAAGGCAAGCTGGTGGGCGATGTGGACTTTGCTTCCGCAAGTGCAAAAGCCTCGCATATCACACCCGTCCCCGGAGGGGTTGGGCCTGTGACGGCGGTCATGCTCATGAACAATGCCGTTAAAGCTTTTAAAATCCTGAATCAAATTTAAATCATGAAGGCCGCTTTTTGCTACAAGTAAAATTAAGGAAAGCGGCACTTCGACTCAGTGGAAAAGCTTAGTGGAATTATTATGAAGACCCTTGTTGTCGGAAACTCCGCAGACGTCCTGCCCATCATCGGACATATCCAAGCCCAGGGCCAGCTGGTCACCCTCTTTGCCACGGAAGGGGTTTTGCCTTATGAGCGCCGGCTTTTGCCGGATATGCTGGCCGGATCCGTCTCTGAAGAGAGCTTGTTTACAACATCCAAAGCGCTTTTAGCGAAGCACCAGCCCACCCTGGTCACGCAGGAGGCCTTAAACCGCATCAGCGTCAAGCGCAGGTACCTGACCACGGCCAAGAAGGCGCAGATCGATTATGACCGCCTGATACTGGTCGATACCGGCGAGCTTATCCTGCCGGCCGTCAAGGGCCTTCAAAGGACAGGGGTTTTTGATTGCTGGCGCCTGACTTCGATCAAGGCCATGCAGAAATATTTACCGTTTATGGACAGTGTCATCGTCCCCGCCACCAGGATCCAGGGGTTGAACATAGCCTGCGCGTTGAGCCAATTCAAGAAAGAGGTGACGGTTGTTTCCTCCGGCCTGGGGCTTCTGCCTGAAATTTTTGATGAGGAGACCGGGCTTTTGTTGAAACAGATCCTTGAAGGCAAGGGGATACGCGTCATCAACGAGAATGCCGTGGAAGAAATTTTAGGAGAGGCCGAGGTCAAGGCGGTGAAATTAAGGTCAGGCAAGGTCCTGGCCTGCGAGGCGGTCATTTTTGACGAAGCCAAGGCCGACATACGGATGCTCTCTGAACCCACCCTGACCCATGAAGACAAAATTTGCATCGAAGACTGCTTTAAGCCTCCGGTGATGCCTTTGATGCCCGCCAGTTTCGGTTTTCATGTGCTCGACGGTTTTTATGCCGGATGGACCAGGCTGCCCGAGGGCGGGCGGGAATACCTGAAATTCGACGGGCCCCAAAACACCTACAAAAAGATCTATGCCCACGGCGATCACCTGGCCGGGATGGTGACCTTTAACGCCAGCCCGGACAATGAACGCCTGTTGGAAATACTACAGCGTCAAGACAACATCACCGGCAAAGAAGAAGAAATCCTTTAACCCATGTCCAATCGCGTCTTCCTTATTGATGCCCATGGTCTCTGTTACCGGGCTTTTTACGCGGTCAGGGCCTTGAAGAATTCTAAGGGTGTTCCCACTAACGCCGTTTACGGCTTTTGCAGCATCCTTCGCAAGATGCTTGCCGATTTCAAGCCGTCGCATGTGGGTGTCTGTTTTGATGTCGGTAAGGACACCCACCGGCAAAAGAAATTCGCGGGGTATAAGATCAAGCGCCAGGCCATGCCGGACGACCTGGTCGTTCAAATCAAGACCATCCGCGAGGTCATCAAGGCCTACGGTTTCCCTATTTTTGACATGGAGGGTTTTGAGGCCGATGATGTGATGGCCACCCTGGCACGGCGGTTCGCCGGGCAGGGGGTGGACGTGGTCTTGGCGACCGACGACAAGGACATGGCGCAATTGGTCGGCGGCCATATCTTATTGTACAGCTCCCGCCAGGAGAGGCTCATCGACGCTAAAGGGGTGGAAGAAAAGTTTGGGGTGGCGCCCCAGCAGATCACGGATTATATCGCCCTTGCAGGCGACGCTTCCGACAATATCCCGGGTGTCAAGGGTATAGGCGAAGTGGGTGCCCGTAAACTCATCGCCGAATACAAATCCCTGGAAGGGATTTATAAGAATATCGAACGCGTTGTCCCGGAAGGGCTCAAGGAAAAGTTGATGACTTTTCGGGAGGATGCTTTTATGAGCAAGGAACTGGCCACCCTCCACGCCGATATTCCCCTGAAGGCGGTCCTGAATGATCTGGGACTGCCTGAGCCCGACCGGGAAAAATTATTCGCGCTTTTCAATGAGCTGGAATTCCGCAAGCTGGCCCAGGAATACGCGCCGGAGGGGGCCGAGCCTGAACCCGCCGGCGATTTGAAGAACTGGGTGGAAACAACGGAGGATGGCAAACCTCTTTTTATCGCCTATGATCTGAAATCCCTGCGCAAGGCCGGTGCGGTGAATGCTGCCCAGCTTAAGCACGACATTTTTGACGTTTATCTGGCGGATTATCTGCTTTCAGGGGGGCAGGGTAAATATCATCTGCCGACCCTCAGGGCCAGTGATAAGGGCATGAAAGAGCTGTATGCCGTTCAAAAGCAAATGCTCAAGGAGCAGGGGCTGGAATTTCTTTTTTATGAGGTGGAAATGCCGTTGAGCAGCGTGCTTTTTGAGATGGAGACCAACGGGGTGGCCATCGACGCCGGGGTGCTGCAGGAGCTCTCTCAAGAATGTGCGGCCAGGATGACGAAACTGGAAGAGTCCTTATTTAAAATTGCCGGCAGCCCGTTCAATATCAACAGCCCCAAACAGCTAAGCGAGATTTTATTCGACCGCCTGAAGCTGCCGGTGATCAAGAAAACCAAGACCGGGTTCTCAACCGATGAGGAAGTGCTCACCAGGCTGGCGGGCCTGCATGACCTGCCGGCCCTGATCCTGGAATACCGGCAGATGGCCAAATTAAAATCCACCTATATAGATGCTTTGCCGCAGCTGATCGATCCTAAGACGCAAAGGCTGCATACGACCTTCAACCAGGCGGGGGCCGAAACCGGACGCCTGAGTTCCAATAACCCCAATTTGCAAAACATACCCATCCGAACTGAATTCGGACAGCGTATCCGCAAAGCCTTTGTGCCGTATACAAAAGGCCATGTGCTTTTGGCGGCGGACTATTCCCAGATAGAGTTAAGGATCTTGGCGCTGCTGGCCAAGGATGAGGAGCTCAAGAAAGCTTTCCGCGGGGAGGGCGATATCCACCGCCATACCGCGTCCTTGATGTTCGAATTACCGGAAGCGCAAGTCGACGAGAAGATGCGTTACGCGGCCAAGCGCATCAATTTCGGCATCATCTACGGCATGAGCGCTTTCGGTCTGTCGAAAGACCTCAATGTGCCGGTGTCCCAGGCCCAGGATTTTATCGACCGGTATTTTTTGCGTTATCCAAGGGTGCGCCAATTCTTGGACGGCGAGGTCCAGAAGGCCCGCGACACTGGCTATGTGGTGACTCTTTTCGGCCGCCGCCGGTATCTGCCGGATATTAACAACCGTAACATGGGATTGAGGCAGTTTGCTGAACGTCAGGCCGTCAACGCGCCCATGCAGGGCACCGCCGCGGACTTGATCAAGATAGCCATGGTGAACATTAGCCGCGCGTTGGCCAAACAGAAACTGTCTTCCACCATGATCATGACCGTACATGACGAATTGGTCTTTGACGTTCCGAAAGGGGAAGTGGATGTCATGGTGTCCCTGGTACGGAATGAAATGGAGGGGGCCATGAACCTGGAAATGCCAATGAAAACCTCCGTCGAGGTAGGCTCCAATTGGCTCCAGATGGAGAAGGTTCCATGAAAATCGCCGTATGCGCCTCAGAAGTGGTGCCTTTTGCCAAGACCGGCGGCCTGGCTGATGTGTGCGGTTCCCTGCCGCCGGCCCTGGAGAAATTGGGCCACGAGATCGTCATCATCACCCCGCGGTATAAGACTTCCAACATCCAGGTGCCGGCCCCCATCGTGCGCATCGGTGAAAATATCCGGGTCTGTTTTGTTGAAAACCACCATTATTTTAACCGGGAGGGGCTGTACGGCGAGGGCGGCGGGGAGTATCAGGACAATCTGGAGCGCTTTGCGACCTTCTGCCATGAATGTTTCAAGACCTTAAAGGAAATTAAATTTGCGCCGGACATCATCCATTGCCACGATTGGCACACGGGCCTTATCCCTATCCTGCTTAAGACCAATTATCAGCATGACCCGTTCTTTAAAAACGCCCGGTCGGTGTTGACCATCCACAACCTGGCTTATCAGGGTGTCTTCCCAAAGCACAAATACGACCGTCTGGGCGTCCATGGCCGCCTGTTTCACACCCAGGGCCTGGAATTTTATGATCAGATCAATATGCTCAAAGGCGGGATTATTTTTGCGGACGCGGTCACCACGGTCTCGCCCCAATATGCCAAGGAAATCCAGACCAGGGAATGGGGCTGCGGGCTCGACGGAGTTTTACGCAACCGCAGCCATGATATCTACGGCATCCTAAACGGCCTGGATTATGACACCTGGAACCCCGAGGACGATCCTTTTTTGAATTTTCCTTTCGATGCCGCCAACGTCAATGAGCTTAAAGCCCATAATAAGCTGGTGCTGCAGGTAGCCTTGGGTCTTCCTTCCGATGAAAAAACTCCGCTTTTCGGTTTTGTGGGCCGGTTGTGCATCCAAAAGGGTCTGGACCTTATCCTGGAGGTCATTGACGGCCTTGTGGCGCGGGGGGCGCAGGTGGCCTTGAGCGGGGTGGGTGACAGGAAATACCACCGCATGATCGAGGAAGCGGCCGCCCGTCATCCTCATAAGATCGGCAAGTTTTTGAAATTCGACGAAGCCGTGGCCCATAAAATTTATGCCGCATCGGATTTCTTTTTGATGCCTTCCACCTATGAGCCCTGCGGCCTGGGACAGATGATAGCCCTGCGTTACGGCTCCATCCCCATCGTGCATAAAACCGGCGGCCTGGCGGACACCATCCATCTTTACGACCCTATTCATCAAACCGGCAACGGGTTTGTGTTCACCGAATACGGCCGGGGGGCTTTTCTCAAAGCCGTTGAGGAGGCCTTGAAGGTTTACCGCCACCAGGACCAGATGACGGATTTGCTGGCCCAGGCGCTGCGCTACCGCTTCTCCTGGGAAAAATCAGCCAAGGAATACGTGAAGGTTTTTGAAAAATGCTTGTCATAGGCGTTACAGGAAGTATAGGCAGCGGTAAATCTACCGTGGCGGCCATGTTTGCCCGCAAGGGGGCCAAGGTCATCGATGCGGATGCCGTTACCAGGGGGCTTTTGACGGGGACCAAGAAATGTGTAAAAAAAGTGGCAAAAATTTTTCCAGGTGTTATACTTAAGGCAAATAGGATCGACCGCTCAAAATTAGCCAAGATCGTTTTTAGTCATCCGCGTGAATTACGTAAACTCACCAATATACTTTATCCTGAGGCTCTCAAGGTAGTCAGACTTAAGTTATCCCGATATAAACATGAATCCTTTGTCGTTCTAGATGTGCCTCTTCTCTTTGAATCCGGATGGGACAAAATCACTGATACAACTATAGTGGTAAAGGCCAAGCGTCTTCAGCAGCTGGAGCGGGCTGTCAAACGTTTGGGGATCACACGCAGCGAAGCCTTGCGCAGGCTTCGCCGTCAAATGCCTCTCAAGGCCAAATGCGCCATGGCGGACATCGTTATCGATAACAGCCGCAGCCTCACGCAGACGCAACACCAGGTAGATGCGATTATTCATAGATTAAGGAAAAGAAAAAGCAGTTAATTTTTAACCCCCCGCTTAAGAACGGGGATTAGGAGAAACCAATGGGTAGGACGGAAACAACAAAACAGGAAAAAGAAGATCTTAAAGAAAATGGTAACGGAGATTACAAGCCTGCCAATCCCCAAGGCAAGACTATTAATATAGAAGCGTTAAAGGACATGAAAATGGCCGAGCTGACCAAGCTGGCCCGTGACATGGACATCCAGGGCGCCTCCGCCTTAAAGAAGCAGGACCTGATGTTCAAGATACTTCAGGTCCAGGCGGAAAAGGAAGGGTTGATGTTTGGGGAAGGCACCCTGGAAATATTGACCGAGGGCTTCGGT
>JAGWOI010000058.1 GCA_028870995.1 Candidatus Omnitrophota bacterium | reverse complement strand
TGCTTCTCGGCCTGAAGGAAGTCCGCCGGGTGTTAAAGCCGTGCGGCGTATTTATAAATTTAGATTTGGGCAAGCCCAGAGGTTTTAATAAGGCGGTTTACCATATTTATTATGAAAAACTCATGCCTTGGCTGGGTCAGGTGCTGTTTCATCGTCATGAATACAATTCTTATCGATATTTAAGTTCCTCAAATGTCTATTTCCCTTCACCTGAAGAAATCATGAGCATGATGGCACGGGCGGGATTTAGGCATATACACGGTAAAGAGTATATGTTAGGCGGCGTGGCCCAGCAAACAGGACTGAAATGATCAAAACTGCGTTAATCACCGGAGCATCAGGCGGAATAGGCATGGCTTTCGCGGAAGTTTTGGCCGGCCACGGGCATGATTTGTGCCTGGTGGGGCGTGATATCAACAGGCTCAAAGCCCTTAAGATCTCCTTGCAGGAGCAGTACCAAGCTACGGTCCATGTCTTTGCAGCTGATTTGACGGATAAGGATGATATTGATTCTCTATACAAGAACATTGAGGAACGTGACATCCAGGTAGAAATTTTAATAAATAATGCTGGCATGGGGGCTTGGGGTTTTTTTGACCAGAGTGCTTGGGATAAACAGGAGCGAATGATCCGATTGAATATTATGGCACTGACATATTTGACCAGATTATTTTTGCCGTCGATGATCAGCCGTCATGAAGGAAGGATTTTGAATGTTGCATCGACCGCGGCCTTTCAACCAGGCCCTCTAATGGCGGTTTATTACGCCACAAAGGCTTATGTGCTTTCTTTTTCTCAGGCCTTGGCTAATGAGTTAAAGGACAAGGGAATTAGGGTAACCTGTTTGTGCCCGGGCCCCACAGACACCGATTTTCAGGACAGGGCGCTAATTAAGGATATATTACTGTCCCGATTGGGCCTGCAGGATCCCTTCGCAGTGGCCGCCTACGGCTATAAAGCCATGATGGCAGGCAGGCCTATCGCCGTGCATGGAAATTTAAATAAACTGATGGCGATAAGCACGAGGTTTTTACCAGCACCGATGACGGTGTCGGCCGTACGCCGGATGATGCAGGAATAAATTTCAATTCTAAAGGAGATAAAGTATGGCTTTTGTAAGAATTGCTTTGATTTTCGTTCTAACTGGTTTTCTTGTCTCCTCCAATAGCCTGGCTGCTGTGCGGCCGATACAGAAATTTGGCAGGGGAATTGCCAATCTCGTTACGGCTCCCGTCGAAATTGTAAAGCAGGAGCGTTCCTCTTGGATTCAGGGTTCCGCCAAGACCTTTCATATCAGCGCCTGGCTTTTTTGCGGCGCGGTTTACGGCGTTGCCATGACCGTCGCTAGGGCAGGATCGGGCGTCTGGGACATTGTTACTTTTCCATTTGCATTGCCAAAAGACTTCAAGCCTTTGCTGAAGCCTGACTACGTGTTTCAAGAATGGCCCCGGCGTCAGCCGGGCATTATTTATAAACAGTTAGGGGACAAATGAGCCGGCATCTGATCCTTATATTCTTGATTTTGATGGGGGCCTGCAAAGCTTTTGCTGATGACACCTACATGTTCAATTGCAAGGATTCCAAGGTGCAAGGGGAGATTAAATATGGTGTTATCGGCGGCTATCATTTTGACTTTAACGATTGTTCAGGGCGTTTGTCTTATGATCCGCTTAAGAAAGAAATTAAATCAGTGCAGGTTCAGGTCAAAGTCGACAGCATCGCTTCCAACTGTCCTTGGTGTGACAGGATTGTGGTATCCAAGCGGCTGCTTGATGCGGCCCAGTTCCCTTTCATCAAATATCAGGCTAATTCTTCTGATCAAGCTGAAAGCGTTAACGGCATCATTGATCTTCACGGGGTTTCCAAGGGTCTTGTTTCCAAATTTATATTAAATGATAAAAATCCGAACAGGCTGTATTTAAAGGGCGAATGGGCCATCAAACGTAAGGAATTTAATATCATGTGGAATCCTTTATTAGATCATGGGGGTGTGCTTGTGGGCGATACCATCAACGTCAACTGGGAAGTTCACGCAAACAGGATGAAAACTAATGGCTAAGGTCTTGGTTTTGGGAGCTTCAGGGTATATCGGTACCAAATGTGTCGGGAGATTGTTGGAAGAGGGCTTTTCAGTGGTTGCCGCTGCCCGTAATTTTGCCAAACTTTCGGCTACCCCTTGGGCCGGCCATCAAAAGGTCAAATTGCTCCAGGTGGACGTGCGTAGCCGGGACAACCTACAAAAAGCCTGTGCAGGTTGTACGGCGGTTTATTATTTTGTCCACTCGATGGATGCCCAAAGCAAGGATTTTGCCAAGACAGACCGTATGGCAGCAGAGAATATGAAGAAGGCGGCTTATGAAACGGGCATTAATCGCATCATCTATTTGGGCGGATTGGGGGAAGCTAAGTCACATTTAAGCAGGCATCTGCGCTCTCGAATGGAGGTTTCGGAGATTTTACATTCAGGGCATGTGCCGGTGACGACCTTAAGGGCGGCCATGATCATAGGACGCGGCAGCATTTCTTTTGAGATTATGCGTTATATTGTGGAATACTTGCCGATGATTATTTCATCCAGGTGGCTTGAGACGGAATCACAGCCCATCGCCATCGACAATGTCCTTAATTATTTGCTGGG
>JAGWOI010000057.1 GCA_028870995.1 Candidatus Omnitrophota bacterium | reverse complement strand
ATGTCCTTAATTATTTGCTGGGTGTTTTGCGTGTTCATTCAGCAGCTTGGCAGATTTATGATATAGGCGGTCCGGAGATTATATCCTACCGTCAATTGATGGACATGTACGCTCAAGAAATTGGAATAAACAAAAAAATTGAGGTTCCTGTGCCGGGTTTGTTGATTAAATCCAGTTCTTATTGGATTAAAAGAATAACGCCTTATCCGGAATCCATTGTCCGTCCCTTGGTGGAAGGCCTGAGGAGCAGGCTGGTCTGCCAGGACAGCCGCATCAAGCAGCTGGTGCCTCAGGATTTGCTTGATTGCCGCCAGGCGATACGTTTGGCCATTAAAAATAATGCTTCCCAACACGTATTCCAATAAGGAAGGCGATATGATTCTTTTAAACCGAAGAGTTTTAGCTTGTTTGCCGGTATTATTAACAGCCGTCATTTTTTCACAAGCCGCGCTGGCTGACCAAATCGTCGTTAAGGCCTATCAATCGGCATTTCCGGGGTCCCGGCCTAAATGTTCACAGTGCCATACCCGGGTTATTTTTGGGGTCAGGTGGAATGCCTATGGCCAGGCGGTAAAGAAAGCGATCAATGGTGACGGCATAGGGAATAAGCCGGCCGCTGCAGATATCGGCAGAATAGAAGAATATTTGAGACGCATTGGCAAATCAGAGGATTTTAAGGCTGATCAAAAGAGCGGCATTTAACAAGGGAGATTTACATGGAACAACTTTTTTCCAAAATAACCAAGGCAGATACTTATGCAACCTACGTTAATCCACAATGGGTTAAATTGATGGACCTTTTGGAGATGAATGTGCAGTATGAGCACTGCACCGGAGCGGAGCTTTTGACTAAGGACGGGCGGCGGATTCTGGATTTTTTGTCATGCAATTGTGTCATGAATATGGGGCATAACCATCCAGCCATCATTCAGGCGGTCAAATCCGAGCTGGACCTCCGCGGGCCAACCATGCTGCCTAATCACGTGCCTCCGATGGCCGGATTAGTGGCTGAAAAACTTTGCCATCAGGCCGGTGGTAAATTACACCGTGTCTATTTTTGCAGTTCAGGCAGCGAAGGCATTGAATCGGTAATCAAATTTGCCCGCGCTCATACTAAGAGGAGCGGAATCATCCATGCCCAAGGCTCTTTTCATGGATTGACCTGCGGTGCGCTTTCGCTCATGGATAATCATTTCTGGAAGGGGTCGTTCGGTCCCTTTCTGCCTGATGTCTCAACAGTTTCCTTTAATGATTTGGAGGCCCTGGAGACAAAATTAGCGGCACGGACGGCAGCGGCTTTCATAGTCGAGCCCATTCAAGCGGAAGCGGGTGTACGTTTGCCGCAGGAGAATTATTTGAGAGAGGCCCAGCGTTTATGCGAACGTTACGGGACCTTGTTCGTTCTCGATGAAGTTCAAACCGGCATGTGGCGCTGCGGGCCGTTTTTGGCCGCTCAACATTATGGTGTCGAGCCGGACATGGTGGTATTAGCCAAGGCTTTGAGCGGAGGTTTGGTGCCTATAGGTGCGGTGTTGATGTCTGAAAAAATCAGCAATTCAGTGTTCGGTTCTATCGAGCGCTGTATGATCCATACTTCAACCTTCAGCGAGAACGCCTTGGGACTTAGGGCCGCGGCTGCGTCACTGGACGTTTTGGAAAGAGAAAGGTTGGGGGAGAAGGGCCGTATCCAGGGCGAAAAATTACGTCATAAACTGAGCGGTGCTTTGACTGGCTTTGAGATGGTCAAGGAGATACGGGGTTTGGGGATGATGACGGGCATTGAGTTCCAGGCGCCCAGGCGATTTGGTATTAAGGTCAGTTTTGAAACTTTCAAGGCGATTCATCCGGGCATGTTTGGCCAGGTATTGGTGATGCGGTTATTTGCAGATCACGGTATCATCGCACAAATTTGCGGCAATAATTTTATGGTGTTGAAAATAACACCGCCTTTAATTATTACAGACGAGCAAATTGACCATTTTGTCACATCGATTAAAACGGTTTTGCGCCAGATGCATGATTCGGATATTTCTTGGGCCGATGCCGTAGGTATCGCCCGCCGGGCGCTCTTGTCCAAGATGTTTTAAGCCAAGCCGCGAGCCCCATTTTCCGAGAGGGCCGTCTATGTTCAAAGACATCAACATCAGTATCGCGGCAGGAGAGGCGTTAATGTTTCTTGAAAATTCCTTGGGAAGTGTTTCTATTGAGAGCTTCGAGAAATTTATCCAATCCAGGAGATTGAATGTCTATCTTGTCTTGAACTTGCTCCTTTCTGAAAAATTGATATATATTTTAAAAACAGGCGACCGTATCCATGTGGTGGGTGTCAAGGGGATGCTGCGCCACTCTTCATATGGAGATAATTATGCATTCCAAATTTAAAATCATAAAGTATGCAGGAATAATCTTAATTATCATTATCGGAGTCGTTCATCTTCTAGATGCCAAGGACAGTTTTAATGATGCTGCCTACAAAGGATGCCTTTTTATTGCCAATGGTGTAGGATCTTTTCTTGCCGCTTTTTTTATTTACAGAGGGAATAAATGGGGATGGGACATGGGTTTTTTAATTGCCGTCGCTTCTTTTGGGGGTTATATAGCCAGTCGGACAATTGGGTTACCTTTTATACCCGCCGAACCCGGAGCCTGGTTTGAACCTCTTGGCGTTGTGGCCATGGCGGCAGAAGCAGCCTTTATAACGTTAAGAATTACATTTAAATA
>JAGWOI010000056.1 GCA_028870995.1 Candidatus Omnitrophota bacterium | reverse complement strand
CCTTCCGGCCCCGGCGTGCTGTACTTGACCCACTCGCCTTTTTGGGCGATCACGGCCTGGCCAGCGTTGACATCCATGGCGCCGTCCTTATGGGTCACCCGCAGGGAGCCTTTTAAAACATAGGTGTATTCGTCGAATTCCGGGGTCTGGCCCGGTTCCACCCACCCCGATGGGCTTTTCATGTGCGCGATGCTCACCGCCGGGGTCTTGGAATTGACACGGCCGATGTATTCGCGGATGAGCTTCGGCTTGTTCCCCACCGCCTTGATCTCGGTTGGATTATTGATCAGTATTGGCATTAGCGTTCCTTGAAAAGCATGTCATAAATCTAAACTGCGCCTTGGAAAACCCCGAAACCCTTGAGAGTAAGGGTACCGTCAGGATTTAGGGTAAGCATTATAACATCCGAAGGGCTCCCTATTTCAGATGTTGGCGTCGCATCCATAGCGTAGGTCAAGACAGGCGGGACGCCCACACAACTCCCGCCGCCTGAAAAAAAAGAAAAATGAGGAGAGGGGGCAGGAAGAGGCACGTCAGTACCATTGAGAATATTCAGACATTGGTCAGGATGAGCAGCCCAGTAGGCTCGTACCTGATATGACCATTGCTCTAAGTTAAGCTCTCCTTCAGAAACGTAGCTTTTTTCAATCCAACTAAACAGATTCGGCGCCGCTATGGCCGCTAAAACTCCGACAATGACCAGGACAACAATGATTTCCAATAAAGTGAAACCATCTTTCTCAGGCCTCATATAAAAATTATATCATTTAAAATAGCCGAGGAGCAAAACAGAATATGTTCATCCTCAGAATAGAGACAATTGCCGCTCGATGGTCTCTCGTTCGCCGTCTTCGAAGATCTTGATGGTGCCGAACTCGCCATCGTAGCCGGCGGCGATGGCGAGCCTGCCCTGGCGCATGCGGCTGATGCCCTCGGCGATCACTTCACCTGCGGATTTTTTGATATCGTCGATGGGGCAATCCATGAGAATATGGAATTCGCTGCCTAATTTGGCCAGCACGTTCATGTAGGCTTCCTGGACGGCGCGGCTGGCGGTACCCATGTCCTTGGCCTCGGCGATAAGCTCGGGCAGCGGAACGATGTTGTGATACGGGCGCCAGCGTTTGGACTTGGCACCTTCGGCACGGTCGGCCAGGGCCTCGACGCGGGCCATGACGCCCACGGTGACCGGCTTGCCGCAGCCGGAACAGAGGCCGTTGTGTTTGATCGTCTCCTGGGGATGCCAGCGCACCTGGCAGGAGCGGTGGCCGTCGTAATGATATTTGCCTTCTTCGGGGAAAAATTCCAGGGTGGCCACAAGCCCCCTGTCGTTTTTGTCGCTTAAGGCCTTATAAATGCCGTCGTAGGAAAATTGCGTATCAAAGATATTGGCCTCGCGGCCGAGCTTGGCGGGCGAATGCGCATCCGAATTGGAAATCAAAATATAATCATCCAGCTGCTTGAGACGCCAGTTCATGGGAGGGTCGGACGAGAGGCCGGTTTCAGCGGCGAAGATTTGACTTTTAAGATCACCGAAGGCCTCCTCCATGCTGTCAAAGCCGCCCATGGAGCCAAGCACGGAGAACCACGGCGTCCAGATATGGGCGGGGACGAAGATATTTTTAGGATCGGCATCCAGGCTTATCTTAAGAAGATCATAGGAATCCAGCCCCAGGATGGGGCGGCCGTCGGAGGCGATGTTGCCGATGGCGCCAAGCCTGGCCTGGATCTTTTGGGCGGCCTCAATCGATGGGGAATAGATCAAATTATGCACCTTGCGCACCTTGTTGTGGCGCTTGTAGATATTGGAGATCTCAACTGTCAGCATGAAGCGCACCGAATGGCGGCAGCTTTCCGGAAGCTCGACATCCATGGGCTTGGCGTATTTGTCCTTGAGCTTAAAGAAGCCGCTTTCGGCGGGCTCGAGCTTTTCTTCGATTTCCTTAAGCCATTTGGGATGGACAAAATCGCCGGTGCCGACGACCTGAATGCCCTTATACTGGGCCCAAAGGTAGAGATTTTCTAAATCCAGGTTCTTGGCGGTGGCACGGGAGTATTTGGAATGGACGTGCAGGTCTGCGATGAATTTCATTGGAAGGTATTATAATGGATTTGCCGCGGGGCGGGAAAGGATTTTTATCTATGAGCAGGACGCTTTACTTACTTCCCCTGAAAGTGACCAGGTCCCTTTTCTTTGATTCCCAGCGGTTCATCAGGTACCGTATCGAAACGATATTCCCCACGGCCCACAAATTGAATATACCCTCGATCTCTTAAAATCTGGAGTTGCTGACGTATCTTATCCTTTATATGTCTGTTATTAGGATGCTGCTTTCCCAAAAATCCTTCAAACATGTACACATCCGTTAAAGAAAATTCCTTCTTATGTATTTGTTCGATACACCTCATGACATCAAGAAGCCACCCTTTGGATTCAATTTTCCTTTCTTCTCGCAGAAACAATGTTTTACGCCAGTTAGCAAGAACATTTTCTTTAGACTCGATTGATGCATTCCTTACTAAATATATTTTACCTGCTTCTGGAATTCTCTGAAGGAGAATGTTACACCCTACCCAGCCCGCCCTCCTTGCTGATACCGCCAACGCATTTCTTCTTTCAATTACACTAGGGATAAAAAAATGTTTTGGGACAATCAAAAAATTTAAAACACGATAAGTCCTTAGATCGTAATTCAAAAGGAAAAGATTAGGATTATTAACGCTTCTTAGCCTTTCTATCATTGTTTGATACGCCCCA
>JAGWOI010000012.1 GCA_028870995.1 Candidatus Omnitrophota bacterium | reverse complement strand
AAATATTTTTAAATGGACTTCTTAATTCCGATCCCGCAGCCCGTCTATCCGCATCGGAGGCGATAAGCGATTTGATCGCAGCCGGTCTTCTAAGCAAGGAGGAGGTGCAGGAAAAAAACATCGCAGGCATGCTTTTGGATGTTTTGAGCACAACTTCAGAAGAAAATATCAGTGAATCGTACATGGGCCTGTTGAATGCCCTGGTGGCCAATGGGTTTATCAGTCGGGACGAGATTGTGCAAAAGATGAAAGCAAAAGCAACCCTCACTGTGCTTTTAAAAGGCATAAGCAGCACCACTAAGATAGTAGCCCACCGCGTTTATGCTCAAACCCTTTCCCGTTTGATTGCCTCGGGGTTTACTGATAGGCAGGAAATCAGGGGAAAAATCAATGAGCCAAGGTTTATCCAAGACATCAGTGCCGGCCTTGTTATGAAGCTGCCGGTACGCAGCGCCAGTGCGGATGTTCTAAATACATTGGTGGCTTCGGGTATCATTGGCAAGGAAGAGATCGTGAAGCAATTGCAGGACCATCATGTGGCCGGTATTCTTTTCCAGACCTTGGAAAGCAAATCTTATCAGCCGCTTTTTAAAGACACAGCCGAGGCTCTGGTTTCATTGACGGCTTCGGGAATGATCAACGGAAAAAGGATCATTGGCCGGATTAGGGAGAAAAACCTGCTGAATAATCTTTTAGAAAGCCTAAAGAATATTTCAGTATACAGCGAGAAAAGGACGATTATCGAAGTTCTTGGGGTCCTGGGACGAGGAGGTTTGCTGAATAAGGAGCAAATCCGTGAGAAGACAGTGGATGTTCTTTTGCGGCTCCTTAGCGGGGGGCCGCATGTCGAAGTCCGTTCGGCTGCGGCAGATGCATTGACGAACTTTATTAATGCCGGTGTTATAGGCAAGGAAGAAGCCGAAAAAGAAAATCTATTGGATACACTCCTGTATTATTTTGCCACCGAGTCGGAAGGCAACGTGTATAAATCCATCATTAAAGCTTTAAATGCTCTCATAGGCGCCGGACTGGTAAGCCGGGATGAATTGAAAGAACAATTGCAAGAAAAGAAGGTCATTGAAATGGTATTCCAGTCTTTCAAGTCGCTTTTGCCAGTCTATATCAAGAAAGCAAATGTCGATATCCTGAATGAATTGATCAAGTCCAGGCTCATCGATAAGCAACAGTTGATGAAAAATAAGCTGCTGCAGACTCTTATAGAGAATTTCCTTACCAGCCCGGAGGCCATTCTGCGCAAAGTTAATCTCGAGACGCTTAATTCGCTGATCAATGCCGGGTACCTTGATCGACAGCAGGTTGAGGATAATAACTTGTGGGAAATTCTGTCGGATGAGCTTATGCAATCGCCGCATGTTTTCTTACGCAGGGATATAGCAGAGGTTTTGAGCTCCTTAATTAAGGCCAGGCTTATCACTGCGCAGCAGATCAAGGAGAAGGGTTTTATAGCGCTCCTTCTTACCCTTAATAGGACTCCCGAATGGCCGGCACATGAGGCAGTCATCAGCCTATTTGATGCCTTGATAAAATCCGGATTTGTAACCCGGCAAGAGAGTTTTACCGATGATGATATTAAGTCCCTTTTCAGGACGGCTTATGGAAAGGATTTACTTCCTGATGGTGCTTTTGCCTATTACTTAAAACTGCTTCTCTTGTTGAAGGATAAACCAACGGCGGCTTATCAGGTGTCAGAGTGGAAATTGGGTGAATTAAGAGAATTGTTTCAAATATTTGCTTCACTGATCAGGGGGAGCATGGCCGATGCAGAATTTTCTTTGCAACATAAATCCGTATATTCTCTGGAAAAGGAATTGGTCGGTAATTATGCCGGCCTGATGAATAATCCTTCGGCTTTCTTGGCTGCTTTGAAAAGAAGGGTTGCCTGGACCTTGAATAACTCACCGTTCAAGTTCGCCGTAAGGGTCTATGAAATGGCTGCTGTTAATGCTACGCGGGGCCTCATTCAGGCCATGGGTCTCGATAAACAGAAAATCATTATTTTGTACAGCGATGAGATCGATGCCCGTCAGGCTGCCAAACTTTTTCCCGGTTATGAGATCCGTGCCTTTAAAGGATTTTATCGGCCAGATGTCATTCACTTGGATTTTCATGATTTTGAAGGGATCACCGTAACGCGTGCCGGAGAAGGGGTTTTTGTGGATTTGCCCTACGTTCCTTTTAAATTCAATCTTCCAGCCAAGATTTCGGCAAGAATGGGGGAATTAAAGGAAGAATTGGGTACGGCTTCAAGAAAAGTCATTGTCATCGGCTCTCCCTCAGATGAGGAATTCGGCGAATTTATGGACACTTATAATACGCTTTACGGGAACCTTCCTTATTCCCAGAGGCCGTTGCTGATCATTGGTTTCAGGCAAAGGCGTGACCAGGGGGAGTTGAAATTATTAGGCAGCCTCTCCGGCCAGTCCATCGTGGTGCGCAGTGACGATGCGGCGCCGATGCCCCGTTTGGCGGATCATAATGTGCTTATCCTTAACACCAACGGGGAACTGCGGGAAATGTACGGCCTGGCTGATGTGGCGGTCATCGGCGATGACAGGAACATTTTCGAACCAGCCAGCCAGGGAGCTGCGGTGCTGTATTTTGAAGGTGATTGGACCTATAACAAGGAAGGCAAGGAGGCCTTGTCCAATGGAGGGGCCGCCGAAGTTTTTAATTTTAAAAATTTCCTGAGGCTGATGGCTGATCCAAAGGTGTCGACTCAAATGGGCCGGCATGGTTTGGAAGTGGTGAATGACTACCGGACCCAAGTGAGATTACGGGCCGAAGAATTTGGTTTGGAGGTGATCGGCACCGGCCGGGAATTAAGAGACTTGCTGATTTCACCGCCCGATCAGGCCATGATTGTTTGGCCCGACCAGTTGTCCACCAATGGGGATTCGGGCATAAAAGATTTGGTTTCTCCCAAGGGAAGATATAGAGAATTTACCTTTACGGACGGCAGCAAGCTGACAGGCATAGATTATGAAACGTCAAGTTCTCCTGTGATCGTATGGGAATACGAAACGGCGCAAGGAATGATTTTGTTCCATGCCCCCTTTCATATTGATATTGACGGCCTCGCTCCCTGGAGAGATGTCTTTGCCGTGATGCGCAGGGAGACGCACACGCTTATAGGCGGCCCCTCGGCCATGGATGATCGCGCAATGACGTCTTCCTATTTTATTTCTAAATCCATTGTTTTGGCAACTGACGGCCGCCAGAGGGTCGATTGGCGGCATGGGGACATTGTGTTGACCGGCAACGGCAGTGTCTCTGTTGTTATAGAAAGACGGCCGGATGGGAGCTTTATTCTGCGGGACGAAAAGAATCAAGGTTATGTGAAACCCGTCAACGGCTCCTTTCAATTGGGCGATCCGGAAAGCCCGATGGTCATTGGGGTCAGGAACGGGGACTCCTTTATCATTGTCAATAAGCGCCTGCCCAGCCTGACGGTCTCTTACGAAGTCCCGGACCGCGCCATGTCAGCATCGCAAAAGAAGACCGGCGGTATTGATCTGACTCCTGTCGCAGCGGGTTTACAAGTGCGCAGCGCGGGACTGTCGATAAAATTCAAGCTTGCTTCATCACAACTGGAGCGGCTGCGCAACTCCGCCGGCTTTATGCCGGAGATCATCGATATTCAACCCTTGGGGAATCTGCAGGATTTTTTAGGGATCAGCAATGCACATTAGAGGGATCCCAGAACGGCCTTCGCCGCCCGCAGGCTGGCGCCGGGTTCTCCCAGTGCGTCTTTGACGGCGGCCAGTGCGTCGACAAGGTGGTGATCGTAGACAGCTTTCTCCAGCTTATTTGCGATGTTGACAGGGGTGGCATCCTCCTGGATCAATTCATCAACGATCTTCCTGCCTGCCACCACATTAACCAACCCGATATAAGGAATTTTAATGACGGCTTTGGCAATGCTGTAGGTCAGCCATGAGGTTTTGTAAATGATGACCATGGGTTTTTTAAGCAGAGCGCATTCAAGTGTGGCCGTGCCGGAGGCAACCATACAGGCATCCATGGCGTTGATGCCGTCATAGGTGGGGCCGTCATAAATTTTAAGCGGGAATTGTTCTGTTTCTTCAAATGAGCCCAGTAATCTTTTGGCTTCGTGAGCGGGAACATGGGGCAGGGTCATGGCCGCGTCCATGTCGGCGGATCGGAGGATGGGGTTGATGAGTTCAAGGGGGATGGAGCCGGCCTTAAGCAGGATGAATTGCCGCTCCTGATTACGGCTAAAAAGGATCTTGGCCGCTTCCAGCATGCAGGGCAGGTGGCGTTCCACTTCCTTGATCCTCGATCCGGGCATAAGGCCTATCGTGGTCTTGCTGACGGAAAGACCGAGGGTCTTTAAAACCTCGGTCTGGTCATGGCCCACGTTGATCTCGTCTACCAGGGGATGGCCTGTATAATCGACAGCCATGCCGTATTTCCCGTACAAGTCCTTCTCAAAAGGAAATAAGACGATCATCCGGTCAACCAGGTTTTTTATCTTCCATATCCTTTTTTCCCGCCAGGCCCAGACCTGGGGAGAAACATAGTAAATGACCTTGATGCCCCTTTTTTTTATTTCCTTGGCCAGGCGGAGATTGAATCCCGGGTAATCGACCAGAACCACGGCATCAAGAGGCTGGGCATCGATCCGTTTGAGGGTCTGTCGAAATACTTTTTTTATCCGGCTGAAATTTTTGACGACTTCGGCGATGCCGATAACGGCCAGTTCGGTGATGTCGCAAAAACATTCCACACCGGCCCTGCGCATGTGCTCCCCGCCGATACCGCTGAGGCGCAGGGCAGGATCAAGCTGTTTTAAGGCACGGGCGACACCCGCCGCGCGCATATCGCCGGAGGCTTCCCCGGCCACGATCATAATATGCTTTGACGGTGTTCCCATATTTTTTGGGTGATGTCCAGGGCTACTTTAAGGGCTTCACGGCCTTCAGCCCCGGAGACCTTGGGGGAATTGTCTTCACGCACGCAGTCAAGGAAATGCTCAAGCTCTTTCTTGAGAGGTTCTTCCTTTTCGATGGGTATGTTGCGTTTGTGAATGCCGCGCGCATCCTTCATGTAGATGCTGGCTTCCTGCTTGGCATAGTCAAGGGAGATGTAGGCGTTCTGGGTGAACATGCGGATTTTACGGGTCACCTCAGGGGAGATCCGGCTGGCCGTAACATTGCAGACACAGCCGTTGGCAAAGGTGAGACGACAATTGGCGATGTCTTCTTTGTCGGTCAGGACATTGATGCCGACCGCCTGGATGTCTTTTAAAGGGGATTTGACCAGGCCCAGGATGATGTCAATGTCATGGATCATCAAGTCCATGACAACGCCGATATCCAGGGAACGGTTGGGGAACAGATTAAGGCGGTGACATTCCACAAACAGGGGGTTCTGGGCAATGGGTTCAATGGTTGTAAAGGCGCTGTTAAAGCGTTCCACGTGGCCCACTTGTAATTTAAGGTTGTTTTGCCGGGCTAAACGGATCAGTTGATCGGCTTCTTCCAAGCTGTAGGTGATGGGTTTTTCAACAAAGGTATGAATGCCTTTATTAAGGAAATGAGTGGCGATCTCGGCATGGGTGACCGTGGGCGTGCATATGCTGACCGCGTCCACAGCTCCTATGTCACGGTAATCCTGCACTACCGGCAGGCGGTATTGTTTGCCCAGTGATCTGCCGTGTTCCACGTTATGGTCGCAGATGGCCGTGATATTGGCCTTGTTCTTAAGGGTATGAAGGCATTTGAGATGGCGCTGCCCCAGGAAGCCGCAGCCGACAAGCGCCATATTTATTTTACGCATGTCACAACAATAACAAAGCCGTTGCAAATTGTCAAACCCCATGCTAAATTACGAAATCCTATGCAAAATTATTTGAAATTACTGAGGTTCCTTAAAGGCTTCGAAAAGCGTTTGGGTGTTGCGATTTTCTTCATTATCCTTTCTTCGCTGTTTGAAGGGATTCAATTTTCGTTCATTGCTCCTGTCATCGACCGTATTTTTGAAAATAAGCCCATCGTTATCCATAATAAAATTCCGCATTTTCTGACACAGATCATTCAAAATCTAAACAACACCGACAACTATACCTTGTTCTGGATGATACCGGCGATTTTCCTGGGGCTCTTTACCCTTAAACAGGTGGTTTTGTTTTTTAGCGATTATTTCATGAATGATATCGCCCAGGGCGTCATGCGGGATGTGCGCACCAAGCTTTTCGAACGCATGCAGACCTTGTCTTTGGATTTTTTCAGCCGCAAACGCACCGGCGAGCTGGTTTCCCGCATCACCAATGATGTCGGCACCATTGAAAACGCCGTCTCCTATGCGGTGACTGATATCGTCAAGCAGCCCATCCTGATGATAGTCTTTTTGGGCATGTCCCTTGTCGTGAATACCAAAGGGACCCTGATCGTTTTTATATTATTCCCCCTGATCGGCATTCCTATGGCCTTGATCAATAAAAAGCTGCGGAAGATCGCCAGGAACACTCAGGAAAAAATGGCGGACATCAATTCTCACCTGCTGGAGACCATATCGGGTGTGCGCATCCTCAAGGCTTTCTGCACGGAAAAATATGAGATCCAGCGTTTTCGTCAACAGAGCCTCGACTATTACCGCCTTCGCATGAAGAATTTCATCAACCAGAACATGATGGGGCCCATTACCGAGGAAGCGGGGGCGATCTGTACGGTGATAGCTCTTTGGATCCTGGGGATCGATGTGCTGCGCGGCCAATTGTCCTTCGGTATCTTTGCTCTTTCGCTGGTCGCGATCACCCAGGTCATACGGCCGGTCAAACGCATAGCCAACGTGGTGACCATTATTCAAGCGGCCCTGGTCGCCAATATTCGTATTTATGATGTGCTGGAGACCAAACCTACGGTGGTTGAGAAACAGGATGCTGTTGAGGCGGACATCTTTAAAGACAAGATCAGTATTGAAAATATTAATTTTCATTACGAGGCGGCCTCGGGCGAAGTGCTGCAGGAGATCAATTTGAACATTAAAAAGGGGGAGCTGGTGGCTGTCGTTGGCCCAACCGGTTCAGGCAAGTCAACCCTTGTCAATCTGATTCCCCGTTTTTATGATGTGACCAAGGGCCGTATTTTATTTGACGGCGTTGATGTCAAGGATATCTCTTTTAAATCGTTGCGGGGCCAGGTGGGGATCGTGACCCAGGAAGCCATTCTTTTCAATGATTCGGTCAAAAACAATATCGCCTACGGTACCTTTGATGTGCCCCCGGAAAGGGTCGAGCAGGCTGCGGAAATGGCTTTCGCCGCCCCGTTTATCGCGAAAATGCCCAAAGGTTTTGATACGGTCATCGGTGACCGCGGCTTCAGGCTTTCCGGAGGGGAGAAGCAGCGCCTGACCATCGCGCGGGCCATTTTGAAGAACCCTCCGATCCTCATCCTGGACGAAGCCACCTCCCAGCTGGATTCGGAATCGGAAAAATATGTCCAGGAAGCCCTGGATAAATTGATGGTGGGGCGAACGGTCATTGCCATCGCGCACCGGCTGTCCACCATCATGAAGGCGGATAAAATTGTGGTATTGGAACACGGCAAGATCGTAGGGATCGGCAAACACGATGATTTGTTGTTCTCCTGCCCCTTGTACCGCAGGCTTTACGAAACCCAATTCCGCACGGTTTAAGTCTTAAAAATCTATTGCAAAAGTAGTTGTCTTTGTTTATAGTAGAGGTTCAATTTTGGCCGCCTTTGGGGGGCATGAGGCTAAACCCAAAGGCAGGCTTTAACCCAAAAGTTCCGCCTTGACCTGATTGTTCCATAGTCTGCCGGCGGAAACAACAAGAGAGGATGCATCACTTATGGCAACAGAATTGATCAAGAAATTGTTGGAAGCCGGTGTCCATTTCGGCCACCAGAGCCGCCGTTGGAACCCCAAGATGAAAAGGTTCATTTTCGGTGAACGGGGCGGCATTTACATCATTGACCTGGAAAAGACCGTGGAGCGCTTGAACGCGGCCCGCGACGCCATCCGCGATATCGCCTCCAAGGGCGGCAAAATCCTTTTTGTAGGCACCAAGAAACAGGCCCAGCAGGTCATTGAAGAAGAGGCCCAGCGCTGCGGCATGTTCTATGTGAAGAACCGCTGGATGGGCGGTCTGTTGACCAATCTGGAGACCGTTAAAAGATCCGTGCGTAAGCTGGTCGATATCGAGAAAATGGAAGTCAACGGAACCATCGACCGTCTTACCAAGAAGGAAGCTTCTTTATTAATGAAAGAAAAAGAGCGCCTGATCCGCGATTTGGGCGGTATCCGCGAGATGGGTGTCATCCCTCAAGGTATTTTTATTGTGGATACCAAGAAGGAAGAGATCGCGGTGGCCGAGGCCAACCGTTTGGGTATCCCGGTGTTCGGCCTGATCGACACCAATTCCGATCCTGATTTGGTCCAATATCCTATACCCGGCAACGATGATGCCGTTAAATCCATCAAATTCATCACCAGCCTGATGGTGGACAGCGTGATGGAAGGCCAGAAAGAATATGCAGCAGGCAAAAAGGTCCAACAGGAAGCTCAAAAACAGGAAGTGACGGTATAATGATGATGACAACAGCGGACGATATTAAGCGCTTGAGGGAAGAGACTTCCTGCGGCGTTATCGATTGTAAAAAGGCCCTGGAAGAGGCCAAGGGTGATTTTGCCAAGGCCAAGGAGCTGTTACGTAAACGCGGCCTTGAGATGGCGGCCAAAAAGGGTGACCGTGCGGCGAAGGAAGGCCGGGTTGAAGCGTATATCCATAACGGCAATAAGATCGGTGTCGTTATCGAAGTCAATTGCGAGACCGATTTCGTGGCCCGTAACGAGGACTTTTGCCAATTTACCCGAGATCTGGCCCTGCACATCGCGGCCATGAACCCTAAATATATTAGGAAGGAAGACGTGCCGGCGGAGATCTTGGGCAAGGAGCACGATAAGGATGCTTACATCAAAGCCCATTGCCTTTTGTCCCAGGCTTATGTCAAAGACCCGGGTAAGAGTATTCAGGATTTGTTGAACGAACTGGTGGCCAAGATCGGTGAAAATATCGTGGTTGGCCGCTTTGTGCGTTTTAAAGTCGGGGAATAGTTTTGAAAAAAGGGCCTGTTTATAAAAGAGTATTGCTTAAAATAAGCGGCGAGGCTTTATTGGGGCGCCAGCAGCACGGCATCGACGCGGACATGTGCGCTTCTCTGGCGGGCCAGATCAAGGAAGTGCATGAGGCCGGCGTTCAAATGGCCCTGGTTGTCGGCGGCGGCAATATTTTTCGGGGGCGCCTGGAAACCGAGCGTTTTGGGCTCGACCGTTCGGTGGCGGATTACATGGGCATGTTGGCCACGGTCATGAACGGCCTAGCCTTGCAGAACGCCCTGGAGCAGATCGGGGTCCAGACCAGGGTGATGACGGCCATCCAAATGCATGCCATTGCCGAACCCTATATTTTGCGCCGTGCCATCCGCCATCTTGAAAAAAGGCGCGTGATCATTTTTGTGGCTGGGACGGGCAATCCTTATTTCACCACGGACACAGCCGCGTCCTTGCGGGCCACAGAGATCGGCTGCGATGTGATCATGAAGGCCACCAAGGTCGATGGTGTTTATTCGGCGGACCCGGTCAAGCACAAGGACGCCAAGAAGTTCAAGAGCCTCAAATTTATCGATGTCTTGAAGAAAGATTTGAAGGTGATGGATGCCACCGCCATCAGCATGTGCATGGACAACAGTCTCCCCATTATCGTATTTGATCTTTTGCAAAAGGGGAACATCAAGAAAGTCATTTTCGGAGAAGAGATAGGCACGATCGTCCGGTAGGAGGCTCATATGACCGCCAAAGAAATTTTAAGAGAGACCGAAGGCAAGATGAAGAAGACGATGGAGACCACCCTGCGCGAATTTTCCGAAGTGCGCACCGGGAGGGCCCAGCCGGCATTGATCGAAGACATGCATATCAATTATTATGAAACATCGACCCCCATCAAGCAGCTGGCGGCGGTGTCATCGCCGGATCCGCGTCAGATATTGATCCAGCCGTGGGACGCCAACGCCATCAAGGATATTGAAGAGGCTATTCAAAACTCCAGGCTGGGGATAACGCCCTCCAATGACGGCAAGTTGATCCGCCTGGTTTTTCCGCCGTTGTCTACGGAACGCCGGGAAGAATTTATTAAAGTATGCAAGGACATGGCAGAGCGCGGGCGCGTTACGCTGCGTACCATCCGCCGCGATGCCAACGATAAGATCAAAAAGATGTTAAGCGAAGGTCATGTCAGCGAGGACGACAAGTTCAAGGGCGAGGAAGAAGTGCAGAAGATGACCGATCGCTTCATCAAAGAGATAGATGCTTTGCTGGAGCGCAAAAGCAAAGAATTACGAGAAGTCTAAAATTTCCCTTTTGAGGGAAGACCCACTAGCTCATCTGGCAGAGCACAACACTTTTAATGTTGGGGTACCGCGTTCGAGTCGCGGGTGGGTCACCATTTTTAAAAGAGTGACAACCGCCCGTTAATGGGCGGGTGGCGGAATGGCAGACGCGCATGCCTTAGGAGCATGTGGGGAAACCCGTGGAGGTTCAAGTCCTCTCCCGCCCACTTTAGAAGTTCTGTTATAATTGAAATAATATGCGGCGGTAATTCAGTTGGTAGAATGCCACCTTGCCAAGGTGGATGTCACCGGTTCAAACCCGGTCCGCCGCTCCAATTTTTCTAAAGTTCGGAGACAGCATGAAAATCAGCGATTTTTTACGTAAGGAAGCAGTGTGCACCGACTTGAAGTCCGAAACAAAGGCTGATGTCATTTTGGAAATGGTAGGGATCCTGGTCGATAACGGGATCATTGAAAAAAAGCATAAGAACAAAATAGTTGAGGGTTTGATGGCCCGCGAGGCCCTTGGATCCACGGCCATCGGCCAGGGGATCGCCATCCCTCACACCAAATCAGATACGGTCGGCGAGTTGACCTCAGCCTTGGGGATAAGCAAAAAAGGCGTCAATTTCGATTCGCTCGACGGAGAACCGGCGCACATCTTCTTTCTTTTGATAGCACCCGCCGATTCCGCCGGCCCTCATTTAAAGGCTCTGGCAAGGGTCTCACGCCTGTTGAAGGACAAATTTTTCCGCGACAGCCTCAAAAACACCAAGACAGCCAAAGAAGTCATGGACCTGGTTGCGCAGGAAGATTCTCGCATTGGCTGACAGACGTTCGTCATGTCTCAAAATTTTTTCAAATGGCTTTACCCGGGCATTAAGGTCAAACGCTGGGTTTTTTCCCTGTTATTTGGCGTCATCATCGTTGGTGTAGGGTCGGCTTTCGCCTCTTCTCCATACGCCTTTGTCAGCGCGATGGGCGTTGTCATGATACTTTGCGGTATCATGTTCATTGTGCTGAGCATTGGAAAATTGATCATTTCGCTCCTGACGCTGTTTTTGCCCCAGCGGGAGCGTGACATCGTTGACATCCTTTATCAGCGCCGTTATTTGGAGCGCGGGCCCAAGGTGGTGGCCATTGGCGGAGGCCATGGCTTATCGCATTTGCTTTTGGGCTTGAAGGAATATACCGCCAATTTGACCGCCATTGTGACGGTGGCCGACAGCGGCGGCTCTTCAGGCCTTTTGCGCCAACAGTTCAACATCGTGGCACCCGGCGACATCCGCAACTGCCTGGTGGCCCTGGCCGACACCCCGGCGTTGATGGGGGAGCTTTTTCAGTACCGATTTGAGGAGGGCGCCGGCCTTAAAGGCCATAGCTTCGGGAATTTATTTTTGACCGCCATGGTGCAGATCACCAACGGCGATTTTAAAAGGGCGGTGGAGGAGTCCAGCAAGGTCCTGGCGGTGCGTGGTAAGGTCATCCCTTCCACCGTGCACAATGTGCATTTGGTGGCCGAATATATGGACGGCAGCATTACCAAGGGCGAAGCCAAGATCCCCCAGGTCAATGCGGTGATCAAGCGCTTATTCTTGACACCGGATGATGCCAAGCCCACCGATGATGCATTGACCGCCATTGACCAGGCGGACATTATCGTCATGGGGCCGGGAAGCTTATATACCAGCATCCTGCCCAACCTGATCATCAGAGGCATGGGCGAGGCGCTGGCAGCTTCGAAAGCCTATAAGATCTATGTCTGCAATGTGATGACTCAACAGGGGGAGACGGATAATTTTTCCGCTTCGGACCATCTGCGCGTCCTGCTGGAGCATAGTAACCCCAAGATCGTGGATGCCTGCCTGATCAACGACGCGGTGGTCAGTAATGAAGAGGCCTTGAACCGTTACCGTCAGGAGAATGCCTATCCGGTAGCTGCCGACAGCGAACGCATCAAGGCCATGGGCATCAAGGTGGTGGCGACAGACCTTTTAAGTGTTGCCGATTACGTACGCCATGATTCGAAAAAGCTCACCCAGGCACTTATCCGGTTGATCGAGACCCAAAGGGTCATCAAAAGATGATTTATATGGAGAAAATCGAAAAAGAATTAACGGTGATCAATAAGAAGGGGCTGCATGCCCGTCCGGCGGCGGTATTCGTCAGCCTGGCCGATAAGTTTGGCGTCGCCGTGACGGTGTCCAAGGGGGCCGAAACCGTCAACGGCAAGTCGATCATGAACCTTTTGATGCTGGGCGCGGTCGAAGGGACGGTTTTAAAGCTGTCGCTGGAAGGGGACAAGGCTTTTGAGGCCATGCGCGAGTTTGAAGAATTCTTTAAAAAACAAGACGAAGATTTGCCCACATGAGTGAAATCGTTTTAAAAGGCGTCCCTGCCGCACCCGGCATTGCTTACGGTCCGTCCTTCATCCTGGACAAGGGTGAATTCATTGTACCCAAGCGCGCCATCGCTCATTCTGAAATCAATTCGGAAATCGCCCGCTTCGAAGAGGCTGTCAATAATGCCCGCCATGAGATCCAGGCGCTGAAAACCAAGATCACCAAGGATATGGGTGTGGCCCACGCGAAGATTTTCGATGCTCACCTGCTTGTCCTGCAGGATGCCACGCTTATCGATGAGGTGACCGCAGGGATCAAGAAGAACAAGCTGGCCGCCGAATACATTTTTGTCAAGATCATCAAGAAATTCGTCGAAGCCTTTACCAAACTTCCGGACGAATATTTGCGCGAACGTGCCGCGGACGTCAGCGACATCAGCCGCCGGGTCTTGAAATACCTGATGGATGAGAGCAAGCTGCACGATCTGGACAGTCTGCAGGACGACCTCATCGTAGTTGCGCACGAGTTGTCCCCATCGGATGCCGTCAGCATGTATAATAAAAAGATCAAGGGCTTTTTGACGGATATCGGCGGCAGGACATCCCATACCGCCATCATCGCCAAATCCTTAGGGGTTCCCGCCGTGGTTGGTCTCAAAGACGCCACCTTAAAGATCAACAATCAGGACACGGTCATTGTGGACGGCCAAAAGGGTCTGGTCATCATCGACCCTTCGGTCGAGACCAGGGACCAATACATCAAGGAACAGCACAAGATCACCGCGAACTTAGAAAAGCTTGATGATTTGAAGAACCTGCCTGCCCAGACGCTGGACGGTAAGAGTGTTTGCATCGTGGCCAATCTGGAATTGGCCGCCGAAGTCCCTGTGGTGCGCAAGTACGGCGCCGAAGGGGTGGGTCTTTACCGCACGGAGTTTTTATACATGAACCGTTTGGACCTGCCTTCCGAAGAGGAACAGTACAAGGCCTACAGCGAGGTGGCGCGCGCCATGGCGCCGTTCCCGGTCACCATAAGGACCCTTGATCTGGGAGGCGATAAATTTATTTCCAGCGTGCAGATCCCTCATGATATGACGCCTTTTTTGGGATGCCGCGCCATCCGTTTCTGCCTCGAGCGGCCGGACATTTTCAAGACGCAATTGAGGGCCATTCTACGCGCTTCCGTTCACGGCCGCATACAGATGATGTATCCCATGATCTGTGGTTTGGGGGAATTGCGCCAGGCGAACGGCATCCTTAATGAGGTTAAGACCGCTTTAAGGGACGAAAAGGTTCCCTTTGACAAGCAGATGAAGGTGGGCATCATGATTGAGGTGCCTTCCGCCGTGATGACCGCCGAAGCCCTGGCCCGTGAGTCCGACTTTTTTTCGATCGGTACCAATGATCTGATCCAGTACACCCTGGCGGTCGACCGCGTTAACGAAAAGACGGCCCATTTATATGAGCCTACGCACCCGGCGGTCTTAAAAATGATCCAGAAAACCATCGATGCGGGGCATAATGAAGGGATCCATGTGGCTTTGTGCGGGGAGATGGCCTCCGATCCTTTGCTGGCTTTTTTGCTGGTGGGGATGGGTATTGATGAGTTGAGCATGTCCGCGGCAAGCATCCTGGGGGTCAAGCGCATGATCCGCAGCGTGAAGCTGCAGGACGCCCAGCGCACCGCCTATGAAGCCATGCAACTGTTCACAGGCCAGGAAGTGGAAGAGTATATCGACGTGCAATTGCGTAAATTCTTACCTGTATAGGAGGTTTATGAAAGCCTTGATTTTAGCAGCCGGGTATGGGACACGACTGGCCTCGGTCATAAAAGATACGCCCAAGCCCTTGATACCCGTAGGGGACAGACCCCTCATTGATTATGTTGTGGATAAATTGCAGGGCATAAAGGCCTTGGATGAGATCGTGGTGGTCAGCAACAATAAATTCACCCCCCATTTCCAGGAATGGGCCGCCAGTCGCCGCGGCCTGCCCATCCGCGTTGTCAATGACGGCACCAACACCCCGGAAGAGCGCCTGGGTTCGGTGGGAGACATGAATTTTGTCTGGCAAAAAGAGGCGGCGCCTCAAGACTGGATGGTCATTGGCGGGGACAATCTGTTTGACGGCGATCTGGGGCCGTTTGTCAATTTTGCAGCCGGCAAAAATCCGGCGGTTACCATCGGTATTTTTGATATCCATGATATCAAGGCCGCCACGAAATTCGGTGTTCTGGGTATTGATGCCGGCAAAAAAGTCGTCAGTTTTCAGGAAAAACCGGAAAAACCCGCGTCGAGTTTGATCACCATGTGTCTGTATTATTTTCCCAAGGCCGCATTGAAATACCTGCAGGAATATTTAAAAGAATCCAAGGCTGTGGATGCGGCCGGAAGTTATATCAAATGGCTTTCTGAAAAGAAAACGGTTTATGGTTTCGAATTTTTAGGAAAATGGTATGATATCGGAAGTATTGAATCTCTCGAAGAAGCCAGGCGGGCGTTCTCAAAATAGGGGAAGCGGCCCTGTTTTGACAAACAATATGTATACAACAAAATAGGGTGTTGGCCCTATTTTAAGGAAAGGTGGTTTTAGTGAAAGGGCGTTATCTTTTTACTTCGGAATCCGTCGGCAAGGGGCATCCGGATAAGGTGTGTGATCAAATTTCAGATGCGGTGTTGGATGCGGTGTTCAAGGATGATCCCAAAGGCCGCGTTGCATGCGAAACTTTTTGTTCCACGGGCCTGGTTATTGTGGGCGGCGAAATCAGCACCACTACCTATGTGGACGTGCATAAACTGGTCCGTGAAGTCCTTTTTGACATCGGCTATAACCATCCGAAATATGGTTTTGATGCCAATACCTGCTCCATTTTGAACGCCATCAACAAGCAGTCTCCCGATATTTCCCAGGGGGTTGATACAGGCGGTGCAGGGGACCAGGGCATTATGTTCGGCTATGCCTGCAACGAGACGCCGGAAATGATGCCGCTGGCCATCACCCTGGCGCACCGGCTGGTCAAACGCGTCGAAGAGGTGCGTAAAAAAGGCATTTTGAAATACCTGGGGCCTGATTGTAAATCGCAGGTCACCATTGAATACGAGGATGATGAACCGCTGCGCGTTGACGCTGTCGTCCTGGCCTGCCAGCATACCGAGGAGATCCTGGACAAGACCGGCAAGCGCATCACGGAAAAAGCCAAGCAGGAGATCATCAAGAACGTGGCTCATCCTATTGTCGGCAAGTTGATCGACAAGAATACCAAATTTTATGTGAATGAAACCGGTAAATTCGTGGTCGGCGGCCCCCAATCAGACACCGGTGTGACCGGCCGCAAGATCATTGTGGACACCTACGGCGGTGTCGTGCCTCACGGAGGCGGCGCTTTCTCCGGCAAGGACCCCACCAAGGTTGACCGTTCCGCTGCCTATATGGCCCGTTACATTTGCAAGAACATTGTGGCCGCAGGTCTGGCCCAAAAATGCATGCTGCAGGTAGGGTATGCCATCGGCCATCCTCAACCGGTTTCCCTGATGGTGGAAACTTATGGGACGGGCAAGGTCTCCGAGCAGCACCTGGCGGCCCTGGTCCGCAAGCACTTTGATCTTTCCCCGCGCGGGATCATCAACACCTTGGACTTGCGCCGTCCGTTCTATCTGAAGACCGCTTCCTACGGTCATTTCGGGCGTTCCGAATTCTCCTGGGAAAAAACAGACAAGGCTTCGGCTTTAAGAAGAGATTGTTAAAAAATGACCAAACTTATGAACAAGCCTGCAGCTAAAAACGATTATAAAGTGAAGGATATTTCTTTGGCTTCTTGGGGGCGCAAGGAGATCCAGATTGCCGAAACCGAGATGCCCGGCCTGATGGCGACTCGTCAGGAATACGAGGCCAAACAGCCGTTGAAGGGTGCCCGCATTGCCGGCTGCATCCATATGACCATTGAAACTGCGGTGTTGATCGAGACCTTGATCAAGTTGGGCGCGCAGGTGCGCTGGTCATCCTGCAATATTTTTTCCACCCAGGACCATGCGGCTGCGGCCATCGCTGCGGCGGGGATTCCTGTCTTTGCCTGGAAGGGCGAGAGCCTGGAAGAATATGACTGGTGCGTTGAACAGACCATCCATTGGCCTGACGGCCAGGGCCCTAACATGCTCCTGGATGACGGCGGGGATTTGACCTTGATGGTCCATGATAAGTATCCGCAATATTTAAAGGATATCCGCGGACTTTCCGAAGAGACGACCACCGGTGTTCACCGTTTATACGAAATGATGAAAAAGGGGACCCTAAAGGTGCCGGCCATCAACGTCAATGATTCGGTGACCAAATCCAAGTTTGATAATCTGTACGGCTGCCGTGAGTCCTTGATCGACGGCATCAAGCGCGCCACGGACCGCATGATCGCGGGTAAGGTGTGTGTGGTGGCGGGTTACGGGGATGTGGGTAAGGGCTGTGTTCAATCCTTTAAGGGGTTGGGTGGCCGCATCATCGTTACGGAAGTAGACCCTATTTGCGCTTTGCAGGCTTCCATGGAAGGCTACCAGGTCCTGCCCATGAATGAAGCGGCCAAGCTGGGCGATATCTTTGTCACCGCCACCGGCTGCATCGATGTCATCACCGGTAAACACCTGGATGTCATGAAATCGGGGGCCATTGTTTGCAATATCGGCCACTTCGATGCTGAAATTGATATCGCCTACTTGAATAACCGTAAGGATATTAAGAAGGACCAGATCAAGCCGCAAGTGGATGAGTATACGTATCTGGACGGCAAAAAGGTCATTGTCCTGGCTGAAGGGCGGCTGGTCAATTTGGGCTGCGCCATGGGGCATCCTTCCTTTGTCATGAGCAATTCATTCACCAACCAGGTGCTGGCTCAGATCGAACTTTGGCAAAACGGGCATAAGTATGAACATAAGGTCTACACACTGCCCAAGCACCTGGACGAGAAGGTGGCCAGCCTGCATTTGGCCAAGGTGGGCGCCAAACTGGATGTCTTGACCTCCCAACAGGCGAAATACCTGGGTGTCAAGGTTGAGGGGCCTTTTAAGCCGGACCACTACCGGTATTGACGGCATCTTTTTTATAAAAACTGGGACACATTGACTTTTATATTTATTTTTTAAAAAAGTCAATGTGTCCCAGTTTTTATGGTGGTATAATACCCAAATTCCTTGAATATTAAACAACTTTAAGGCCGGAAAAAGCGGTCTTTGAAGGCGGGAGTCTTTCTTATGGCGAATAAAATCAAGAAAATCGGGATTTTAACCTCAGGTGGTGATGGTCCGGGGATGAATGCGGCCATCCGTTCGGTGGTGCGCTATGCGCTGCATTACGACCTTGAAGTGGCGGGCATCATGCGCGGGTATCAGGGGATTTTGGAGGACGATATAGTGCCCATGAACCACCGCTCGGTCTCCAATATCATCAATAAAGGCGGGACCATCCTGAAAACCGCCCGTTCCAAGGAGTTTTCTACGGATGAGGGCAAGCTCAAGGCTGCCGAAGTCCTGCGGCGCAATACCATCGATGCTTTGATCGTGGTCGGCGGGGATGGTTCCTACCGGGGTGCCAGCCGTCTTTACGAATTGTCCGGCATTCCCACAGTGGGATTGCCTGGCACCATCGACAATGATTTGATCGGTACGGACCAGACCATCGGCTGCTCGACTGCCATCAATACCGCCTTGGAGTCCATTGACAAGATCCGAGACACGGCTCAAAGCATGGAACGCATCTTCGTGGTGGAAGTCATGGGCAATAAATCCGGTTACATCGCCATGGAAGTTGCGCTTGCGGCCGGTGCGGAAGATGTTATAATACCCGAACGCGCTTTTGATTATGAGGCCATGTACGATGAGGCCAGGGAAGGCAATGCCAAAGGCAAGATAAGCTGGATCATTATTGTGGCCGAAGGCGCCGCCAAAGCTCAGGTGGTGGCTGAGAATATCACCAAGGCCATAGGCCTTGAAACCCGTTACGCAGTGTTAGGGCATGTGCAGCGCGGCGGCACCCCCAGCGGTCAGGACAGGATTTTGTCCACCAGGTTGGGGGCCGCGGCGGTCGATCTTTTGCTCAACGGCATTTACGGCAAAGCGGTCGGCGTCTTGCAGGATAAAATCAACGTTATCGATCTCAAAGATGCTACCCGCCGGGCTCATGAGGATATGGACCGGCGTTATCAATTATTGAAAATTTTAACTTAAAACGTTACCTTAAAGAAGGAGAGGGAGTCAAATGGCAGTCAATACGGGTTTTAATGTGGATGCAGTAATTCAAAAGCTGGTCATGACCGATAATATCAAGGAGAAGGAGGCATTGGCCCGTGAGATCCAGGCCGAGGCGCGCGCCAAAGGCATCTTTTTGGCCTCCATCCATGACGTTTATATCGCCCGCGGCAAGGGGCAGGGCAAGAGCTTCACTACACCGGCCATGAACTTGCGCTCGCTGACCTATCATCTGGCCCGCGCCATATTTCGCGTGGCCAAGCGTTTGAATGCCGGTGCCTTTATCTTTGAAATCGCCAAATCAGAAATGGGTTATACCAACCAGCCGCCCATCGAGTATGCCGCCGTTATCCTGGCTGCCGCGATCAGAGAGGGTTATAGCGGTCCGGTGTTCGTGCAGGGCGACCATTGCCAGATCAAGGCGGCTTCCTATTTTGAGAACAAGGCCAAGGAGGTTGCTGCTCTTAAGGATATGGTTGCGGATTGCGTGGCTGCCGGCTTCTATAATATTGATGTGGATTCATCGACCACGGTTAAATTGGACCGTCAGACCTTAACTGAGCAGCAGCGTGATAATTTTGAAGTCTGCGCGGACATGACCGCCTTTATCCGTAAGATCCAGCCTCAAGGCGTCCAGGTTTCGATCGGCGGCGAGATCGGCGAGGTCGGCCATAAGAATTCCACCGTCGAGGAGCTGGTGGCTTTCACTGAAGGCTACAATCAAAGCTTGCCCAAAGGCGTGACGGGTTTAAGCAAGATTTCCGTGCAGACCGGGACTTCCCATGGCGGGACGGTCCTGCCTGACGGCACCATTGCCAAGGCTAATGTCGATTTTAACACTTTGAAAGATCTCTCGGCCGCAGCCAAATCCAAGTTCGGCATGGGCGGTGCGGTGCAGCACGGCGCTTCCACCCTGACGGATGATCAATTCAATAAATTCCCTTCCGTGGGGACCATTGAAATCCATCTGGCCACCAATTTTCAGAACAAGACCCTGGACAGCAAGCTGTTCCCGAAAGATTTGTATGCCAAAATGATGGATTGGACCAAGGCGAACTGTCAGAGTGAGCGCAAGCCCAAGGACACCGAAGAACAGTTCCTTTACAAGGCCCGCAAACGCGCGCTTGGACAGTTTAAGAAGGAGATTTACGGTCTTCCTGAAAGTGTCAAGGAAGGGATCGCTGCTGAAATTGAAAAGAGCTTCGAATTTCTTTTTAAGCAGCTTGAGGTCAATGACACCAAGGATTTTGTGACCTCCATCATCAAGCCGGTGAACACCACCATCGGTTTGCGTCATACCCAGGCTCATTTGGACGGCGAAGGGGATGATTAATCCAGGCCAGCAAGGCGTCAACGAGCAGGAGTGGAACGATCCAAACAATTGGTCCGGTCCTGCGTATTGCCGCTGCTATTGGAGCAAAAGAGACACGCGTTTATGGGTCCCCAAAAGCAACCCGGCGTTGGGATGGACCATCAATTTTGGTCATAAATTCGGTTTGCTGACCATGATTGGCGGCATGGCAGTGCCTTTTATCATGGCTGCGGCCGGAATCATTGCCGCGTTAAGTGTTAGACATTAATTATCAGGAAAAGGAAAAAATGGCTAAGATCTTCTACGACAAAGACTGCAACATCAATGACATTAAAAATAAAACCATCGCCGTGGTGGGTTACGGAATCCAGGGCCGCGGCCAGGCGTTGAATTTGCGTGACAGCGGCTTGAAGGTCATCGTGGCCCAGCGTCCCGGCGGTCCTAACTATGATAAGGCCCTTGAGGATGGTTTCAATCCTGTCTCCGTTGAGGAGGCGGCTCAAAAAGCCGATGTGATCATCATCCTGACCCAGGACCATTTGCAGGCGGATATTTATAAGAATTCCATCAAACCGTATTTGACAAAGGGCAAGGCCTTGGCTTTTTCCCATGGGTTTAATATCCATTTTAAGTTTATTGTCCCGCCTAAAAATGTGGATGTCTTTATGATCGCACCCAAAGGTCCCGGGGCCCTGGTCCGCCGGCAGTACGAGGAAGGCCGTGGCGTCCCTTGCCTGGTGGCTGTGCACCAGAACGCTACGGGAAAGGCTTTGAAGGTGGCGCTGGCTTATGCCAAGGGCATTGGCGGTTCCCGCGCCGGGATAATTCAGACGACTTTCAAGGAAGAGACCGAGACGGATCTTTTCGGTGAGCAGGCGGTGTTGTGCGGCGGGGCCAGTGAGCTGGTCAAGGCCGGTTTTGAGACCCTGACGGCTGCCGGGTATCAACCGGAAATTGCGTATTTTGAATGCCTGCATGAATTGAAATTGATCGTGGATTTGATCTATGAAGACGGTATCCAGGGCATGCGCAAACGCGTTTCCGACACCGCCGAATACGGCGACATGACGCGCGGCAAACGCATTGTGAATGCCCGCACCCGCCAGGAAATGAAAAAGATATTAAAAGAGATCCAGACCGGCAAATTTGCCAAGGAATGGATGGAGGAGAACAAAAAGGGCCGTAAAAATTTCCTTAAGATGCGCCAGCAAGGCGAGAAGCATCCGGTTGAAAAGGTCGGTAAACGACTTAGGGGCATGATGAGCTGGATGAAAAAGTAAAACTGTTGATTACACCGTTGAAAAAATTGGTATATACTAAGGGCGGCTTCAACAGCCGCCCTTAATTTTTAAATTGAGGGTTATCCTATGAAAAACGAAAAGGTTACTATTTTTGATACCACCCTGCGCGACGGGGAGCAGGCGCCCGGGGCCACCATGAGTCCGGAAGATAAGCTGGAAATCGCCTTGTCTTTGGAGCGTTTGGGGGTGGATATCATTGAAGCCGGTTTTCCGGTTTCTTCGCCGGGGGATTTTGCCTCCGTCCAGAATGTGGCGCGACATATCAAAGAGTCCTGTGTCTGCGGCCTGGCCCGCTGCATGGTCAAGGACATCGACGCAGTCATCGAGGCTGTCAAGCCGGCCAAGCACAAGCGGGTCCATATCTTTTTGGCCACCTCCAAGATACACCTGGACTATAAATTGAAAAAGAGCCAGGATGAGATCGTGGCCATGGCGGTCGAGGCTGTCAAATACGCCCGCAAACGGATGGACAATATCGAATTCTCCCCTGAAGATGCCTCGCGCACGGAAAAGGCGTTTTTGTACCGCATCCTGGAAGAGGTCATTAAAGCCGGTGCCACGACGGTCAATATTCCAGATACCGTAGGCTACAGCGCTCCGGAAGAATACGGTTCGGTTATCCAAGGTATTTGCAATAGTGTGCCTAATATCAACAAGGCGGTGGTTTCCACCCATTGTCATGATGATTTGGGGTTGGCGGTGGCCAATTCTCTGGCCGGGGTTAGCAACGGCGCCCGTCAGGTGGAATGCACCATCAACGGCATCGGCGAACGGGCGGGCAATGCCTCCATGGAAGAGATTGTCATGGCCATCAGGACCCGTTCCGATTTGTATCATTTGACGACCGGGATCAATGCAAAAGAATTTTACCGGATCTCCCGCATGGTCTCCAAAGCCACTGGATTTATTGTGCCGCCCAATAAGGCGATCGTGGGGGCCAATGCCTTCCGTCATGAATCCGGCATCCATCAGGACGGTGTGTTGAAAGAGCGGCGCACCTACGAGATCATGAACCCTGAAGATGTGGGCGTGCCGGCGACCGAAGGTCTGGTTCTGGGCAAGCATTCCGGCCGTCATGCCTTCAAGGACCGTTTAAAAGGGTTGGGGATCGAGCTGTCTGAAGTTGATTTGGACAAGGCTTTTGCCCGTTTTAAACACCTGGCGGACAAGAAAAAGGAAATTTATGATGAAGACTTGGCGGCTATTGTGGAGGATGAGGGCCACCAAACAAGTGTCGCTTACACGTTAGTGGATTTGATATCAACCAGCGGGACAAATATATCTCCTGAAGTGGTGGTTACTGTTTTATATAAGGGGAAAAAGTATGCCCAAAAGTCCACCGGTGATGGTCCTGTGGATGCCTGCTATAAGGCCATTGAATCCCTGACCAAATTGAAGGCCAACTTGTTGGATTACGGCATCAAATCCGTCACTCAGGGCAAGGACGCTTTGGGCGAAGTGACGGTTAAGGTGGCCTTTGAAGGCGAGACCGTGATCGGCCGCGCAGCCAGTACGGACATCATCGAGGCGTCTGCCAAAGCTTATATAAATGCGATCAATAAATTCGTCGCCCAGCAAAGATTAAAGCCATGAATTATGAACCGCCGGCCATCTATGGGATCATCGGTAATCCGGTTTCTCATAGCCTTTCGCCGGTCATGCATAACGCTGCTTTTAAGGCCTTGAAGGTCAATGCGGTTTACAAGTTGTTCCCTCTGGAGGATACGCAGGAGCTTAAGCTCTTTATGGAAGACCTCAAGGAGGAGGACAATCCCATTTTCGGCCTTAATGTGACCGTGCCTTACAAGGAAGATGTGCTTGCCTTTCTGGACAGCGTTGATCCTTTGGCTGACAAGATCGGCGCGGTCAACACTCTTGTCATTGACCATCAGCGCAAGATCCGCGGGTTCAACACTGACGGTCCTGGCTTTATCAGTCACCTGGCGGAATTGAAATGTGACCTTAAGGACAAACGGGTGGCCCTGCTGGGTGCGGGCGGGACGGCGCGTGCCATCATCAGCGTCCTGTGCCTGCTGCCGCAAGGCCCGGAGCGCATTGCCCTTTATAACCGCACCCGGTGTAATGCCGATATCCTGCTCAAAGACATCGGTCAGAAAATTGCCGTGGACAGGGTGGAAGTTGTCGATGAGGTCGAGGATTTGAATGTCGAATTGGCAGACATTTTGATCAACACCACCAGTGTGGGATTAAGAAATGCCGATGATATTTTAGTCGACCCCGAGGCCTTGCATAAGGACATGCTGGTTTATGACGTCATTTATAATCCCGCAGAGACTGAGCTTTTGGCCCAGGCCCGCCGGAAAGGGGCGCAGGTCTCCAACGGGTTGGGCATGCTTTTTTATCAGGGGGCCCTGGCCTTCGGACATTGGGCGGATATGGAACTTGATGAAAAGACCAAAAAAATCATGAGAAAATCTCTGGAGGTGGCAAGTGTTCATGGATCTTAATAATGTCTTTGGTTTCTTTGTTTTTATTATGGGGACGATGGTCGGCAGTTTTCTTAACGTGTGCATCGTGCGCCTTCCTCATGAGAAATCCGTGGTTTTCCCGGGATCTCATTGCGTTTCCTGCAAGGCTCCGATCGCCTGGTACGATAATATCCCCCTGGTCAGCTGGCTTGTCTTAGGCGGCCGCTGCCGCGCGTGCAAGGCCAAAATATCCTTTCGTTATTTGTTCGTTGAGCTTTTAACAGGGGTGGTGTTCTTTCTTTTTTGGACTTATTACGGGATGCGGCCGGTGTTGTGGCCGTATCTGGTCATGGTCAGCGGTTTTATCGTGGCTACTTTCGTGGATTTTGAGCACCGTATCATTCCCGACGAGGTTTCCGTCGGCGGGATGATCGCCGGCCTGGTTTTCAGCCTGATCGTCCCCCAATTGCATGGGGTGACTTCGCCTTTTTGGGGCCTGGGCCTGTCCCTGCTTGGGATTTTGGTGGGCGGGGGGATCATTTATCTTATGGGGATGATCGGCGATTTTGTTTTCAAAAAGGAGACCATGGGCGGCGGGGACGTGAAATTGATGGCGATGATCGGCGCCTTCATGGGCTGGAAGCTGGCGCTGCTGACCTTTTTCCTGGCGCCTTTTTTCGGCGCGGTTTACGGTATCGTGGAAAAGATCCGCACCAAGGACAGCGCCATCGCCTACGGCCCTTTTATTATCCTCGCTGCGTTGGCCAGTCTATTTTGGGGCGACCTGATCATCAACTACGTGGTGACCGGGGGCATTTATCACTTATGAAGAAATTTGTCTTGTTGTGTATATGTTTTTTGCCTGCTTCCATCGCTTGGGCCCATGCCCCCACGGATATCAGCTTGTCTTACGACATGGGGCATAAAAATTTGCATGTGGAGGCGCATCACCAGTCCTTTAACCTGCAAAAGATGTATATACGCCTGATGAATGTTTACGTCAACGGCAAGTTGATTTCGACCTCTAATTTTTTCCGTCAGGACGCCTATGATAAGTTCAGTGACGATGTGGCCTTGCCTGCCAAGGTGGGCGATGTGATCAAGGTTGAGTTGTTTTGTGCTCTTGGCGGCGTGAATGCCAAGGAATTGAAGGTGACCAGTCAGGGGGTTTCACAGACCCAGCAAGAGCAGGATAATTCAACGGCAGACAGCACCGGAGGGGAATGACATATGCGCTTTATCCTTTTATCGTTTTTGCTGTTTACAGCAGTGCCGGTCCTGGCTCAGGAGACCATGCCGGCGCAGGCTGCAGCGGCACCGTCCCAGCGCGTCTTGATCCGCAGTATTTCTATTCAGGGCTTTGTCCTTGATGACAGGGCACAATTTACCAGGCTTTTCAGGCCATACCGCAACAAGCGTCTATCCACTGGTGATGTGGACGCTGTCTTGCAGCAATTAAGCAAAATTTATGAAGAAGCAGGATACCACGGTTTGGTCGGCATCAAATACCATATCAGCAAAAGAAATTTAATATTTACGGTTTCTTTGATCAAGTGAGCCATGAAGACCCTGGTGATGGGTGATATCCATGGCGCCTATAAAGCCATGCTTCAGTGTTTCGAGCGGTGCGGTTTTGATGCCGCCAGGGATCTTTTGATCGTCCTGGGTGATGTATGCGACGGCTACCCGCATGTCAATGCCTGTATCGACGCTCTTCTAGGGGTCAAGCATTGCCGGTATATCTTGGGCAATCATGACCTGTGGGCCTTGAAATGGGCGCAAACTGGGTGGAAGGAAGATGTCTGGCTCTCCCAGGGCGGTAAAGGGACCATCGCCTCTTACGGCGGTAATCCCATGCCTAAGCCTCATGTCGATTTCTTAAGGACCGCCTCTTTTTGGTTTGCTTGTGAGGACAGGATCTTTGTGCACGGAGGGTTCGATCACCGGCGGCCGATCCAATCCCAGCCAGAGCAAGAACTGGCCTGGGACAGAACCCTGATCGAGTATGCTTCGGGTATGAGCCGGACCAATCCGGATCATCTATTCGGCGGCTTTAAAGAGATCTATATAGGCCATACTCCTGTCACCCATTTGGGTTCGACAAAACCATTAAAATTGTGCAATGTTTGGGACTTGGATACCGGAGCCGGATGGGGAGGGCGATTGAGTGTCATGGATGTGCAAAGCAAGCAATATTGGCAGTCGGACCCGACCTCCCAATTATATCCAGGCCTTCAGCCGCGAGGATAAATTGCCATGGAAAAGAATATTTGTTTAATCGGATTTATGGGTTCCGGAAAATCCATGATCGCCTGTGAACTGGGACGTCGCCTCGGCCTGGAGGTGGTGGCTGCCGACGAACTTATCGAAGCCAAAGAAGGCCGGCGCATCCTCGATATTTTTAAAACCAAGGGCGAGGCTTATTTCCGTGACCTCGAACAGAAAGTCATTGAAGAAATATCCCAGCGCCGCGGCATCATCATCGATTGCGGCGGAGGGGTGGTCTTACGCAAAGAAAACTTGGCAAACCTCAAGAGCAATGGTATCGTATTTTATCTGCAGGCCGCCCCTGAAGTCATTTATGAGCGCGTGAAACATGAGGGCCACCGGCCCTTGTTGAAAGGCCCCGACCCCCTCGGGTGCATTAAAGAGTTATACAATCAACGACTCCCCCTGTACAACCAGGCTGACTTCGTCATTGATGCCAATGACGCCTCCATCGAAGGCCCGGTTGCCGAAATCATCAAAAAGTATAAGGGATAATATTGTCCCTTATCCCTGAGGAGGAATTATGACAGAGCGGGAGGCTTTGCTGGTCTTGAACGCCGTGCCTGACCTGGGCGCTGTGCGCATCCGCAAACTGATGGCGCTCTTTGGCGGCGCTCAGGCGGTTTTAGGGGCCGGCCGGGAGCAATTGGCCTTATCTAAATTGCTTTCATTAGAGCTTGTTACAAACATATTAAATTTTTCTAAAGACAAATTCCTGCAAGACGAATATAATCTGATGCAACGCAAAGGAATTGTTGCTCTTACGGCAGTTGAAGAGAACTTTCCCGGTTCTTTGAATGGTTTTGATGATGCGCCGGTGGTGCTCTATCTTAAAGGGCGCATGGAGGTCTTGCACCAGCCGTCCGTGGCCCTGGTTGGTTCGAGGGCGGCCAGTTTTTACGGCTGCCGATCGGCTAAATTTTTTGCCCGGACCTTTGTCGAAGCCGGCCTGACGGTTGTCTCCGGCCTGGCGCGCGGCATTGATACCGCCTCCCATCAGGGTGCCTTGGAGGCGGACGGTACCACCGTGGCTGTCATCGGCTGCGGATTTAACCATATGTACCCTAAGGAAAACATTCCTCTTATGGAAAGGATCAGTTCCCAGGGGTGCGTTGTTTCAGAGTTTGCTTTTTCGATGCCGCCGTTGAAGCATAATTTCCCGTGGCGTAACCGCATCATCAGCGGCCTGTCCCGTGCCACGGTAGTCATCGAAGCGGGGCTTAGAAGCGGAGCGTTGATCACCGCCGATTATGCGCAGGCGCAACACAAGGATGTGTTTGTTTTGCCGTCGAATATCGATAATGAGCATGGCCTGGGCAGCAACCAGTTGATCCGCGACGGAGCCTGTATGGCGCTGACTCCCGATGATGTGCTGGCGCGCATTATGGGAGAGCACAGGCCATTCTCCGGGGGGCAGGACCAGAAGGTTGTCCTGCTCAGTGATGAGCAATCCAGAGTTTATCCCTGCATCGGCTCTGCGCCGGTGCATTTAGATGAGCTGGTCCAGGAAACAGGATTTGATATCAGCCGTCTTATCAATATTGCTTTAAGTCTTGAATTAAAGCATCTGATCAGGCAGCTGCCCGGTCAATATTACGTTAGGAAATAGATCATGTCAAAAGCATTAGTCATCGTCGAATCGCCGGCTAAGGTCAAGACGATCAATAAAATTTTAGGATCCAAATACAAGGTCACCGCTTCCATGGGGCACTTGATCGATCTGCCCAAGTCCACGCTTGGCGTGGACGTGGACAAGGATTTTGAGGCCAGGTTTATCGTTGTGCGTGACAAGCAAAAGACCATGGCCAAATTAAAAAAGGAAGCCAAAGAGGTCGAGGAAATTTATATCGCCACCGACCCTGACCGTGAAGGGGAAGCCATCGGCTGGAACCTGATCGAACACATCGCCAAGGGCAAGAAGGTCCAGAGGGTGGTTTTCCATGAGATCACCCGTGAGGCGGTCAAGAAGGCTTTTGAGCACCCCCGCGAATTTAACCGGAAGCTAGTCGACGCCCAGAACGCCCGCCGTGTTTTAGACCGCATGGTGGGTTATCAGATCAGCCCCTTGTTGTGGGAGAAGGTCGGCTCCCGCTTGAGCGCCGGGCGCGTGCAGTCCGTTGCCCTGCGCCTCATAGTGGAGCGTGAAGAGGCTATCAAAAGTTTTGTGCCCCAGGAATATTGGCAGATCGCCGTTGACCTGCAAAAGAAGGGCGTTAAAGACATCTTGACGGCTAATTTGGAAAAGATCGATGGGGAGAAAATAGACCTCAAGAACCAGCCGCAGACTGAAAGCATTGTCGATGAGATCAGAAAGTCCCCCTTTAAGATCTCCGCCATCAACACCAAACAGGTCAAGCGCAATGCGCCGGCCCCGTTCATCACCAGCACCCTGCAGCAGGAGGCTTTCAGCAAATTAGGTTTCAATACCTCAAAAACCATGTCCATTGCCCAGGAGTTGTACGAAGGTATCGCCATCGGCGAAGAAGAGCCTGAAGGGCTTATTACCTATATGCGTACGGATTCCGTCAATATCGCGGCCGAGGCCATTGAGAAGGTCAGGGAGTTGATCAAAAAGGACCACGGCGCCCCATACCTGCCTGAGCAGCCCAATAAATTCAAATCCAAGAAAAGTGCCCAGGAAGCCCATGAGGCCATCCGTCCCAGCGTGATTTCCCGAAAACCGGAGAGCCTTAAACAGTACCTGACCGATGATCAATACCGCTTATATGACCTTATCTGGAAGAGATTTATCAGCTGCCAGATGATGCCTGCTGTTTTCGAGCAGACCAAGATCGAGATCGCAGCCGGGCGGTTTCAATTTGGGGCTTCGGGGTCGATCCTGGCGTTTCCCGGTTATTTGACCATGTACAGGGACAATGAGGACCAGGACATTAAATTGGATCCTTCCCTGTATGCCGAAGGAGATGCGCTTGACTTGCTGGAGGTTAAACCGACCCAGCATTTCACCAAACCTCCGGCGAGGTATTCGGAAGCGAGCCTGGTCAAGGCCCTGGAAGAACAGGGGATCGGCCGGCCATCCACCTATGCTTCCATCATCCAGACCCTGGTTTACCGTAATTATGTGGTGCGCGAGCGCGGTTACTTCACTGCCACGGAATTGGGGATCAAGATCTGTCATTTGCTCATGGAATATTTTAAGAAGATCATGGATATCGGTTTTACCGCGACGATGGAAGAGGAACTGGATTCCATTGAAGAAGGGGTCAACGCGTATGCCAAGGTCCTGGGTGACTTTTGGGGTCCTTTTAAGGAAGACCTCGATTTTGCCCAAGCCAATATCCAAAAGACACAAACCTTCATTGATAAAAATTGCCCTGAATGCGGCAAGCCCCTGGCGGTCAAGTGGGGACGCCGTGGCCGTTTTATCAGTTGTACGGGTTTCCCTGCCTGCAAACATGCGGAACCTTTTACCACCGGAGTCAAATGCCCTTCGCCCGGCTGTACCGGGGAATTGGTCGAACGCCGTTCGCACCGCGGTGCGGTTTTCTACGGGTGCAGCCGTTACCCAGAATGCAAGTTCATTGCCAATAAGCTTCCGGCTGCCAATCCATGATCGAATATCTGGATAAATTTTTCACCTACCTAGAAGTCGAAAAGAATTATTCCAGCCATACCACGCTTAATTACCGGATCGATCTTCAGGAATTCGCCGCATTTTTGGGCAATACCCCTGTCAAGAAGGCGGGGTATCCCGACCTGCGGCGGTTTTTAGCCCTGCTTAAGGCGCGGAATTTAAAGCCGCGCAGCGTCAGCCGCAAGCTTTCGGCCCTGCGTTCATTTTTTAAATTTCTTCAACGGGAAGGCGTGCTGTCTTCCAACCCGGCCAAGCTTTTAGTGACCCCAAAGCTCGACAAGCCCCTGCCGCATTTTATGACGGAGGAGGAGACCGTTAAGATCCTCGAGGCGCCCCGCAGCGACAAAATTAGTTCTTTCCGGGACAGGGCCATTTTCGAGGTGCTTTATTCAACAGGCATCCGGGTGAGTGAGCTGGTGGGCCTCAAGACGGACGACGTGGATTTTATCAGCAACGTCATCAAGGTCATGGGCAAGGGCAAGAAGGAGCGCATCGTGCCCATCGGCGATAAGGCGTTGTATGCTCTAAAGGACTATTTGGACAAACGCAAGGTCAAAGCCCAGGCTGTTTTTCTCAACAAGAACGGCACCCCCTTGACTGACCGCAGTGTGCGCAATATCATCAATAAATACATCCTCGAACAGGCCGCGGCCCAGCATGTCACGCCGCACATGTTCCGCCATTCCTTTGCCACCCATCTCTTGGACCATGGGGCCGACCTGCGCAGTGTGCAGGAGCTTTTAGGGCATGTGAACCTTTCCACGACACAGATCTACACCCACCTGACCACGGACAAGCTCAAAAGAATTTACGATAAGGCCCACCCGCGCGCTTAATATAGATATAAATCTTAATGTTTTTTGAAAATGAAAAGTTATAATAAGTACATGCTCGTCCTGTATAATTTTATTTTATTATTTTATGCGTTGCTGTACCTGCCGTATTTGCTGCTGACCGGCCGGGGATATACAGGATTTTCCATGAGGACAGGGCGTTTTGACCCAGAGATCGAACGTCAGATAAAGCAAAATACCAATATATGGCTGCACGGCGTCAGCGTCGGCGAGGTGATGGTCATTGATAATTTTTTGTCCCGTTTAAGACAGCTTTATCCGGCCTACCAGTTTGTTGTCACCGTTACAACCAAAACCGGATATGCGCTTGCCTGCGAACGCTTGAGGGGGAAGGCTTTGGTTGTGCCTTCACCCGTGGATTTCAGCTGGGTGACCAGCCGTTTTGTCAAACTGATCGCTCCCAAATTATACATAGCCGTGGAGACTGAAATATGGCCGAATCTTTTCAGGAGACTTCATTTAAAGAATATCCCGGCGGTTGTCATTAATGGCCGTATTTCGGATGCGTCTTTCAGCCGTTACAAATGGGTCCGCCTTCTGCTAAGAAATGTTTTAAATCAAATCCGGGTTTGGTGCATGCAAAGCAAGACTGATGCTGACAGGGTCATCGATCTGGGCGCTGAAGCCTCGAAGGTGGTTGTTGTCGGCAATATTAAATTTGACGAGCCGGTCAAGCCTGCGCAATCATCCGTCTGGTCTTGGGAACAGGGACGCAATTGGTGGGTGGCGGGTTCCACCCATCCGGGCGAAGAAGACATGGTGCTTGATGCTTATATCAAGCTTATTGAACATTACCCCCAATGGCGTTTGATCATCGCCCCCCGGCACGTGGAAAGAACGGATAAGATCATGCAGCTTATTGCAGGGCGCGCCATGAAATCCGTTAAATTCTCCCAATGGGACAAGAAAGCTTTAGCCAGGGACACTGTTGTCATTGTGGATACCATCGGTCAGCTGCGCTCTTTGTATTCCGTGGCCTCGCTCGTTTTCGTAGGCAAAAGCCTGGTCAAGGGCGGGGGGCAAAATATCATTGAGCCTGCTTCCTATGGCAAGGCCGTCATCATCGGTCCTCATGTGCAGAATTTCAGGGACATCGTTGCCTGCTTTAAAGAACGCGAGGCCCTTGTCCAGGTGGCGGACCCGGAAAGTTTTGAGAAGGCGGTCCTTTCCTTGGGCGCGGATGAAGAAAGGCGCCGGGCGTTAGGGGATGCGGCCAAAGAAGTTGTTGCCGTTAATCAGGGCGCCACTGAGCGCTGCCTGGAATACCTGGCGGGATTTTTACAATGAAGGCCTATTTGCTTTCCATCATGAAGGGGCAAAACACCAGCTTTATAGGCCAATTGATCATGTATTTGCTGGTGCCTTTCTCTATGGTGTATGAATGGGGTGTTGTTTGCCATCGCAACCTTTGCCGTCTGAAGGGCATATACAAGGCCCCCAAACCCGTGATCAGCATCGGCAACATTACGGTGGGAGGGACAGGGAAGACTCCCTTGGTTATTTGGCTTGCTAAAAATTTACAAAACAAGGGATTCAAATCGATCGTGCTTATCCGCGGTTATAAACCCCAAATTTCGAAAATTAGCGACGAAGTGGACATGCTTAATGAACAGATCCCCTATATTCCGGTGCTGGCAGGGGGGGACCGCTCTGCCAATATCCGCGAGGCTGAATCGACGCTCCCGGCAGATGTCTACATCTGCGATGATGCCTTCCAGCACTGGCCCCTGCACCGTGATCTGAACATCGTGACCATCGATGCCGTCAATCCTTTCGGCAACGGCTATTTGCTGCCGGCAGGCGTCCTGCGGGAACCTTTATCAGCCTTGAGACGCGCGGATGTTTTTATATTGACCAAGACCAGCGCTTCTAAAAATATAACTGCTTTGACATCGCGGCTTCAGAAGTTAAACCCGAAAGCCTTGATCATGGAAAGTATTTATAAGAGCGGGGCCACCATTGATGCTTTTGACGGGACGATCATGCCCCCGGATTTCCTGAACCAGAAGCGGGTGGTGGGGTTTTGTGCCATCGGCGATCCGCTTTCTTTCGAATTGACCTTGAAGAATTCGTCGGTCCAGGCCGTTAAATTCTTTACCTACATGGACCATCATGCCTATAACGCCGGTGATATACGGCACATGACGGCGTATTGCCGTTCGCAGCAGATCGAAGTTTTGGTCACCACCCATAAGGATACGGTGAAATTACGTTCATTCAAGAGTTTGTTTACGGGCCTGCGCCTGGTCTATGTGCCGGTACAGCTGGAAATCACCAAAGGAGCCGATGAATTTTTTGAAAAAATCAGTTCTATTTGCCTGCGTTAAGACGGCAGCTTTTCTTTTTATGCTGTTGCCTATGAGGACGAGCCTTTGGCTGGGGCGCCTCCTGGGCCGTATCGGTTATACCTGTTTGTCCAAGAAAAGAAAGGTGGTTTACGCCAACCTGAAGACCGTGTTCGCCGGCAAGCTTGAGCCGGCCCAATTGCGCCTTTTAGGCAAAAGAGTTTTTATCAATTTTATCCAAAGTGTCGTTGAGCTCTTATGCCTGCCTAAGATCAAGAGTTTGGGCCTTGACCGGTTTGTCGACCTGGAAGGCCAGAAGAACATTGATGAGGCGTTGGCCCGAGGCAAGGGTGTTATCTTTTTGGCCATTCATTCCGGAAGCTGGGAACTGGCCAGCATCATCGGCGGGGTCACCCAGGGTTCCTACCACGTTGTGGTCAATGAACAGCCCAGATTCCCCCAACTCGACAAGATGCTTAATGAATACCGTACCATCGCCGGCGCTCGCGTGATCACCACCGGCGGTGGAGGCAAGGAGATCATCAAGGCCCTCCAGAACAACGAGGTCGTCTCCCTTGTCCTTGACCAGGGAGGCAAAACAGGACTGGTTGTTCCTTTTATGGGCAAGACCGCTTCCATGTCCACCGGCGCCCTGCGCCTGGCGTTGAAGTACGGCTGCGCCCTGTGCCCGGCGTGGATAGAAAGGCGCCCGGACGGCAAACACCTGCTGAAGGTTTTTCCGCCTCTTGAATTAACGCAAACCGGAGACATGGAAAAAGACGTCAGGGCCAATATAGGCAAAGGCGTGGCGCAGTTCGAAGAGCTGCTTAAAGAACATCCGGATGAATACTTGTGGTTTTACAAGGTTTTTAAGTATTCCAATCAAGCGCAAGTGTTGATCGTGGATGACGGCAGGACAGGGCATCTAAGGCAATCCCAGGCCTTATCCAGAAATTTAAGCGAGGTTTTAAAGAAAAATGGCAAGTCCTCCCAAGAGGCGGTTGTCTCATTGCAATGGCAGAACAAGCTTAGCCCCTCGATGCTCACTCTGTATGTTTTTTTGTCCCAATATTTCAGTTTTTTGAAAAAAGAGGAGTGCTTGAAATATTTTCTGACGGAGGATTCCTACAAGGAGCTCATGAAATACAAGGCGGACTATGTGATCTCCTGTGGTTCCCAGGCTGCCGGCGCCAATTTTATCTTGAGCCGCAATCACCTGGCCCGTTCCATTTGTGTTTTATCGCCGGGCATTATTTCCCATGAACGGTTTGATATCGTAGTCTTGCCCGAGCATGACGGCCCTAAGGATCTCAAACGGGCCCGTTTGATAATCCCGAAGGTCTCTCCTAATTTGATCAGCGCTGCTTATTTAAAAGAGCAGGAGGAGGGGCTCCTGAGATGCTATTCCCATTTAAAGGGGAATGTGCGCACCAAATTCGGTGTGCTGCTGGGCGGCGATGCCGAAGGGGTCAAGTTCGATGAAAACCATATCCGCGAATTGATCGACCAGCTTAAAAAAGCAGCCTTGCATTACAACGCTGATATCCTGTTGACCACATCCAGACGAACGCCTCCGGAGGTCGAGGGGCTCATTGCCCGCGAGCTTAAAGGTTTCGAACGTTGTCCATTGTGCATCATTGCCAATCAGCGCAACGTGCCGGAAGCCGTTGGCGGTATTTTGTCCTTATCAGACCTCATCATCGTTTCCGGTGAAAGTATTTCCATGATCTCCGAGGCGCTATGCTCGGTGCGCCGCACCCTGGTGTTTTCCCCCAATGGGCGCTACCGGGACAAGCCCAGGGACAAATATGAGGATTTTGTATTGAAATTAAATGATCAGGGGTACTTAATGGTAAGTTCCGTAGAAGATATCAAGGCGAAGATCACCCAGCTGCTCAGCTGTAAAATAAGTTTAAAGTCCGTCGATGACCAGACCGTCATCCAAAAAGGCTTGGAGCGAATAGCCTGATGAATATCCTGCAAATCCTTCCTGAGCTTAATGTCGGCGGGGTCGAGACCGGCACTGTGGATCTGAGCCGCTGCCTGGTGGCCCAGGGCCATAAATCGGTTGTCGTTTCCAACGGCGGTGCCCTGGTGGCCCAGCTGCAATCTGAAGGCACCAAGCATTATACCCTGCCCGTACATGCCAAAAATCCCATCATCGCCTGGCGCTGCATGTCCAAGCTCGTGGCCATCATCAAAAAGGAAAAGATCGATATTGTCCATGCCCGCTCCCGCGTGCCGGCTTGGATCGCTTTTTTTGCCTGCCGCAGGACTGAGGCCCACTTTATCACCACCTGTCATGGTTATTATTCGTCCCACTTCTTCAGCCGGGTGATGGGGTGGGGCAAGCTTGTCATTGCCATCAGTGAAGTTGTCGGCAGGCACATGGTCCAGGATTTTAAGACGCCGGCAGAGAATATCAGGGTCATCCCGCGCAGCGTGGACTTGGAGAAGTTCAATGCGGCCAGGCCCTTGCCATCCCATAAAAAGACGTATAACGTGGTCATGATCGGACGTATCACGCCTTTAAAAGGCCACCCATACTTTTTAAAAGCCATGTCCCGCGTGATCCGGCGGATGCCGTCGGTCAAGGTGCAGATCATCGGAGACGCTCCGGCTAAAAAACAGGCCTACAAGGATGAATTGCTGCTTTTGACCAAACGCTTAGGTATTTCGGCACAGGTTGAGTTTATGGGTAACCGCCGGGATATTCCTCAATTATTGAGCAAGGCGGATTGTCTGGTGCTCTCGACGGTGACCCAGGAGGCTTTTGGCCGTGTGGTCATCGAGGCCCAGGCTGCCGGTGTACCTGTGGTGGCCACACGCGTGGGCGGAGTGACGGAAATCATCGATCACGAAAAAACAGGTCTTTTGGTGTTGCCTAAAGACGACGAGGCCATGGCCAATGCCGTTGTGCGCATCTTGAGCAACCCGGATTTTGCTGCAGCCCTGGTCTTGGAAGCCAAGAAGAAAATAGAAAGCCGGTACACCTTAAGCCGGATGGCCCGCTCCACAATCGCCGTTTATGAAGAGTTGATGCTTTCGACCAAGATTTTGATCATTAAGATGACGGCGGTGGGTGATGTTGTTTTGTCCACCGCCGCCTTTAACGCCATCCGCCGCAAATTTCCGACTGCCAGGATCTGCTGCCTGACCTCGGCGCCGGCGGGTCCTGTGGTGGAAAATTCGCGTGCCGTTGATGAGACCCTGATCTTTGACGCAAGGTCGAACGATTTTAGAGCCGTTTGGCACAAGTCCATGGAATTGCGCGGTTATCATTTTGACAAGGTCGTGGACCTGCAGAACAACCGTGCCAGTCATTTGTTGTCTTTTTTAAGCTGCCCCAAGGAATCTTATGGTTACAATAACGGCAAATTTGGTTTTCTCTTATCGAGAAAGATCAAGAATACCCACCGCAACCTGTCGCCGGTGGAACATCAGTTCAGGATTTTAAAAATGCTTGGCATTGATTATAGCCCTGATCTAAGGCTGGAGCTGCGGCCTTCCCCCAAGGATGATGCTTACGTGCAGGAGCTTTTGGACAGCGAGTGGCTCAACAGTGTTCAGGTCTTTGTGGGTTTAAACGTCTCTGCATCCGCGGCCTGGCCCACAAAAAATTGGCCCGTCGAACATATGGTCAAATTGTGTGATCTGTTGGGCCAGAAAAACATCCGGGTGGTTTTGACAGGCGAGGAAAAGGACAAACCTTTAGGCAGGCAATTGATCGCCCGGGCCCGGGCCAAGCCGGCCAGCTTTATCGGCAAGACGACCATCCTGCAGCTGGCCGCCCTCATCAAACGCTGTCAGGTCTATATATCGCCCGATTCGGCGCCTTTGCACGTGGCGGCCGGAATGAACATCCCTGTGATTGCCTTTTTCGGCCCCACGGATTACCGCCGTCATATGCCGCCCGCCGAAAAGAGCGTGGTGCTCCATAAACCCTTGAAATGTTCGCCATGTTACTCCGGCGTTTGCAGGATCAGGACGCATGCGTGCATGAAGGACATTTCGCCCGAAGAAGTTGCAAAAAAAGTGATGCACTTAATCAAATGAACATCCTTTTCCTGACTACACATGCCAATACCGGGGGCATTACAAGCTATATCTTGACGTTAGGTGAGGGATTGGTGTCATCCGGGCATCATGTCTGGGTGGTTTCCAGCGGCGGAGATGCTGTTCCCCGGATGGAGGCTTTGGGGATGCGCCATGTCCGGCTGAATATCCGTACCAAATCAGAAGTCCATCCGAAATTATGGTTAAGTTTGGGGGCATTAAAAGATTTGACCTGGAAAAACGAGATCAATATCATCCATTCCCAGACGAGAGTCACCCAGGTGCTGGGCCATGCCTTAAGCCGTTTGACGGGGATACCTATGGTCACCACCTGCCACGGTTTTTTTAGGCCGCGCTGGTTTCGCAAGGCCTTTCCCTGCTGGGGCAAAGGCGTCATTGCCATCAGCAAACCCGTTGTCCGGCATTTGAGCGAGGACTTTCATGTGCCGCAGGATAGGATTCACTGGATCGTTAACGGTGTCGATTTGAAACGTTTTGCGCCTGCCGATGACGTCCAGCGCCGCCTTGTGCGTCAAGAATGGAAGATTGCGGGGAACACACCGTTAATTGGGATTATCGCCAGGCTTTCAGATGTCAAAGGCATCGATGTTTTGATCAGGGCCATGCCCCGTGTTCTTAAAGAGATGCCCGGCGCCCGATTGATGATCGTGGGGCAGGGCCCCGAAGAGGCGCACTTAAAAAAACTGGCTGTTGACTTGTCCTTGTCAGGGGAGGTTTTTTTTAGGAACACGATCAATCAAACCAACCGTATTCTGCCGGCTTTCGATGTTTTTGCCATGCCTTCCCTGATGGAGGGATTGGGGTTGTCGGTCATGGAGGCTCAGGCCTGCGGCGTCCCGGTGGTGGCCTCGGCTGTAGGGGGATTGGTTGATCTTATTGAAGACGGCCAAAGCGGCTTTCTGGTCCCAAGCCGCGATGAATCGGTCCTGGCGGACCGCCTCATCACCTTGCTTAAAAATCCCGGACAGGGGATGGCAATGGCTGAAAGGGCACGTTTGAATATCCAAGAACACTTTTCAGCCGATATCATGGTCCAGAAGACCCTACAGGTGTATGAACAATATTCTCGTCGTTAATATCAACTGGCTGGGGGATGCTGTATTTTCCATCCCGGTCTTTAAAACACTCAAAAAAACCTATCCGCAGGCGCGCCTGACCTGTTTGTGCGCGCCTCGGGTCAAGGAAGTCCTTCAGTATTGCCCTTATGTGGACAAGATCATCGTTTATGATGAACGGGGCAGGCACCGTTACCCTTGGCGGAAATTAGGATTGATCGCCTCATTAAGGAAGAAAAAATTCGATGCCGCCTTTTTACTGCACCGCTCCCTGACGAGGTCTCTCATGGTGTATTTGGCAGGAGTGCCTTTGCGCATCGGTTATAGCAAGACGCCCGGTCTTTTGACGCATCCCGTGGCCATGGCTGCGGAAGATATGCACCGCTGTGATTATTATTTGAAAGCGGTGGAAGGTTTTGGGATCAAGGTCCAGGACCGCACCTGCGAACTGCGTTTGAAGGCGGAGGACATTCAAAGCTTAAGAACCAAACTTGCCAACGCAGGTTTGAAACCCATGAAAGATTATGTCGTTTTAAACCCCGGCGGCAATTGGGACCTTAAACGCTGGGGGCCGGATGCTTTTGCCCAACTGGCTAAACGTCTTAACGAACAGTTTGATCTGCCGGTCGTTTTTTCAGGAGGCCACCACGACAGGGAACTTTGCCGACACATCATGAAGATCTCCGGTGTCAAAGGGGTTGTGATGGCCGGTGAAACCGCTTTAGGCGAATCCCTGGCTCTTTATAAACAGGCTTTGGGCGTCATTTCCGCCGATTCCGGTCCTTTGCATTTGGCCCACAGTGTGGGGGGCAATATTATCGGTATTTATGGATCGACGCGCCCGGAGATCACCGGTCCGCGGGGCGGGGGGCGTTCCATCATCCTTTTTAATGAAATCGGTTGCAACAAGGCGCCTTGTTATCATTTGGCATGCGGCAGCAATGTTTGCATGAAATCGGTGACGGTGAGCGATGTGGCCCAAGCTTTCGAAAAATTGCGATCCTAAACATATCCTGGTCTTCAGCCTCACGAATATCGGGGATGTGGTCCTGACCTGCCCGGTGATCGACGTCTTGTGCGAAAATTTTCCCGAAGCGCGGATGGACGTGATGATAGGACCAAAGGCCGTCTCACTTTTTGAAGACAATCCTCATTTTAAGGTCAAGATTTTTGACAAGCGTTCTTCGCTGCAGGAAAAACAGGCCTGGTTCTTAGAGGTCCGCCGTCAACATTATGACTGTGTGATTGATCTGCGCCGAACCATGCTGCCTGTTTTCTTAATGCCTAAATATGCGACACCGGTGGCCGCCTTTCATGTTTATCATGGTCATAAGAAGGACGGGCATTTAAACCATCTACGGCGGCTGTATCCTTTCGAAGTTCCTGCCGCCAGGCAATATGCCGTGGTGACAGTGACGCAGGATGAGCGCTTTTTCGATGAAGAGGTGGCTCCTTTTGTCCGCACCCAACCGTTTGTGGTGGTAGCTCCCGGCGCCGCTTCGAGCGAGAAACGCTGGACGCCCGACGGGTTTGTGGCGGTGGCAGATCATCTCTCCCGATCCACCAAGGTTATTTTTGTCGGTGATGCCAAGGACAGGGCGGTCATTACGTCCATCCAAAACCGGATGAAAAGCCCTTCGCTGTCCCTGGCCGGCAAAAGCAGTCTGCGTCAATTGGCCTATGTTCTTAAAAAGGCGGCCTTGGCCTTGACGCATGACAGCGGTGTCATGCACCTGGCTTCCTATTTGAATGTGCCTCTGGTTGTTCTTTGGGGCCCCACGCCTTTGGAAAAGTATGCCCCCTGGTCTGATCGGTCGGTGGTGGTCAAACGCAATGAGCTCTGCGAGCGTTGCCGCGACCCAAAGATGAAAGCGCCGCATCAATGCATGTCCTTTATTAAACCTGAAGATGTGATTAAAGCCATCGAAGCATTAAAAGATGAAAAACCAATTCCGTAATATCTTGATCATCCGCACCGACCGTATCGGGGACGTCGTGTTGACAACGCCTTCCATTAAGGCGCTGCGCCAGGCCTATCCGGGATCACGCATTTCCATCCTTGTGGCTTCAGCCACGCGGGATCTGGTCAACGGCAATCCCTACCTGGATGAGATCCTTGTCGATGATCGTCAGGGCAAGCACCGGGGAATAGGGGGGTTCGTCAGATTGGCCGGGGAGCTTAGGGCAAGGCGGTTCGATCTGGCCGTTATTTATCATACCAAACGCCGATACAACCTGGCCTGCGCTTTGGCGTGTATCCCTTACCGGCTGGGCTATAAAAATAACAAATATGGTTTTCTGCTGACGCATCCTATAAAGGACGGCAGGGCTTTAGGAGAAAAACATGAGGCCCAATATTGTAAGGACGTTTTAAAAGCCATCGGTGTTGAAAATGATGATTTGGACATGCTGGTGCCTTTGCAGCCGGAGGCGGAAAATTGGGCAAGGAACTGGATGCTGGAAAACAATTTGAAATCCAATGATTTTATTGCCGTTCATCCCGGCGCTTCCGATCCGGCCAAATGTTGGCCGGCAGTCCATTTTGCCCGATTGATGGATGCATTAAGCGAGCGCTATCCTTTAAAGATCGTGTTGATCGGGGCTCCTGTCACAGCACCGATAGCCGCCGAAATCCTGCGGGTGAGTCCCAAGGCATCCCAATATGTCAATTTGACGGGCCATACTTCCGTGGCCCAAATGGCCAGTTTATTGAAGCGGGCGCGTTTATTGATCTCCAATGATTCAGGGCCGGTGCATGTGGCTGCGGGAGTCGGCACCAGTGTGGTTTCTTTGTTTATGCGCGATAACCCCGGTGTCAACGTCAAACGCTGGCGGCCTTTGGGACCCAAAAGTTTCATATTGAACAACACGTTTCAACCAGGGGCCATTAAGGTGGAAGAGGTTTTGGAATTGGTGGAGATGATGTTCCGTCAAAGCAGCCAATATGAGATCTTTTAGCGGTGCATTAACCGTCCGACAATCCCAGATGCTGGACCGCTGGGCTATCACCCGTATCGGCATTCCCTCCTTAAGCCTCATGGAGAATGCGGGGCGGGGTGTTGCCATGGAAGCGGCTGCCTATTTAAAGCGGCGGAATAAATCCCGGATCGTCATTGTCTGTGGGACGGGTAACAACGGCGGCGACGGGCTTGTCGCGGCCAGGTTCATCTCCAATATGGGCTTCAATCCACAGGTTTATCTGGCTGGAAGTGTTGCTCAACTCAAGCCGGATGCCTTGGCTAATTACAATATCCTCAAGAGGCTAAAGATCGGTGTCAGGCCTATGCATGGCCCCGAGGCTCTTTTTCAAAAGTCCATCCGGTCGGCTGATGTGATTCTCGATGCCTTGTTCGGCGTGGGGTTAAATCGTCCCCTCCGGGAACCTTATTACGGGATTATAGAAGCCCTTAATGCCGCGAAATCCTATGTGATTGCGGTTGATATCCCTTCGGGTTTGGACGGAACGGCTGGCAAAGTATTCGGCATTTGCGTTAAGGCAGACCTGACGGTGACCTTTAGCTGCCCTAAAAAGGGATTTTTTAAAAACGAGGGGCGGTTTGTCACCGGCTGTGTGAAGGTGATCGATATCGGTATCCCTTTAAGAAAATAAATTTTAGAAAGCCCGCCGCACTCCATGGCGGGCTTTCTAAGAGGTGTTTTTTGATGACGTGAATTTATCTTATGCGATCTCCTGATCAGCCCAATGAGGAGCTCCTGCGGAACCTCCCCAGCCTGCAAAGATACCGCCTAAAACCAGCATAATAAATGAAGCAAAGGCCAATCCTGCCGCTGCCCTTGATGCTCCTTGGGCAGACTGGGCAGCCGTTTGCGCCACCCCCTGGAGATCCTGTTTTATATTTTGGATGTTTTGGCTCCAACGATTGACGGTGTCTGTTGCCAGCGGCTGACTCATGATGCCGTTTTGGGTTAAAATATTCACAGCCTGTTGCTTTTGGGCCTGGACATTATTGGTAGAGGCCATGGCAGCCAGCGCATCGGCGAGCTCTTGACGCTGGGCAGGGTTCTGTAACTGTGAAAAAACCTGGTTTATTTCATTACGTGTGGCTTCGTCGCTGCTATTGACCATTCCCTGCGGCAACATGCTGCTGACACCGCCGGCTATCTGCGGGGCCACCGCGGCCGCTGACTGCATGCCCGCCTTGAAAACGCCCATGCCGCCGGCAATAATGGCGCCCAGGGAGGATGACAGAAACAGGAAGGAAAATAGGACGGTCATCGAAAAGGCAACAAGAGCGTGCAAAATCCCGTCCAGTTGACGGGGAATGCCTGATAAACGTCCCGCGACCATTCCTCCGGCGTAACAGGCGATGCAGGTGCTTATGATCCACCAGATGGCGGCGCCCACCCCCAAGGCTTTGATATTGTTTCCTTGGACGATGTTGAGGGTTGATAACCCGATGCTGGCCCCCAAAAAGGCCAGTACCATTTGACTGACGACAATAACAAAGGATCCTGCGAATATGGCGCCCCACACGGCATGGCTAAAACGGTGGCTGATGACCGTTGAAGCTACCGGTTCTTCAAGTATGTGTTTGCTGTTCATAAGCTCTCCTTTCTAAACTAAAACGCGTGTTATTCTTTCACGCAGGAAATGAAGTAAGAATGAAAAGAGGATTAAAAAGCGGTTTTTTTTCAGCAATTGCCTCCCCGTGGGATACAGATCCCCTGGGGATTGTGCTGCTTTTGTTAGTTCCCTTTCAAGAATCTCATTATTCCGGCAGGGTAAGCAGGTCATCCTAAAGTGTATTTACGAAATCCTTCTTTACAGCCTGCTGCAATTCTGGTATAAAAAACTTCCGCTAACGCTATTTGCGGCACGCTTTTGCTTCACATTTCGTGATGAATAGTGTAAATTTATAGGCGAAGGCGGGTGTCGGTTGGGCATCAACGGCAGCTGCATAAGCAGACTTTAATGCGCTGGCTTAGCTCAGTTGGTAGAGCAGCTGATTTGTAATCAGCAGGTCGGGGGTTCGAAGCCTCTAGCCAGCTCCAGATAGAGATTCACGGGCAGGTACCCAAGTGGTCAACGGGGGCAGACTGTAAATCTGCTGCACACGCTTCGGAGGTTCGAATCCTTCCCTGCCCATTATTAGCCCCAGCTTCCCTAGATCAATGGGGGAGCTGGGGATTTCATTTGGGTTTTTCGAAACCCTTAAAAGCTTTTTATTCTTTTGCTTTAGCCGTTTTTTTCTGGTATAAAAAAGGGCATTGCAAATCATACGAAAACCGTAACTTAGAACCAATGCGGGAGTAGTTCAGTGGTAGAACTCCAGCCTTCCAAGCTGAGAACGACGGTTCGATTCCGTTCTCCCGCTCCAAATTCAAAGGCCGTTTTACTAAAGCCAGGAGATCTATGAAGGTTACCCTTTTGGTGCCCACTTTAAATGAAGCTGTGGGGATGCGTTCCGTCATGCCCAAGGTCAAAAAAGAGTGGGTGGACCAGATCCTCATTGTGGATGGAAAATCCAAGGATGGCACTGCAGATATCGCCCGTGAAATGGGTTACGATGTTGTGATCCAGCAATCGCCCGGCATCCGTGGCGCTTATATGGATGCCTTGCCGTCCATTAAAGGCGATGTGATCCTGACCTTCAGCCCGGACGGGAATTCCATTCCTGAACTCATCCCTGCCTGCATCGCCAAGCTGAAGGAAGGCTATGACATGGTCATCGTCTCCCGCTATGCGCAGGGCGCAAAAAGTTATGATGATGACGCTGTTACCGGATTCGGCAATAAACTCTTTACAGGCTCCATCAATGTGCTGCATGGCGCCAAGTATACCGATGCCATGGTGATTTATCGCGCTTATTATAAAAAATTGATCTATGATTTGGATCTGGACAAAGATTCCAGTTATTCTTTTGAAGAGAGATTATTCAAGACCAAGATCAGCTGGGAGCCGCTGTTGTCCATCCGGGCGGCCAAGCGCAAATTGCGTCTGGCTGAAATCCCCGGTGATGAGCCTGCCCGCGAAGGCGGGGAGCGCAAACTGCAGGTGTTGAAATGGGGCGCGGCGTATATGTTTGAGATTTGGCGGGAGATCTTCATTTGGCGATAAAACCTATCAAGACGATCAGTGTCATCGGCGACGGCGGCTGGGGGACGACCTTGGCCATCCATTTAAGCCGTAAAAATTATTCTGTCACGCTGTGGGGTGCTTTTCCTGAAAACATCGCCCAATGCGCCCGGGCCCGTGAAAACAAGAAATTCCTTCCCGGTTTTAAAATCCCTTCCCAGGTGCGGTTGACCTCCGATATCCACGAGGCGGTGGGCTTCGGCCAAATGGTTGTTTTGGCCGTGCCTTCGGAATATCTGGCATCCACCCTGGAAAAAGTCCGCCGGACAGCTTATAAGGGCAAGGTTTTTGTCAGTGTTGTCAAGGGCATCAATCCGGATTCTTTTAAACGCATGTCCGAAATTGTTCATGAACATCTGCAGGTGCCGCTGGTGGTTTTGTCGGGCCCGACCATCGCGCCCGAAGTCGCCGGCGGCATTCCTACGACAGCAGTGGCGGCCTGCCGGCGGGAAGAATTGGCCAAGACCGTCCAAAAGGTCTTCAACTCGGATACCTTCCGCATTTATACCAATACCGACGTGGTTGGCGTGGAAATAGGGGGGAGCGTCAAGAATGTCATTGCACTGGCCTGCGGGATCTGCGATGGTCTGGGGTTGGGCACCAACACCAAGGCCGCAATTTTGACAAGGGGGCTGGCGGAAATTACCCGGCTAGGCACCGCTCTGGGCGGCCGGCGTGAAACTTTTTACGGCCTGGCGGGCTTGGGGGACCTGGCGACCACTTGTTTCAGTCCCAGCAGCCGCAACCGTACAGTCGGAGAGGCCCTGGGCCGCGGAAGCAAGATCAAGGATGTTCTGGGCGGTATGAACGCGGTGGCTGAAGGGGTGGTGACCGCCAAGGCCGTGTACCGCTTGAGCCGTAAAAAACGGATCGCCATGCCCATTGTGACCGAGGTTTATAAGATCATTTATGAAAACAAGCCTGCCCGCCGTGCCTTGAAGGATTTAATGAATCGTTCTCTTAAATCTGAATCAAATTGAATTGACAAAGAAAAGAATATCAATTAGACTTTGACGTAAATTTAACCCTTATGTTTTAAGGAGGCCTGGATGGAGAAATTATCGTTCTACGATGTGAAGACCAAGAGCAAATTCGACTCCGATGATTATCAAGTGAAGGAAAAAGGAGGTCGTTTTTTTGCGGTGACCAAGTCTCCCAAAGGTTCGCATGAATGCTGGCGCGTTTTGAGCAAGGATCAGGCCGCCAAACTTAAAAAGAAGTAAGTGTCAAGGAAGAATTTTACGGTCAAGAAAGTTTTAAGCTCGCTACAGCTGGCCCAAAAGGTAGCAGGATTTGCCGACAGTATCAAAGCGCAGGACATTGTCATTCTTGACATGCGGGAGTTGGTGAATTTCTGCGATTTTTTTGTCGTCGCCACCGGAACGTCCGACCGTCAGGTCAAAGCCATTGCCGAGGGTATCGAAGAAGGGCTTCAAAAAGAAGGCGTTAAGGTCAATCTTGCCCGTACCTTAAAGTCTTTTTCCAGCATCCAGTACTCCCAGGAGAACGGGGCGTGGATTTTGCTGGATTTGGGTGATGTGGTTGCTCATATTTTTGAACCCGCCGCTCGAGAGTTTTATGCCCTTGAACATCTTTGGCAGGATGCGCCTAAGTTCGAACACAAGACCAGCGTCAAAAGAAAATAATGTTGTAGACCCATAAAAAAGGGGACTGAAAAAAGTGACAGTCCCCTTTTCTATTTCTATGTTCGCTGATATCCGCGCCCAATTGCAAGATCTCATCGTTGAGGCTCTGAAAATATTTGAGGGCCTCAATGCTCCCGCTGTCTTGATCGATCTTCCCTCGGACAAGCAGTTCGGGGAGTTTACCTGCAATATTGCTTTGCAGTTAAGCCGCCTGCTGAAAAAGAACCCGCTGGCCATTGCCGGAGAGATCAAGCCCCGCCTGGAAGAGCTTTTAAAAACACATCCTCTTGGTGTCCAAATCGCCCGTATCGATGTCAAGGCCCCGGGCTTTATCAATTTTTATCTTTCACCTCAAGGGTTTTACGGTGTGCTGGATGATGTTTTCCGGCAAAAGGAAGATTACGGCCGATCCAATTTCGGAGGCAACAAAAAATTCTGCCTGGAATTTGTCAGCGCCAACCCCACGGGCCCCTTGACCGTGGCCCATGGCCGCCAGGCCGCCGTGGGCGACACCCTGGTCAATATCCTGCTGGCCGTGGGATTCGATGCCAAGAGGGAATATTACGTCAATGATGAGGGAAACCAGATCAATATCCTCGGCCGTTCCATCAAGGCCAGGGCACAGCAAATCCTTGGGATAACAGTCGCTTTTCCAGAGGACGGCTATCAAGGCGATTACATCCGGACCATGGCCCAGGCGTTTATGGACGCCCAAGGGATCAAGACGGCCGCCGACCTGGACAAGCAGCCCGACAGCGCCTTCCGCCAATTCGGTGTGAAATATTTAATGGATTTGATCGAAAAGGACCTGGAAGATTTTGGGGTGCATTTCGACATCTGGTCCTACCAGTCGAAAATTGCCGGCATCAAAGCCATTGAGGCGCTGCTGGCGGAGTTAAAAAGCAAAGGCTACATCTATGAGAACGAAGGGGCCTGGTGGTTTAAGTCGACCCTGTGGGGCGATGACAAGGACCGGGTGGTCAGAAAAAGCGACGGGCAATACACCTATTTGACCCCGGACATCGTTTACCATAAGGACAAATTCGCCCGCGGCTTTGAACGGATCGTCAATATTTTAGGCCCGGACCATCACGGCTATATCCCCAGGATCAAGGCCGCGGCCGCCGCCCTGGGGCATTCCAAAGACGATCTCGATATATTAATCGTCCAGCTGGCCACGATTTACCGCAACGGTAAGGAAGTTTCCATGTCCACCCGCCGGGGAGAGTTTATCAGCCTGCGTGAGGTCATGGATGAAGTGGGCCGCGATGCAGGCAGGTTTTTCTTTTTAATGCGCCAGACCAACGCCCACCTGGAATTCGACCTGGAATTGGCGAAGAAGCAGACTCCGGAAAATCCGGTGTATTACATTCAGTACGCCTACGCACGTATCCACAGTATCATCCGCAAGGCCCAGGAGGAGAGTCATTGCTCTTTCAAGACCACGGACTTCAAACTCCTTCAGCAGCCTGAAGAGATCGATCTAATGCGTAAATTGGGCCTTATGCCTGATATACTGATCGGGTGCGCCAAGTCCCTGGAGCCTTTCAGCCTGGTGCGGTATTTGCAGGAGGTGGCGGCGGCGTTCCATAAATTTTATGATTCCTGCCGCGTCCTGGATGAGAACAAAGAGTTATCTTCTGAACGTTTAAGCCTTATTGAAGCCGCCCGTACCGTCCTTGGCAACGGCCTGAAATTGCTGGGGGTTTCCGCTCCCGAGAAAATGTAAAAGATGAAACAATGGAATATCCAACCTCAAAACCCGTCAGCCTGCCAGCATCTTAGCGAAGCGTTGGGCCTTCACCCCATCATGGCGCAGCTTTTAGTCAACCGTAAGATCACCACCGCTGCCCAGGCCAGGATATTCCTGTCCGCTGACCTGCAAACCCTGCATAATCCTTTTTTGCTCTCGGACATGGACCGCGTCACTGCCCGCATCGAAGAGGCCAGGAAGCGGGGGGAAAAAGTGCTCATTTACGGCGACTATGATGTGGACGGGGTCACTTCCAGCGCCTTGCTGCGCCGGCTCATGGACCATCTAGGCATTCCGACGATCAATTACATTCCCCACCGGATGGAAGAAGGATACGGCCTTAACCAGGAGATCGCCCAATTCGCCAAATCGCGGGGTATCAGCCTGGTGATCACGGTTGATTGCGGTATCAATGCCTTTGGGCCGGTGGATGCCATTAAAGCCGCCGGCATCGATGTGATCATCATTGACCATCATGAGCCGGAAGGGGATAAGCTTCCTGCGGCCCTGGGTGTCATTAATCCCAAGCGCCTGGACTGCCTGTACCCGTTTAAGAATTTGTCTGCCGTTGGTCTGGTGGCCAAACTGACGCAGGCCGTGCTGGGCAATATCCCTTCGGAAGATCTGGACCTGGTGGCGTTAGGGACCGTGGCGGATGTGGTGCCCTTGCACGGAGAGAACCGCATTTTTGTCAAAAACGGCCTGCCCACGATCGAACGGACCAGCAAGCCGGGCTTAAAAGCCCTCTTGGAAGTCTCCAAGATCGCCGGCAAGAGAATGAGGCCGTATTATATCGGTTTTATTTTAGGCCCCCGCCTGAATGCGGCCGGCCGGATGGATTCCGCTGCAGTTTCCTTGGATTTGCTTTTATCTGACAATGCCGCCGATGCGTATGCCCTGGCCTGCAACCTGGAAGCCCATAACTCCACCCGTCAGAAAATGCAAAATGAAGTGGTGGAAGAGGCCATGGCCATGATCGAAGCCGAGGGGCTGCACAAGGAAGAAGGGGTCATTATCGTGCACAAGGAAGGCTGGCACAAGGGAGTTTTGGGGATCGTGGCCAGCCGTATCGTGGATAAATATTACCGGCCTACCATCGTAATCTCCGTTGAGGACGGCATCGGGACGGGTTCCGCCCGTTCCATCAACGGGTTTCACTTGCACGAAGCCTTGACCAGCTGCGCCGAATTCCTGGAGAATTACGGCGGCCACCAGCGGGCTGCCGGTTTGCGGTTAAAGCATGGCAATATCGCGACCTTCCGCAAAGCCATGAATGATTTTGCCAAACAATTTTTGTCTGCGGAAAAATGCGTTCCCACCTTGGATATCGACTGTGAACTGCCTTTGAGTATAATAGATTTGAAGTTGATTGAGCTTATCGCCTCCATGGAACCGCATGGAGAGGGTAATCCCGCCCCGGTGTTCTGCTCCAGGGGGCTTTTGGTCAAAAGTCAGCCGGTGGTATTGGGCAAGGATACGATCAAATTCTGGGTCAGTGACGGCAGCAAATCGATCAGCGCCGTGGGTTTCGGGATGGGTTCTTTCAGGGAGATAGTGAGATTGGGCGGTAAAATAGACGCGGCCTACACCTTGAGCATCGATGATTGGAACAAGGCTCCGGCCGCGCAATTATTGCTGAAAGATATCAGGCTGCCCGCGTGACTTTGTTGGCTTTGATGCAGCTGGTGCATACCAGAGCACGCTGCACGATGCCGTTTAACTTGATCTTGATGCGCTGGAGGTTGGGAAGTACCGTGCGGAAAGATTTACCGACAATTTTGGAACCGGCGCCGCCTTTTTTCTTTTCCATACCGCGCCGCTTGTATTTTCTGCCGGAAGCCATTGTTTTGTCACAAATAACGCAAGTTCTCATGAGAATGCCTCTTTGGTTAATAGGTCAAAATTTGAATAATAAGCATACTTGATTGCCTGGATTTGTCAAGCTTTAAAAGGACGACGTTATGGATTTAACTCAATTGACACCTTATCAAACAAGAAGTTTTGTGCCGGACGGTGCGGATTTGACCGACCAGGCTACGGTCCTGGAGCTCTATGGGCAATTGGAAAAGAAAGAAATCGGCTCTGCCCAAGAGCTGGAACAATGGCTTTTGCAGCGTTCCGAGCTGGATGCGGCCCTCTCCCAGGCAGGCTCCATCCTTTATATCCGCATGACCTGTCAGACCGATGACCCTGCCCGGGCTGCGGCCTATGCCCAATTTGTTCAAACGATTCCACCGGCGGTCGAGCCGATCAACGACCGTTTGAACCGCAAATATTTGGAAGCCCGTAAACTTTTCCCCTTGAACCCTCATCGTTATGAAGTCTACGACCGGGCGGCCAGAACCAGCATAGAGCTTTTTGTCGAGAAAAACGTGCCCCTGCAGACCAAGGTGGCTTTGCTCAGCCAGGAATATCAGACGGTTATCGGTGGCATGACGGTGAACTTTGAGGGAAGCGAGCAGACCCTGCCGCAGATGGGCAAATACCTTTTGGAAACCGACCGCTCCCTGCGCGAGCGGGCCTGGAAAGCTACGGCCGAACGCCGCCTGAAAGACAGGGACAAGCTGGAAGAGCTTTTTGATAAGATGTTTGAATTACGCAATGAGATTGGCTCTAATGCGGGGTTTTCCTGTTTTACTGATTACCAGTTTAAAGCCTACCAGCGTTTTGATTATACGCCGGCGGATTGCAAAAAATACCACCAGACGGTTGAAAAGCTGGTGGTGCCATTAAACGGGAAGATATTAAGCAAACGCAAAGAACAGATGAAGTTGACTTCTTTGCGGCCATGGGACACGGCCGTTGATCCATTGGGGCAAAAACCGTTGGCGCCTTTTAAAGAAGCCGGGGATTTGGTCCGGGGCACGGGTGCTATTTTTAATAAATTGGACCCTGATTTTGCCGGGCAATTCCAAGAGATGGAGAAGCTTGGTCTTCTGGATTTGGCCAGCCGCAAGGGCAAGGCTCCGGGCGGCTACCAGAACACCTTATGCGAGGCGCGCAAGCCCTTTATTTTTATGAATGCCGTCGGTATCGATGATGATGTGCGCACGCTGCTGCACGAATCGGGCCATGCCTTTCATGCCCTGGCCTGCGCCCATGACCCCATCCTCGACTACCGCCACGGCCCCATGGAATTTTGCGAGGTGGCTTCCATGGCCATGGAATTGTTGGGAGGGGAGCATATCGGTGAATTTTATGACAATGCCGATGTGCGCCGTTCGAACCGCGAGCATTTGGAGGGGATCATTCATGTCCTGGCCTGGGTGGCCAATATCGACGCATTTCAGCACTGGCTTTATGAGCACCCGCAGCATTCACGCAACGAGCGCCGGGCGGCCTGGAATGAGCTTTATGACCGGTTTGGCGGCAAGTTTATCGACTACAGCGGGCTGGATGAGGTTAAAAATTATTTATGGCATAGGCAGCTGCATATTTTTGAATTGCCGTTTTATTATATTGAATACGGTATCGCACAATTAGGCGCTCTGCAGGTGTGGCGTAACGCCAGGCGCATGGGGACGGCCAAGGCTTTGGCCGACTATAAGCGGGGGCTTTCCCTGGGGGGTTCCAGGCCTGTCAAGGAGCTGTATCAGGCTGCAGGGATCTCTTTTGATTTCTCCGATGATATCATCAAGCCCTTGATTGAAACGGCAACTCAGGAATGGGAGATGCTTTCCTAAACATGCGCAAGCTTACCCATGAGGAGATCGTCAGCCGTCAGGCTGGTAAGCTCAACGGCCGCAAGCTGCCGGTGTGTGTTGTGCTTAATAACATCCGCAGTCTGCATAACGTGGGCACTATTTTCCGTACCGCCGACGGGGCGGGGGTGTCCAAAATCTGGCTTTGCGGCATCACCGGTTACCCGCCGCAGGGCGGCATCGCCAAAACCGCCTTGGGCGCGGAAAACCATGTGCCTTGGGAATATAGGGAAAGCATTGTCGGTCTGGTACAAGAGTTGAAGGAGCAGGGATATCAGATCGTGCTGCTTGAACAAATGAAGGGCAGCATCAACCACGATATATTTAAACCCAGGTTCCCTGTGTGTTTGGTGATCGGCAATGAGGTCAGCGGGGTGGCAGATGCTTTGCCGGATCTATGCGATGCCGCCATCGAGATAGAGATGGACGGAATCAAGAATTCTTTGAATGTGGCCGTGGCTTTCGGCATTGCCGCCTACCGGCTTCGCAGCGCCTTTAAGCTTAAGAGGATCGAATGAAACCGTGGGTTGAAAAACTGCTGTTGGCTGTATCCTTTATTTTGTGGATCTTCTGTTTTTGGAATTTTTTTGCGCAGCGTCTGCCTTTATTCGCCGATGCCATTTCATACCGCGACCATATTCTTTTTTACACTGATAGTTTAAGTAAGGGTGTTTTTCCTCTGTGGGACCCGACCTGGTTTTATGGGGCGCCGAATGAATTTTTTTTAAGGCGGATGGGGGAGGTTAATCCGTTTTTTTTCCTGATCATCCTGTTGAAATGGGCGGGGGTTTCATCCGCAGCGGCCTATCTGGTCTTTATAGGCTTGTATTATTTTTTGGCGGCCTTAGGCGTTTACCTGATCGCCAGGCTGCTGTTCACGGACCGCTTGGTTGCCTTTGCGGCCTATATCCTGTTCCTGTTCTCTTCCTGGGGTTCTGAAATATTCTATAACTACATAATTATCATTTTTGTTCCCATCATCTGGTCCTTTTTTTTCCTTTTATGCTTCGGTCGAAAGCCTCAACGCAGCTCTTTGCTTGGTTTGAGCCTGTGCTTAGGACTTATCGCGACAACCTATATCCCGTTTTTCTTTGTGATCATCCTGACTGTCTTTACTTTTTTCTTTATCTTTTTCTATCCCCGGTCTTTGGCAGATTTCTTTAAGAAAAGTTTATCTTTTTTCGCCAAGCATAAGTTCTTTTCTTTTATTTGCGCCGCCTTCCTTTTAATTTCCTGTATTCCGGGTCTGGCTTTTTATAAGGAATCAAAAAGCGGCGGTTTTGTCCTGCCTGGCCGCCATTTCGGCAATGCCAGCGCATCATCGGCCGTGACCGTAGGGGCACAGGCGACCGAAAGCGGAGATCTTGTCAGCCATGGATATTTTGACCGACTGTTTGACGACCAGGCGCATTTGGATATGGGGGACATTTTTATTCCCTATGTGTTTTTCCTGGTTCTTTTGATCTCCATTCCGGCAAGGATCAATAAACTTATCTACTTCCTGCTTTTCAATATCCTTATGCTTTTTCTCATCACCATTACGACCGCTTCCAGGATCAACGCCTTTCTTTATGGGCATCTGTTTTTTTTGAAATTCATCCGGCAGATTTATTATCTCTTTTGGCTGGGTATATTGCCCATGGCCATCCTGTTATCTGCAGCTGCTTTAAAACCTTTATTGGAGGCTATCAGCGCATCATCCCGGAAAGCGGCCTGGCTTGCCGTTATCATCACCGCCCACCTGGCGTTTGCAGGGTTCCTGTTGACACGGCAGGGGGTCCTGGCCGGGGCCTGGGCTGCAATGGCTTTGAGCCTTGTTTTTTTCATTGTTTATTGGCGTTGGGGCAACAGGGCTTCCAGGCTTGCCCTTTGTCTTCTGCTGGCGGCAGTTTTTATCCAATCCGCGCAGGTCTATGCCCAGATGGATAAAAAATTATTTGCCGGCCTTCAGGAGCAATTTGAGTACCAAAAAGCCCATATCAGCCAAAAGCCGTCAAAAATGGAATTGTATTACGCCACCCATTGGTTCAGCGCCCTGGTGGATTTTATGGATCCCGCATCTTTGCATACCTATCTGGAACACCGATTCATTCTCTATGACAACGTGTTTCCTTATGAGGAAAACATGCCGTTCTTTAAAACTTTTGATGTAACGGCCGCTGCCGGCGGCAATGTGGCTTATCTGCCAAAATTTGAAAGCACTGCCAAAGATTGGCAGAGCAAACCTGGCGTCTTGCCAGAGGCGGACATTCATCCTTTAAAGTCCGGAAAATTATTGCTGGTGCATGCCGACGCCAATACCTGGAGGCTAAAGGCCCGGCTGCCTTACAGGCAATTTTTGGTCATCAATGACAATTATGATACCCGCTGGCATGCCACGATCAACGGTCGGCCGGCGCATTTGTACAGGGCCAATGTCGCCTTTAAGGGGCTTTGGCTCCCGGCAGGCCAATCCGATATCCTGCTGCGTTTCGCCGATCCTTGGAATTATGTATTCCGCTGGGCCTTGATTGTTATTTTTGCCGCTGTGTTTCTGTCGCTGTTGGCACTGTTAACCAGGGAGAAACCATGCCTCGATGGAACTTGATAATCTCCTTGCGCTGGTTGTTAAGCAGGGTCGGCTTCATTTACATCGTCGCATTTCTTTTTTGTCTGGTTTTTGTAGACTTCAAGACGCTGGATGAGCGTACCAAGATCAGGCATTTGAATGATTCCATTCCTGATTTTTCCGACCTTGTGCTTTTTTCAAGGGGCAAGGCCTTGCGGGACGATACTGAATGGCAGCGGTACGCGAATTATTTCAAGCTGGTATTAAGTTACATGCCGGATGATGCGTTGACCAAACAGCTTTTGGGATTTGTGGAGTATTATTTTGGCCATGAAGGCAGGGCCATCGATCTGTTCAAAAATTCTTCCGACATCAAAGGTCAGGGCCTTTTCTGGTCCAATTACAATCTGGGTTTGATCTATTACAAAAAAGGGGATTGGTCCCAAGCCGCGGATTATTTATTTAAAACCATTGCCTCGAACCCAAAACTCACCGGATTCCTGATGCAAAATTCGACTGTTTACCGCCAGATTTTTGCCAGTCCTTTTTTCAGGTTTTCGCTGGAGGCGGACCTGCATGAAGCCCAGGGCAGGGCGTATGTTCTCTTATTATCGAGCCTTGCGCATTTGGGGCAGTACGAAAAGATGTTTCTCGTGTCTAAGGTGGCGGTGTCCAATCCTGATTTGCCTTACAAAGATGTTTTTTATGCCGATGCGGGGATCGCCTGCGACAATATGGGCCGGCCCCAGGAAGCCTTGCTGTTTTTTGAAAAGAGCCTGAGTTTACAAAAAAGCAATCCGGATGTTTATTATGACATGGCAACCCTTTATGGTCGTTTGGGGCAGTCTCAGCAGGCGGCACAGTTTTTGCAGGCTTCCTATGCGTTGCACCTGAAGGATAAAGGGACATTTCCTTACGAAGCCCATTTTAATGTGCAGGTTTTTTAACTGCATAACTTCTTTAACAGTAAGTTCTTGCAAAAAAAATACCATGACGCTAGAATAAAATAAATGAAGACCCGTTTGAGCAGCCTGGACGCCAAAAAATTGTTGCGTAATAAAAAGGTGATTGAGGAGATCAATCGCCATAAATGGCTGGAAAGCGAAATCGCCGGTTATGATATCGGTTTCGAAGCGGCGGCTGAAGACTGGCTCAAGAAACACGCGGCAGTATGGGTGGCTTATCATAATGGCCTCAAGAAACCCGCCGGCCTCAAAGCCGTCAGCCGTAAGAAAAAACATACGCCCAAGTGATCTTGCCCGAATTAAAATCTATTAATGAATTGCCTTTGCCCATCCAACCGCTGATGACGGAGTTTGCCCATAAACTTTTGAAAAGCCTGGATGACAATGTGATCTCCATTCTGGTCTACGGTTCTGCGGTCAATGGCAATTACCATCCCGGTGTTTCCAATGTTAATGTGGCGGTGGTTGTCAGGAACCTTGATTCCCATGTTTTGGATGAGGTCCTGGAGGTGGTGCAATGGGGCCGCAAGCGCAAGATCGCTCTGCCGCTTTTTTTGACTAAGGAATATATTTTAAACTCTTTGGATGTTTTTCCCATTGAGTTTAGCGGCATCAAACAGCAGCACAAGGTGGTTTTCGGCGAAGATGTTTTTAAGGACCTGGACATTCCCCGTAAAGACATAGCCTTGCTGTGCGAACAACAGATCAAGGGCAAGCTGCTGCATTTGCGGCAAGCCTATCTGGAAAACGGTTCCAATCTCAGGGTTTTAAAGAATTTCCTTCTGGCCGCCTTTACGGATCTGGTCCCGGTCTTTAAGCAGCTTATCCATTTAAAAGACCAGCAGCCTGCCCAACACAAGGAAGAAATGCTCAAACAATTGGCGGGCATTTATGCTTTGAAGCCGGAAGCTTTGCTTTCGGCCTACCATGATAAGCATAAGAAGACCCTGATCCCTTCCCGTCAGGTCAAAGCGCATTTGCAAAATTTCCTCGATCAACTGGAAACCCTGTCCCGTCACCTGGATTCACTATGAGATTTTTTGTAAGACTCTGCCTTTGGTTGTCGCTGGCCGTTATGGGGTCTGTGCCCGTATCTCTGGCTCAAACTTTTCCTTCGCCGGGCAAAATTGCCTACCCGCAGCCTACCGGTTATGTGGTCGACCAAAGCGGCATCATTGACGGGAATACCCGTAACCTTCTGGAAGGCTGGATCCTTGAATTAAAACAAAAGACCGGCGCTGAAGTGGCGGTGGTGACCGTTGACACGACCGAGCCGCTGCCCATTGAAGAATATGCGGTCAATTTATTTCAGCGTTTCGGCATCGGCCAAAAAGGAAAGGACAACGGCGTTTTGCTGCTGGTGGCCTATAAAGACCGCCATATCCGCATTGAGGTGGGTTACGGCCTGGAAGGCGCCATTACGGACGCCTATAGCAAGCGGATCATCAGCGCCATCATGACCCCGGCCTTCAGGCAGGGGGATTTCTCCGGCGGCATCAAGAATGCGACTGCCGCTATTGTGTCACTTATCGCCAAAGAGTATAATGTAAAACTTACCGGCGTTCCTCAACCGGTCTACCAGGAACAGCAAAGCAGCGGCTCAGGCTGGCTCTTCCTGTTCATTCTTTGTATTTTCATCTCTTTTTTACTTAGCCGCGGCGGCGGAGGCGGGATGTTCTTCCCCATGCTCCTGGGCGGATTCGGCGGCGGAGGGTATGGTTCCGGCGGAAGCTTCAGCGGCGGTGGGTTTGGCGGCGGTTTTGGGGGGTTCGGCGGCGGCTTAAGCGGCGGCGGCGGGGCCAGCGGGGGATGGTAGCAAACCGGGCGGTATATGAAAGTAGCTGTTTTCAGCACCAAATCTTACGATAAAGAATTCTTGACAGAGGCCAACAAGGGCCGCTATGAGTTGGTGTTCTTTGAAACTCATTTGAGCGCTGCCACCGCCCGCCTGGCCAATGGTTTTGACGCGGTGTGCGTGTTTGTCAATGATGATTTGGATAGGGAAGTGATCGCTTCCCTATCCAAAAATGGCGTCAAATTGATCGCTCTTCGTTGCGCAGGGTTTAATAATGTGGATTTAAACCAGGCCAAGGCAGCAGGCATTCCGGTGGCGCGGGTGCCGGCTTACTCACCCCATGGCGTGGCAGAACATGCCGTGGCGCTGATCCTGGCCCTTAATCGCAGGATCTGCCGCGCCTATAATCGCGTGCGCGAAGGGAATTTTTCCATTGAGGGCCTCTTAGGTTTTGAGCTGTACGGAAAAACCGTGGGGATGATGGGGACAGGCAAGATAGGCGCCATCTTTGCCGGCATCATGAAGAACGGTTTCGGCTGCAAGGTCCTGGCTTATGATGTTCATGTTAATCCTGAATGTGAAGCGCTGGGCGTCAGGTACGTTTCCAAGGATGAAATATTTGCTCACAGCGATATCATTTCTTTGCACCTTCCTTTAAATAAGGCGACCCACCACATCATCGATGCGAGTGCTTTGGAAAAAATGAAGAATGGCGTCATGCTCATCAATACCAGCCGCGGCGGGCTTATCGATTCTTCCTGCCTTTCGGAGGGCCTGAAGTCAGGCAAGATCGGCTTCCTGGGGCTGGATGTTTATGAAGAAGAAGAGACGATGTTTTTTGAGGACCTTTCCAGCCAGCCTATTTATGACGACACCTTTGTCAGGATCATGGCTTTCCCGAGGGTCATCATCACGGGGCATCAGGCGTTTTTCACCGACACGGCGCTGCGCAATATCGCGCAGACGACCATGAACAATATAGAGTCTTTTGAAAAGGGGTCCATTGATCCCGCTAATTTGGTCATCAGTCCTTAACGGAGGGTATGGTATGAACAAAGGGTTAATCGCGTTAGGTGTTATCGTTGTCCTGGCTTTCATGGCTTTCGGCTGGTATCAAAGCGGTTACAATCAGATCGTCAGCCTTAACCAGCAGGTCAAGTCCAGCTGGGCCCAGGTGGAAAACCAATTGCAGCGGCGTTTCGATCTTATCCCTAATCTGGTCAACACCGTCAAGGGCTACGCCACCCATGAAAAGACTCTTTTGGAAGAAGTGACGCGTTTGAGAAGCCAATGGGGCAAGGCTGCCACTGTGCCTGACAAGGTGGCTGCGGCCAATTCTCTAAGCGGTGCCTTGGGCCGCCTGCTGTTGGTCACGGAGAATTATCCCAATTTGAAGGCCAATGAAAATTTCTTGGAATTACAAAGCCAGCTGGAAGGTACTGAAAATCGCATTGCCGTTGAGAGAATGCGCTACAATGAGGCGGTGCAGGCCTTTAATTCCTACCAGCAAAGCTTGTTCGGTTCCTTTTTTGCAGCCGCAACCCATCTAACCCAGCCCGCGGTCTATTTTAAAGCCGAGCAAGGGGCGCAAGAGGCGCCGAAGGTTAGTTTTTAACATTATTGAAGTTAAGACGGTAATGGGGACAGTTCTATCAGAACTCCTTTAGAATCAATAAGATATTTAGAAACGGTCCGAGCGAAAGGAAAAGTATGTCGTTAGAGTTGAAGAAATTGTCAAATTTTTCAGGAAGGCCGGGGCCGTTGCTTTTGGTGATCATGGACGGTGTAGGCATAGGCAAGCATGATGACAGCGATGGCGTATTCCTGGCCAAGACGCCCACCTTGGATACATTGATGAAATCCAAGTTGTACACCCAGCTTAAGGCGCACGGCACGGCCGTGGGCATGCCCAGCGATGAGGACATGGGCAATTCCGAGGTGGGGCATAATGCCTTGGGCGCGGGGCGCGTGTTCGACCAGGGGGCGAAGCTGGCGGCGAAATCCATTTCCAGCGGTGCCATTTACCAGACTGAAATTTGGAAGAAGCTGGTCGAGCGGGTCAAATCCGAGAACAAGGTATTCCATTTCATCGGCCTGTTATCCGACGGCAATGTGCACTCGCATATAGACCAGTTATTGGCCATGGTGCGTCATTTGGCCCAAGAGGGAGTGCGCCGTGTTTGTATCCACGTCCTGCTGGACGGCCGCGATGTCTACGAGAAATCAGCCCTGACCTATATCGACAAGACCGAGGCTGTTCTCAAAGAGATAAACAGCGCCCATAAGAATTACGAGTACCGCATCGCTTCCGGCGGCGGCCGCATGGTCACCACCATGGACCGCTATAACGCGGATTGGACTATTGTCGAGCGCGGCTGGAAAGCCCATGTGCTGGGCCGCGCCAGGCGTTTTGCGTCAGCCAAGGAAGCGGTGGAGACTTACTATAAAGAAGACCCCAAGATCACCGACCAGTACCTGGATTCCTTTGTGATCGAGGACGACGGCAGCCCGGTGGGCACCATCGAGGACGGCGATTCTGTGGTGTTCTTCAATTTCCGCGGGGACAGGGCCATTGAATTATCCCGGGCCTTTGAAGAGAGGGATTTTGATAAATTCAACCGCGTGCGCACGCCTGATGTGCTGTTTGCCGGCATGATGGAATACGACGGCGATCTGCATATCCCCAAGCATTACCTGGTGCCGCCGCCCGCGATTGATAATCCCGTCGGGGTCTATATGTGCGCCAACGGCATCACATCTTTTGCCATTTCCGAGACCCAAAAATACGGCCACGTGACTTACTTTTGGAACGGCAACCGCTCCGGTTATATCAACGAAAAACTCGAGACCTATGTGGAGATACCATCAGACAAGATCCGTTTCGACCAGGCTCCTAGGATGAAAGCCGACGAGATCACCGCCAAGACCGTCGAGCTGCTTCAAAGCGGCAAGTATAAATTCGGCCGCTTGAATTATCCTAACGGTGACATGGTGGGCCATACCGGCGTTCCGGAGGCTATTATTGCCTCGGTTGAGGCTGTGGATGAAGACCTGGCCAAACTCTTGAGTGTCATCAAGGAACTCAACGGGGTGGCTCTTGTCCTGGCCGATCACGGCAATGCTGATGAGATGTTTACGGTCAAAAACGGCAAAAAGCAGGTCAGTACCGCCCATTCGCTGAATCCCGTTCCCTGCATTATCGTGGATGCGGGTTATCAGGATGAATATGAAATGGCCCATCTGCCCGGGCAGGGGCTGGCGAATGTGGCGGCGACACTTTTAAACCTGCTGGGCTATGAAGCCCCGAAAGATTACGCGCCGTCCTTGATCCGTTTTAAATCATGAGCTTACAAGCCGTTTTTCAAGAGCGTATCCCTAAGACCGTCTATCAATGCCGGATCGAATCTGATAATGAAACAGCCCTGGTTACGGCCAGGGCTGTTCTTTTGAGTCTGGGTTTTCAACAAGAGGAATTGATCGCCGCTTCAGTCAAAGGCAGGGCCGCCATTGAGTTGTTTGATGAGGCGGGGGAGCGGCTTGAACGGATAGAGGGTCTTTTTAAACGTCTTAAACTGGCCGGCATCAAGGTCCGGCGGCAAAAACTTCTCCCTAAGGATTGGCTGACCCTCTGGAAACAACATTGGCGGCCGGCCCGTCTGACGCACGAGATCGATGTGGTCCCTGTTTGGTACCGGGACAAATACAAGCCGCGCCGGGGACGCGATGTTATTCTCATGGACACGTTGCTGTCGTTCGGTACCGGTTTGCATGAAACCACCCAATTACTGGCCCAATTCATTGAAGATAGTCAGGGGAGCTTTAAATCGTTTTTTGACATAGGGACCGGCACAGGCATTCTGGCCCTGGTGGCGCTTAAAAACGGTGCGCAGGAGGCTGTTGGAATCGACATAGGGGCATTGAGTGTGGCGGCCGCCCGTGATAATATGAAAGCCAACAACCTGTTTTTTCAAGTGCGGCAGGCGGACATCGGCAAATACCGTCCTAAAAAAGTTTATGATTTTGTGGCTGCGAATCTGGTGACGGAAGACTTGATCAAGCACGGTCCTAAGATCGTTGGCTTTGTCAAAAAGGGCGGTTTATTGGGAGTGTCGGGGATTTCCCTCGACAATCTGGCAAGGTTGCGCAAGGCCTTTGCCTCATTGCCTCTTAAATGTTTAAAGGTCTCAAAAGGAAAACAATGGGCAGCGCTTCTTTATCAAGCGAAGATGTAGTAGAATCATTTGTCAGATCTTCCGGGCCGGGCGGCCAGAATGTCAACAAGGTGGCCACTTGTGTGGTACTGATCCATAAGCCCACGGGCATCATCGTCAAGTGCCAGGAATTCCGCACGCAGTCCGCCAACCGCCAACGGGCCTGGGAGCTGCTTGGGCAGGCCTTGGAAGATAGAGAAAAACAGCAGACCCTCTTTCGAAAGGCGCAGCGCGAGAAGGTCCGGCGGCAGAACCGCAAGCGTTCCCTGCCGGCCAAGGAGCGCATGCTTCAGAATAAAAAGCGTAACGCTTTAAAGAAAAAGAACCGAAGGAAGCCGAAGGATCTCGAATGATCGATATCAGCGACAAGCAGGCCACCAAACGGGTGGCCCGCGCCGAAGGGCAGATCACCTTTTCCCCTAAAGCCTTCAAAATTTTTTTGAAACAAGGTTCGCCGAAGGGCAATGTGCTGGAAACTGCCAAAATTGCTGGTATCATGGCGGCTAAGAATACCCCTTTGTTGATCCCTTTATGCCATCCTTTGGATCTGGAAAAAGTGTCTGTGGTCTTTGAAATGCTCAAATCCAAGAATACGGTGAAGGTCATTGCTGAAGTCACATGCACGGGCAAGACCGGCGTTGAAATGGAAGCCCTGGCCGCGGTGTCCGCTGCTTGTCTTACGATTTACGACATGATGAAATTCACCGGCCAGGACATGGCGATGGGCGGCATCAGGCTGATGCATAAAAGCGGGGGACGAAGCGGGATTTACCAGCGATCCGAAAGGAAGGGTAGATGAACAGATTATTATTGATGGCGTTTTTGGCGATGATATTTATGATGCCGCAGGCTTGGGGTTATACCAAAAGCCCCTATCCTAATCCGTACCGTCAGACCATGTGGAACGATTTCACGGATTCCATGCATACCTTGGGGCAATCGCCTGCCCAGGCCAATAAGACCAAGATGAAACTGCATTCTCTGCGCACCCAGACGCGTTTGAATGACATCAACACGGCGGAAATGGCGAAATTCAGGGCCAAGCGCCAGGCGTGGGTGAGGTCTCAAGAGAGCCAGCAGTATCCACAATAGATTTGAATTCATGCGTTTATCTTATTTAATCATCGTACCCATTGTCCTGATCGGCCTTTTTCTGCGTTTGTACCATATCAGCGCCAACCAATTCCTGTTTTACGATGAAGCGTTGTACATCGGGTATAACCGGACCCTTTTAAACCTCATTGCCCATAATCCCGGGCACACTCTTTCGGAATGGGGCATTATTTTCTCATTGATTTTCAAGACCGCCCTCTCCATGCCCAAGGCCTTGTGGTTTTTTATTTTGAGCATGAGGGTCTTTGGGCTGGGCCCCGAGGCCTGGTTTTTTGCCAGGTTGGTTTCTGCGGCCTGCGGCCTGGGAACTGTTGTGTTGCTTTACTTTTGGGCCCGGCGTTATTTTAATTCTCCTCGCATAGCCTTATTAAGCGCTCTGATCCTGCTTGTCCTTCCAAGTCACGTCTTTTACTCAAGGCTGGGGATGCAGGAATCATTGAGCACCTTGCTGTTTTTGGGCGCGATTTATCTGTATACAACGATGCCGGATCGACTGAACTGGAAACTTTTTGTTTCGGCTTTTTTGCTGGCCTGCGTGTACTTGACCAATTACCGGATGATCGTAGGGCCTGTTTTTATAGTTTTTATCGAAGGGTATAAGGCTCTTACCGCTGGTCAAAAACTGCCGTGGCAAAAGCTGGCCGTTTACCTGGCCGCATTTGCCGCCGTCGTCATTTTAGTCGGCGTGCTTTACGGAGGGATTAATTTTTATGTGTGCTTTGCCTGGATGTTCCACCAGGCCAAGGATGCCAGCGGCAATTTCAATTTTATCAACTTTTTGTCCTACCCCTATGATACCTTTGCCCTGGAAGGTTTTTTCTTTGCCTGTTTTTTCTGGGCCAACCCGTATTTGATCAAGTATAAGGAATACAAAAAATTGCTGCCTTTCGGTATCGTGCTGGTACAAATGGCGGGATTTTCTTTGGCCGCGGAAAAGGGGGCCAGATATTTATGCGTGGTCCTGCCGTTTATGGCAACGGCAGCCGCCATTGTTATCGATGATGCTTGGGAGAGATGGCCTTCCTTAAGGAAATTGATCCTGGGGGCGGGGGCCTGTTCCCTGGTGGTGATGGTTTATCTTTCCGGCGCCATTACCTTTGCCCGTACCGATTATGAACAGGCGGTGCGTTTTATCACCAGCCGCGATCCCAAAGCCGTCATTGTCAGCACCCAGCCGCTGGTCGAAGGTCTTTTCATGGCGGATGACAAGAGGATCGTTCCATGCCCGCAGGATGCCTACGCTTTGCTGGATCTATATAAACAGGGGGCCAGGTATTTGATCATTGACCCGCAGGCCTATGTCTCATGGACGGCGGACGGCCGCCGTTTCTCACCGCCCCTGGATGATGTGCTCCAGACCGCCCTGCGGCATGTCCGGCCTTTGGCTGTCTTTGACCACATTAACGATAATATATTATTGACCCGGCTTGTTCTGGACCATAATGAACAAATTTTGGATTCCCTTAAATTTTTGTCCGTCGCCCGCAAGCGGCAGTATGGAAAAATAAGGATATATGATTTGGAATCTATTTTCTCTGCTATAATGCACAAATAGCCGGCATCTTTCGCGTGACCCCTATCAGAGAGTTGGTATGACATACAAGGAATTTATAGCTCAAATCGAGAATTTTGAGGCCAATTACTGCGGCGACATCAGCGAGTCCACGTATTTTTCATTTCCCATGCAGCCTGTCCTGGATGCTGAAACAAGGCTGTCCGCCGCAGAAAAATCCATCGCCTACTTTTCCATGGAATATGGGCTCGCACCCAGTATCTATAATTTTTTCCATTTGAACCGTCCCATGACGGAAAAGAACAAGTTCTTCAAGCACCAGGTCTTTTCCAATTACTGGATCTCCGATTACGTATTCAAGATCAATATCCATAAAATGCTCGACATCCCCATTTACAGCGGCGGTCTGGGTGTGCTGGCCGGGGACACGGTCAAAAGTATCGCGGACCAGGGGCTGTCCGCCGTGGCGTTGGGGATCCTTTGGAACAAGGGCTATTTCAAGCAAAATTTTTGGTATAAATACGGCCAGGTGCCTGAGGAGCTTTCCTGGGACCCCCATTCCTACCCGGGCCTGATCCCTTTGAAAAATAGGATACGCATGACCACCAAACAAGGCGACCTGGTCCTGCGTCTATGGAAATATTATGTATACAGCCATGACAAAAAACACGTCGTGCCATTGGTCCTGATGGACTCCAATTTGAGCGATAACAGCGAGCATTTTCGCAAGCTGACCGACCAGCTCTACCGCAGCGATGAGGTTTTCTGGCGCATTTTACAGCGCTCGATCCTGGGTATCGGCGGCATGAAAGCCCTCGAGGACCTGAAGCTGAACATCGATTGTTACCATTTAAACGAAGGCCACGCGGCCTTTGCCCTGGTGGAAAAGTACGTGCAGCTGGCTGACAAGAGCCGCATGGCCTTTGAAAAGAAAAAATTCGTTTATACCTGCCATACGCCGGTGGCTGCCGGCCACGACCGTTTCCAGACCGCGGAGCTAAGAGCCATTTTCCCGGAAAAGTATGTTGAGGCGGCCGAAGAGTTCGGCAAGGAGACGGAGGATTCCAAGGATGTCAACCTGACCTATCTTTGCCTGGACAATTGCCGCCATGTGAACGCTGTGGCGCAGAAACACGGCGAGATCATGCGGCTTCAGTTTCCTGATTTCGCCAAGCGCATCGATGCCATCACCAACGGCGTGCACACGCACACCTGGGTGTCGGAGCCGTTTGCCCAGTTGTTCGACAAACACGAGAGTGTCTTCGGCGACTGGCGCGCCGACCCCAACAGACTGCAGGAGGCCGGCAAGCTTATCAAGAATGATGAATTCCGCCGGGACGTTTTTCATGCGCACCAGGTCAACAAACGCCATTTATTGAATTTTGTCAAACCCTGGAAACTGCAGGAGGATGTTCTTACCGTCTGCTGGGCCAGGAGGATCACTAATTATAAAAGGCCTTCGCTGCTGTTTCACCATGTCGAGGAATTGTTGCATATCGTCGGTCAAACAGGCCCGTTGCAGATCATCATCGCCGGCAAATCACACCCCATGGACTCTGCCGGGGCCTCCCATATCCAGAATATCATGGAGCATGTGGACCGGCTGAACAGAAGTTATAAGCAGGTCAAGGTGCTGGTCCTGGAGAATTATGATACCTATTTCGGCAAGCTATTGACCAATTGCGTGGACATTTGGCTGAACAATCCCTTGCCGCCCTTTGAAGCCTCCGGCACCAGCGGCATGAAGGCCATCCTTAACGGCGTGTTGCAATTATCGACGCTGGACGGCTGGGTGGTCGAGGCAGAGCATGATGATATCGGCTGGATATTCGGCTGGCGTCATAAGGGCCCGGAAATAGGTGATGAGTGGGAGCTGCGCCTGGATGAAGACTCCAAGGCATTATACGGTTCCCTTAAGGAGGCTGCGGAACTTTATTACCGTACCAATAAGAACGGCGTCGTTGATATCCATTCTCCTTGGATCGACAAGATGATCCATTGCATTGCCAGGGCAGGGTTCTTCAACACGCACCGCATGGTGCAGGAATATAAGGCGAAAATGTGGGCCTGAGCAAAAGCGCTAAGAAAGTAAGCATCCTGCCAATTCGTTAATATCATTATGAAGCAATATCTGGACTTAGTCCGTCACATCCTTGAGCATGGCGAGGAAAAGAAAGACCGCACCGGCACCGGTACCGTTTCTGTCTTCGGCTATCAATGTAAATATGACCTGCGTGACGGTTTCCCGCTTTTGACCACAAAGAAGGTGCTCTTTGATGCGGTGGTCTACGAGCTCTTGTGGTTTTTACGGGGGAGCACCAATATCAATGACAATTTAAAGCAGCATACCCCGATCTGGAACGCCTGGGCCAAACCCGACGGAGAGCTGGGGCCGATTTACGGCTACCAGTGGCGCCGGTGGGAGAAATTTGTGCCTGTGAAAGAGGAAAAGGGGGCTGTCCCCTTTTATCGTAAGGAGCACATTGACCAGATCCAGCAGGCCCTTCATTTGATCAAAGCCAATCCCGACTCCCGGCGGATCATCGTCAGCGCCTGGAATGTGGCGGACATTGACAAAATGGCCCTGCCGCCCTGCCATGCCTTCATCCAATTTTACGTGGTCAACGGCCGCCTTGACTGCCAGCTCTACCAGCGCTCGGCGGACGTGGCCTTAGGCGTCCCTTTCAACATTGCCAGTTACGCGTTGTTGATGAGCATGTTCGCCCGGGAATGCAGCCTGATACCCGGCATTTTCGTGCATACCATGGGAGATGCCCATATTTATCTTAATCATATCGAAGGTCTAAAAGTGCAATTAGGCCGTACGCCGGCGGCGCTCCCTAAACTGGAGCTGCCCGTTAAAAATGTCCTTGATTATACATTTGGGGACATCAGATTGTCGGGCTATGATCCGGCGCCTTTTATTAAATTTCCCATCGCCGTTTAATATGAAAAATTTCTCCATTGTCGTGGCTTTTGATTCCACCTACGGGATCGGTAAGGACGGCCGCCTGCCGTGGCGCCTTGCGGCGGACTTGAAGCGTTTTAAGGAGATTACCATGGAAGATGGCGCTGCCAGGCCCAATGCCGTCATTATGGGCCGCAAAACCTGGGAATCCATTCCTGACAGGTTCCGTCCCTTGCCGGGCAGAGTGAATGTGATATTGA
>JAGWOI010000055.1 GCA_028870995.1 Candidatus Omnitrophota bacterium | reverse complement strand
ACAGTGATCAAGAAAGTCTTGCCCGCTTTTTCAAGCCTGTCCATAAAACGGTCAATGTCGATACGGTGCGTCATGGAAAGATCATTGGTGTGCTGGCCGCAATAAGAACAATCAAAATTGCAGACCTCCGATGGATTCATGATGAGATGCATGTCATAGCCCGGATATTTCGCCAAAATAGCCCCCTTTTAAATTCCTGATAATCCCATCCTAAAAAGTATCGCTTTGGCCCAAAACCTCAATTTTCCCCAGCCCAGCCATTTCCATAACGGATAAGAATGGATAAAGTTCCTGATTTGATCAAATTGCTCAAATTTCTGCTCCAGAGAGGAGACTGGCCGGCCATTGACCACACCGGGGAAGGTCACATTGGCATGATGCAAAAGAATGTCCCTTGGCGGAGGGCCACCGATGGACTTCGACCAGAACTGATAGGGAAGAATGTCCCACGATATCTCCTGCGATCTATCCTGCAGAAGCTTATTGACGGCACTCTGGTCAAGATAAGGCATGGATTCGAAGTCCATTCTTTCCACCGCTTCATAAAATGCCAATGTCCGGGGATTGCATCGAATCACGATGAATCCCACATTGACTTCCTTTCTGGGCCAATGTTCCGCCAGAAAAAGAAAATCTTTATCAGCCATAATCTTCTCAATGGCCTGCGTACAAGGACGAAAAAATTGAATATCTATATCAGACCAAATGATCGTATCTCCCATTTTCATTTTAATGGTCTCAATCATAAACTTCACTTTTCGCCTCAAGAGTTTGGCGAACTCTCCGGTTCCCCAATCCCCAACCCTTCCCATGTCCCCCCAATAGACGATATTAATGCCCCAGGGATCTTTGATGCTCTTAATAAAATTATCCTTAAGAACAACTACTTCTTCAGTATAAATGGCATAAAGATCCATACGGTTTTAGATCCTTTCGCCGGGAAAGGTCACACCCATCTTCCTTAAAGCTTTCGTTGCCATGACTTTCGCCTTGCTGATAGGGTACCGGAAGGGCCAAGGAAGAAGTAAATAATTATGCCACATATAACATTTCCGGCAATCATCGCACAAAATCTCCAGTTCCTCCGGTGAACGTATCAGCTTATCTATAAATTCGGACTCCCCCCCGTAGGATTGATGGTCCCATATAGGGTCTTTAAGCGTGTGCAGGAGCTGCGCGTTGATGGCATAGCCCCCCTGATCGACAGGGTATTTCCGGGACCGCCAATCCGCATCCCAACCGACAATCTTACCGCCTTTGAGGATCGGCCGTTCGATGCCGTTGGGCCCTAAATTCCCAACGGGAAAAACAGATATCTTCCTGGTTTTTCTGATCTCTTCGAACAAGCGGATATCATAAACATTATCATCATCTGCCACATAAACGATGCCCTTAAGGTCATGATCGCGGATATAGGTCAAAGCCAGGTTCTTCTGGGCGTTGCCATAGCTGCGCGAATAAATATGAAGATAAACATGCGTTATGCCGCTGGCTTCCAAGAGGCCCTTGACGGCGGGATCGATCCCGTGGTCGTCTTCAACGACGATCCAGCGCATAAAGGCCACCTGCCTGAAGGTCTTGACGCACTCATTAAGGTAATTCAACCGGCGGGGTTTTCGATAGGTGCAGGTGATGACCAATAATTCCGTCATAGCAGGCCCCGCGTCCTCAGTTCGTCATTGGCATGGTCAAATTTATCGACAGCCTCCTGTCCCCTTGACCATTCCAACAATTCCCTCAACCCCTCCTCGAAAGATACCTTAGGCTCCCATCCTATCCGCTGCTTGATATGGGAAATATCGGCATAACAATGCCGGATATCGCCTTTACGCGCCTGCCCCAAAACCTGCGGGCGCAAGTCGCTTTTGCTGGCGCGGATGATCTCCCCGGCGATATCCAATATCCTCACCGGCCGGCCACTGCCCACATTAAATATCTGACCGTCGCTGCGGGAATCTTCTAAGGCGGCAATATTGGCACTGACAATATCATGCACCGATAAATAGTCCCTCATTTGAAGGCCGTCCTCATAAATGACCGGCGGATGCCGGTTCATGATCCGACTTAAAAAAATGACGGCCACCCCCGTATAAGGATTGGACAGCGATTGGCGGGGACCGAAGGCGCTGAAATAACGCAAGACCGTAACAGGCACGTGGTAGGTATTGCCGAAAATCAAGCTCATCTCCTCCTGGCTTCGCTTCGTGCAGGAGTAAATGAATGTCCCGTTGAGGGCATCGGTTTCCCGAACCGGTCTGGGCGACAAGCTGCCGGCGCAATGCGGGCAAGGGATTTCCCAAACACCCCGCCTCAGGAGATCTTCGCTCCTGGGTGATGGCCGGATATCGCCGCAGTTGCCGCAGCGGTATCCGCCTTCGCCGTAAGAACTCATGGAACCCGGAATCACCAGTTTCTTGACGCGGTTTTTCTCATTGGCCAGGATATTTAAAAGATTGGCTGTCCCGCCGATATTGACATCAACATATCTTTTGATTTCATATAATGATTGGGCCAGGCCCACGGCGGCAGCTTCGTGGAAAACAACATCTATGCCTTCAAGGGCTTTTTTAAAACCGTCATAGTCCCTTACATCCCCTTTGATAAATTGGGCATTCTTATTTAAATACCGGGGAATACCGCTCTCGGGATGAGCCGGACCGTCGAGATTATCAAAAACCCTCACGTCATGGCCGCCGGCAACCAGGCGGTCCACCAAATGCGACCCTATAAATCCCGCCCCTCCTGTGACCAATATTTTCATCTATTCACTTTATTTAAGATGTCCATCCATCACTCATGGATTCTAAAATCCCCTGGAACTTCCAGGCCCCATAACGCCCGATGGAATGAATGTCATGTTCCTTTAAAAGGGAGAGCGCCTCTTGTTTCCATTTCGACCCCGGTCGGTGC
>JAGWOI010000040.1 GCA_028870995.1 Candidatus Omnitrophota bacterium | reverse complement strand
GCCATCTTATCCTTATATTTATCAAAATCATCGTGACTCTTTGCGAACTCCTCCAATTCTTTGTCCATATCATCTTTAAACCAGTCGTTATCCGGGTCTTTGACTTCCATGATTCTTGGCTGCCAGAGCACCCATTGTCCATCTACCTGCCGAACATCCCAATAACCTTGAAAATACTTATAAACGATCTCACCATCAATCAAATCTTTGGTGGATAGTTTGACATGCACTCTATTCGCTATTTTGGGGTCGAGTTTTATTGTGATGATGGTTGTATCAAGAAGTGTTTGATATCCGCGTACCCACTCGTCAAAACTGTACCCTCTTTCAAAATTTTGAGACAACTCTACGAAGGCTTTTATCAAATTTCGAGCTTTCAGGTAATTATAAAATGCTTTAACAGCTTCAAGTGCACTCTTATTAGGGTGGAAAATTGTTTTATTTACGTCTTTGAGTGGGTCTTTTGAAACTGACATCAGACGGCATTTCTCTTTGATAGTATCCGAAGAAATAGCCATACCCATACCGCCTGAACCTAACCCAGCAGTGTTAATTCCTACAACTTCTCCACAAATATTCACCATCGGCCCTCCGCTTATTCCAGGAATCAGGGTCATATTTGTTAAAAGATATTGAACGCCATTTGTCTTGTCTTTAGACCTCCTCGAAATTGCCCCTCGGATAATAAACGACTCCCCTGATAATTCGCCACCAAGAGGATACCCTATGGCCAAAACTTCTTCAGCAGGTCCCAACCCATCAAGATTAGCCAAACTGAGCACTGGAAGGTCCTTTTTAACTCTAACAACTGCAAGATCTGCATCCTTATCAGCCATAATGACCTGACCAGTCTCGAAAGTATTATCAGGGAACACGACTTTAGGATTAGGCTCACCATCAATAACATGGAAATTAGTCAGAATAAAACCGCCTTTTTGAATGGCAAAACCTGATCCTTCGGATTCTCCGCCAACGATACGGACTACGGAACGACGCACCTTCTCTACAGTATCGCTTTCATTACAAACTAACTTATCGGGGCCACCGAGCTTATTTTCAATCTTTTGAATTTGATTGGATAATCCGTGAATTTCATAGCTTGTATATGCAAATGTCGCTAAAACGCAAATCAAGCAACAAACGAATATTTTCATTCTTTACTCCATCTTTGGATTAAATGGCATACTCGGATATTCTTTAACTACCCCTGAACTTCTATCAAAATGAACCTTTATGCTAGAATCACATTCACCATATCCCATTGCAGGAATTCTAATATCCATCACTCCCCTATTGCGTTTCTTAGGATTATAGTATTCTTCCCTGTAGAGCTGCAAAATTCTACTGGCATGAACCGATAAATACCCCTCTTTTAAACCATACTCATGTTTTGGGATCAACAGATAGGGATTTCTTTCTATACGTCTAGAAAGCCCTTGTGTTATTAAGACCGGGATATTCCATTGGGTTGCCATTTCTTTTAAAAGTCTTAATTGTTTGTCGTAACGCTGACCACGCCCCTTGGCATTCTGGATTGTATTTCCATAGATATTGCTTATGCCATCAATAAGGACAAGTTCAATTTTTAATTCCTTTATTGAGTCACTTAAAGTTTTAAATATATCTTCGAGACGCCTATTTTCGTCTTTGACATATATGGGTAATGAAGATACTTTTTGTGCCGTCTCATGGAGCCTTTTAATTTCTTCTTCATTAAGAAATCCCACTCTTGTTTTATGAAGATCATCAATATTGGCTGAAGAACTTATAAAACACCTAGTCCAATCTTCCTTACATAAACTTAAAGAAATCACGAATACTGGTTTGCCAGTATTGACAATATTCCGAACAATGTTCATGGCAAATAATGTTTTCCACATAGAAGGCCTTCCAACTATAGCTGTAATTTTTCCGCGTTCCAGCCCACCGATCTTTTGGTCCAATTCTGCAAAGTATGTAGGTAAAAAGTTGTCCTTGTCCTTATTTAGTTTGGTCTGATCTATCAGTCCCATTGTGTTCTTCACCAATTCGTTGAAGTTGGACATTTCATTAAAAACAATTCTGTTTGTCATTGCGTTCTCCTTAATAAAAAAACCTTCGCCAGGCAGAATTGCCTAACGAAGGTTTTACTTTTTTAATGTCCAGGTTCCCCCTTCTACTCAGGACGACAAACTTATAAGACTAATAAAAACAAGAAAACCCCCGTCGAGAAATTTCTCAAACGAAGGTTTTTATTATTTTTAAGTGGCGGATTTACCCCTTCAACTGCACCACTGTCCTCAAATTGTTACTCTATTTATACAACTAAGTATGATTTGTGTCAAATAAAAAATCAATGCTTCTGGATAAAATATCGGATTTCATATTTTTGCCCAGTCACTTCAGTTATTCTATTTGCAATGGGGACAAGCTGATCTACTCTTTCTAAATCTGCACCGATCATTGGCATCCAGGTTCCATCAGGTGCTTTAAATCCCATTATACCTTCATGCCCATCTTTATCTTTAGACACAAAGGCAAAAATTTCAGTTATTCTTAAATACCGTTTATTATCGAGCTTTTGATTACTCATATTCAGGAAGCATCTTATCACTTTTTTTCATTATCACTCTTCCCTAAAATATCGACCTCTACGAATTGGACCAAATTTAATCGTTGTGATATTTGTCCTAACTGAAAATTATTCTTATGCTTATTCCAAAAACCTCTGCAACATACATCCTTTGAGTGATGACAAATTCGATGACCCTTAAAACCAATATATTTATCTCTAATCTGATTTTCTAGTTCTTTAATATTAAATCCAGAGGTCCGACGATAAATACAGGTGGAACACATTTTCTTTTGAACTAGAAAACCCATAATTCTTTTCTTTTATTTTGATTCATGTTAATATGTAATTTAACAGAATTTAACTCTTTTAGAAAAGGAAAAATTATGGCTACCAAGAAAAAAGCTGCCAAAAAGAAAACAGCTAAAAAGAAATAATTCACCCTGAATTATTTATTACATGCCCCCTGTTATATCTAGGGGGTTTTGTATTTGTATTAATCTACCCTGAGCAGTTTCACTCCACAGAGTAGCCCAAATATCCACCAAATCTTCAATACGCTCCTCATCAGATATAAGAGAATAGGGATTGCTAGGGTTGCACTTTAACTCAGGACAGGAATCAGCATCAACAATCTCAATCGTAAAATGCTTAATAACCTTTCCCTGTGGATTTTGTCTCCCCATATCACACCTCCCATTGCTCCGATGGACCACTTCTAAAATACCCTTCTTTTTAGTTTAACGGGCTGTCCGGGGCCACAAATCCATTCGTCCCCTAATGACACACACAACCCGCTCCCTTTACAGAAAAGGCCAGCTACGTTATTAGCGTAACTGGCCTTTCGAGAGAGATAAGAATGAGATTTCCGAAACTGTGGTCTGTCTACAACCGATACTGTGGTCTGTACAAAACGCTTCTGTTGTCGCAATTTCACATTCTTTTTATCGTAAGTCTATTTATTTCTTAGAGATGTAACGCACGAGATCGACGACGCGGTTACTGTATCCCCATTCGTTATCATACCAGGAAACGACCTTGAAGAAGCGCTTCTCGCCCTTCAGGTTGTTCTGCACGGTGGCCAATGAATCATAAATAGAAGAACGGGAGTCATGGATGAAGTCCGTGGACACCAGTTCTTCCTGACAATAGCCTAAATAACCCTTGAGATAGGTCTCCGAAGCTTTTTTCATGGCGGCATCGATCTCTTCGATCGAGCTGTCCTTCACTGTACGGAAGGTCAAGTCAACCACGGAAACATCCGCGGTGGCTACACGGAAGGACATGCCGGTCAATTTGCCTTTGGTGGAAGGCAGCACTTCGCCCACAGCCTTGGCCGCGCCCGTTGTTGACGGGATGGTGTTGATGGCCGCCGCGCGCCCGCCGCGCCAGTCCTTCTTGGAAGGGCCGTCCACGGTCTTTTGGGTGGCGGTATACGAATGGATGGTGGTCATCAGACCTGTTTCAATGCCGATGCCTTCCTTGATAAGCACATGCACCAACGGCGCCAGGCAGTTGGTGGTACAGCTGGCGTTGGAAATAATATTGTGCTTGGCCGGGTCATACTCGTGTTCATTGACGCCCATGACAACGGTCTTGACCTCACCCTTGCCCGGAGCTGAAATGATGACCTTTTTGGCACCGGCTTCCAGGTGGCCCTTGGCTTTTTCGCTGTCGGTGAAAAGGCCGGTGGATTCGATCACCATATCGACGCCTAAGGCCTTCCAGGGAAGCTCAGCCGGGTTCTTGGTGGCCATGATGCATTTGGTCTTATGGCCGTTAACGACCAAGGTATCCGCTTCTTCCTTGGACGGATCGCTCTTTAAAGTGGATACGGCATGCTTGAACTTGCCGTGGATCGAATCATATTTGATTTGGTAGGCAAAATATTCAGCGTCCGTGGAAACATCCACCACGGCCACCACATCGATCTCTTTGCCTAAAAGCCCCTGGTCACAGATCGCCTGGAACACCAAACGGCCGATGCGCCCGAATCCGTTAATACCAACTTTGACTGCCATTACGCCCTCCTTCATTAATATTAATAAATTTACTTCCTGAAAAGTGCCGTTACCTTAATTTTTTTCCAGATGAACGGCCTAGTTTGAAATTCCTTAAAAAGTTAATAATATCCCTCTATTCGGTTTTGTCAACCAGAAAAAGGGGACTGTCCCCTTTTTAGATGCCCTTACTTTTCCAGCTGGTTTATGATCTTGGTGTACACGTCCTGCGCGACACCGATGCGCGGGAAGATGCCGTTGCGGGCTTTGACGCGGATCTTGCTGGTCGTTAAATTGACCTGGATGACGGAAACCGTCACGTGGTTGCCGTAAACGATGGCATTGATCTGGCCTTCCCTGGGATGCTCGCCGGTGATGGTCCCCATGATGGCCAGGACCTTGTGGGCGGCCGACATGATCTCTTCCTGGCCCCTGCTGCTGACACCTTCAAAGGTATCGCGGCTGACCGCATACCCCGCAACAGCGCCTGCCCCTCCAATCACCAGAAACCAGCATCCGCTAAAGGTCGTGCAAAGAGCCGCGGCCAGTGCCAGGTGAAGGAGCTTGGAGGAAAATTTCATACGTTTTTAACCCCGGCCAGGTTTGGCGCCGTGATTAGCTTTTTTAGAACGCCACTTTAATTTGCCTTTACGCAGTTTCTTGCTCATGAGACCTCCGCAATGATTTTCTTTAGTTGAGTTATTTTACCGGCAACCACCCACGGTTTCAACGCTTTTAGTTCTTTTTTGTAACTCGATCCGGTAGCCAGCGCAGCCACGCGCACCCCCGCCCTGCGGCCGCACTTGACGTCAATGGTCATGTCGCCAACATATACCGTCTCGTCCTTGCCGGCCTTAAGGCGTTTCATGAGAGCCTGAAGGATGTCCGGAGCAGGCTTGGGCCGGCCCGCCTTGTCGGCACAAAGCACGGCATCGAAATACTTCAATATCCCCAGCTCTCTTAAAATGATCCGGGTAAATTTCGTCGGCCGATTGCTGGCGATAGCCAGTTTGCAGCCTTTGGTTTTCAAAAACTTCAGGATCTCCCCGGCGCCCGGCATTAAGGTCACGGCACCTTTTTGTTTGAGTGTCCGGGCGTGATGAGGGCGGTAAACGGCCAGCGCCTGCTCACCCATTTTTTTGCCGACATAATGGATCAAGAGCTTGCGGTCACCGCCGCCGACACTGCGCTTGACCTCAGCGTGAGAGCTCGGGGGAAAACCCAAAACCTTCAACGTATGATTGACGCTTTCATAAACGGCCGGGTACGCGTTGGCCAGCGTCCCGTCCAAATCAAAAATAACCAGTTTGATCATTTTATTTCAAAGTAGAAGCAAACAGGATGACCAGCCCGGCCACCGCCATCAGCGGGCCTATAACGGCTTTGAACACAAGGACGATCGCATCCCATTGCTGCAGGGTCACGGTTAGGCCAAGTGCGGTCAAAAAGAAACCGATAATGAAGACAACGGCTTTAGGTCTTGACATCTATGTCCTTTTTACGCCGAAGACTTGGGGCGGCTTTTCCACCGGCGGTGCATCCACCCCCATTCCGCCGGATACCGGCGGATGTAGCCTTCGATGATATTGGTCAGCTTCTGAACATTATACTGCACGGTTTCTTCGTCGGTGGCCTTCGGTTCCAAATAAAAGTGCTTTTCAATGATGAGCGTGTGCCGGTCGCTGTCCCCTTCCCGCAGGGTAAAGATGGGCAATAAGGCAGCGCCGGTGCGCATGGCAAAAATGATCGGGCCGGTGGCGGTACCCGCCTTTTGGCCGAAGAAATCCACGTAAACGCCGGACTTGCTGCCGGTATTCTGGTCGAGCAGGACCACCAGCAGCTCCTTGTCCCTTAATGCCTTCAGGGACTGGGACACGCACGCTTCCCGGGGATAGCTGTGCACTGTTTTTAAGCCCAGACGGGTGCGGGCGGCCTGAAAATGCGTCTCGATAAACGGGTCGCGGCTGGGACGGATGATGGCATTCGTCGGATAACCCATTTGCGCCAGGTAAATGAGCATCAGCGGGAAATTGCCGAAATGCGCGGAAATGCCGACAACGCCCTTGCCTTCTTTCAGGGCCGCTTCCAGGTTTTGCCGCGAATCGCCCTGGAAAGAAAACTTCTGCTTGATGAACTCCGGCTTGCTCAGGGAGATCCCCAGCTCAATGGCCCCGCGTCCGGCGTTATAAAAACAATCGTGGCATATCTTCTTTATTTCCTCGGGTGATTTTTCCTTGCCGAAGGCGATGCTCAGGGTATGCAGGGCCGCCTTGCGCATACGTATCACGAAAAGAAACGCCACGGACAACAAACCATTGGATATGGCTTTAATGGCCGGGTAAGGCAGCACCTTGAACAACCAGGTAAAAAAGTAGAAGACCCAGCGCACCAGGGTCCTTTGGATGTTTTTACCTATATCGTTCGTGGCCATGGTTATTTCCCGGGCTCCTGCGCCTCCGCGCCAGGAGAACCGATAATGCGGCCGATGGCCTGCAGCAATTCCTTAGGATTGACCGGTTTGGTAAGGTGGGTGACGGCGCCGGCTTGCATTTCAGCCTCGATATCGTCCTGGGAGTCCTTGGCTGTCAGGAAAACAACGGCGATATCCTTGAGCACGTCATACGCTTTGATTTTCTTGCACAGGTCGCGCCCTTTGATCCCCGGCATGATGACATCCATCAGGATAAGGTTCGGACGCTCGTTCAAAGCCAGGTGCAGGGCCTGTTCCCCGTTTTTAGCGGAAATGACATCATAGCCCGCCTTGCTTAAGATCGGGACCGTGATTAAATGAACACCCGGGTCATCGTCGACCAGAAGGATTTTCTTTGCCATATATTCTCCTCGCTGAGATAATCGCTGCTAATAATATACACAAAAAACACAGGTAAGTAAAAACATCTCCGTACTTTGTATAAAATGTTTTTTGGCGCACCAGCGGCAGGCGGCCTGACGTACTGCCGGTGACCCACAACTTTTTACCGTGCGCATTCTCTACGGTCGTGATGATCCGTCCCCAGGGATCTATGAGAGCGCTTATGCCGGTATTGGCGGCCCGGGCCAGGGCCCGGTGGTTTTCCACACAACTGAACACCGCTCCCTGCAAATGCAGGTACGGCGCCCGGGTCTCTTCAAACCAGGCGTCGTTGGTGATGTTCACAAAAAAATCCGCGCCGGCCAGGGCAAAGCGGCGGCATAAATCCCCGAGAGTGTCCTCAAAACAAATCAGGACGCTGAATCTCTTGCCGGGCGCTATCGAAAAAACTTTATAGGACGCGCCGGGGGTAAAATCCTCCAGCGGCACAAATTTATCGATCCAGCCTAATATAGGCCTTAAAGGCAGATACTCGCCGAAAGGGACTAAATGAATTTTATCATACCGCCCGAGCATTTGTCCATCCGTCCCGATCAGGAAAGCCGAATTATAATAATTCTCTTTGACCTGGGCCATGGAGCCCATGAGAATGGGCACATGCATATCCTCGGCCGTGGCCTTGATCTCGGTCATGAGAAAAGGCGAGTCGGTGATCACGCCCGGCAGAGATGTTTCGGGCCAGACAATAAGGTCCAAGTCTTTATCCCGCATCGCCTGCGTCAGGCCTACGATCCGGCCCACGATCCAGGGCCTGCGCGCCGGGTCCCAGTCTTCCGTCAGGGAAACGACAGGCTGCACAACCCCCACCTTGACCGTTCCGTCGTGCGGTTTTGTGCTTGTCACTGTCGCGCCATAGGCTGTCACCGCGGCTAAGATAGCCGCCACCATGACCGTTTCTTTGGCCAATAGCTTGCGGGCCTTCCACGTCTCGAAGATCAGCAGATTGACCAGCATCACCAGATAAGAAACCCCATAAACGCCGGTGATATCCGCGATTTGGATAAGCCACAGATGCCTGTATTGCGTATGCCCCAACATCACCCAGCCGAAACCGCTTAAGAAATGGCCGCGGATATATTCCAGGGCCACCCACACCGCGGGCAAAACCAACAGCCGCGGGATGAGCTTTAAACGGGGCTGGAAAAAGGCAAAGGCAGCGCCGAAAAGCGCGAAGTACAGCGCCAGGAAGGCGACAAGCAAAACAGCGCCGATATAGGTGACGTAACAAACCCAGCCGATGGCTGCGGCAAAAAACAGGAAGCCGCACAGGTAGGCACGGCGGAAGGCCCGCCAGGCTTTTTTACCGTCGATGCTAAGTAAAAGCGGCACCAGGGCAAACCACGCCAGGAAGGAAAACTCCAGCCGCGGGAAGCAGACCACCAGCATCCCGGCGGACAATAGACATGAAAGGAACACCATTTGGGTATTTTAACCAGTGACAGTAGAAAGTCAACTACTGCGCCTTCACGTATAGATGGATAAATTTGTTTCTTCGAGCGACGCTGTCGATTTTAGCTGCCGCACGCCGAGCGAACGAGGGAAGCCCGAGCCGAAGGGCGAGGGCGGACCAAACATGTTCGAGCTTTGAAGTTCCAGAGAACTTCAAAGCGAGTTGTTTGGTCACCGAGTGAGCGAGGATCGGCAGCGTTAAAAAATCGACCGCGGAGCGAGAGGAAACAAATTTATCCTTATGCTGATGCGCCGCAGCACTTTTTGTACTTCTTGCCCGACCCGCAGGGGCAGGGATCGTTGCGGCCGACCTTGGGCCCGGCATGCGCCGGCGAAACAGCCGCCGGAACAATGGCAGAAGCTTGCGGCACCTGGGTCTCTTCCAACACGGCCTGGGCCGGCGCCACCGGTGTCGGGATGCCCGCCTGGAATTCCTGGTGCACGGCCTGCTGGGGGATATCGCTGAAGACGGAGCGGGGCTGCATTTCTTCGGGCATGGGCTGCAGCCTGAAGATCATGGCCGCCACCTCATGGTTGATCGAGGCATACATGGTCTTGAACATGGCATAACCTTCCTTTTTGTACTCAACCAAAGGATCGCGCTGGCCGTAGGCGCGCAAGGAGATGCCGTCCTTGACCTGGTCCATGCTGTACAAATGGTCCTTCCATTTGGTGTCGATGACATGCAGCAGGATCATGCGCTCCATGCGGCGCATGACCTCGGACGTGACCTGGGTTTCCTTGTTCTCGTAAGCCTTGATCAGGACATTGCCGAATTCCTGCTTGATCTGCTCTGCGTTCAAGGTGCTCCATTCGAGCTTAAGCCCGTTGATATCGATCAAAAACTTGGACAGCACGTCCGCGGCAAAGCGGTTGATGGTCTCTTCGTTCTGCTCCAGGGCATAGTGATTGTCCACCAGCTCATCGCCGGCCATCAAAAGGGCGTCGATGATGACGTCTTTTAAATTCTCGCCTTCGAGGATGGAACGCCGCAGGCTGTAGATGACCTCGCGCTGCTTGTTCATGACGTTATCGTAATCCAACAGCTGCTTGCGGATCTCGAAGTTGTAATTCTCCACCCTCTTCTGGGCCACTTCCAAGGCGCCGGTCACCATGCGTGATTCGATGACCTCGCCCTCCTTCATGCCCAGCTTGTCCATGAGCATCATGATATTTTCGGAAGCAAACAGGCGCATGAGATCATCCTGCAAAGACACATAAAATCTTGAGGAACCGGGATCGCCCTGGCGTCCGCAGCGGCCCCTTAACTGGTTGTCGATGCGGCGGGACTCATGGCGCTCGGTACCGATGACATGCAGGCCTCCGGCGGCCAGCACCTGCTCTTTTTCCCTGGCTGTTTGCTCCTTGAATTGGGCGATGAAGGTCTTGACCATCGCCTCGCGGGCCTGATCATCGGCATCCTTGGCCTTTTCCGCGGCCAAAGCACGGGCCAGGTACTCGGCATTGCCGCCAAGCACAATGTCCGTACCGCGGCCGGCCATGTTGGTGGCAATGGTCACCGCCTTGTATCTCCCGGCCTGGGCGATGATGTGGGCTTCCAGTTCATGGTACTTGGCGTTAAGCACCTGGTGCGGGATGCCTTTTTTCTTTAAAAGCTGGGAAATGACCTCGGATTTTTCGATGGAAATGGTGCCTACCAGGACCGGCTGGCCTTTCTGGTGGCTGGCCGCGATCTCCTCGACCACGGCATTATATTTTTCCTGCACGGTCTTATATATGCAGTCCGCGTAGCTGAGGCGGACCAGCTTGCGGTTGGTGGGGATGACCACCACATCGAGTTTATAAATCTCTTTGAACTCGTTGGCCTCGGTGTAGGCGGTACCCGTCATGCCGGCCAATTTGCCGTACATGCGGAAATAATTCTGAAAGGTGATGGTGGCCAGGGTCTGGTTTTCGCGCTCGATCTTGATGCCTTCGCGGGCTTCCACCGCCTGGTGCAGGCCGTCGGACCAGCGGCGGCCCGGCATCATGCGTCCGGTGAATTCATCGACGATGATGACCTTGCCCTCCTTGACCACGTAATCCACGTCGCGCACGAAGAATTCCTTGGCGCGCAGCGCGCAGATCACGTGATGGCGGTACTCGTTGGTGTCGATCTCGTGCAGGTTCTTGACGCCGAACAACCCGGCAGCCTTGGTCTCGCCTTCATCGGAAAGCGAAATGGATTTGGCTTTCTCATCCGCCAGGTAATCATAACCTTTATACAGGTCCTCGCCTTTATGCTTGGCATCCACTTCCTGGGCTTCGGTAACACGCCGGCCTTTAAGCTGGCGGGCGATCTGGAAAGCTTTGTAATATTTATCCGTGCTTTCTTCGGCGGGACCGGAGATAATGAGCGGCGTCCGGGCCTCGTCGATCAGGATGCTGTCGACCTCATCGACAATGGCAAAGGCATGACCGCGCTGCACCATCTCTTCCTTGAAGGACACCATGTTGTCGCGCAGGTAGTCGAAACCGAACTCGTTGTTGGTCCCGTACGTGATATCGCAGCCGTAGGCCGTTTTACGTTCCCTCGGATTCATGTCGTGTTGAATAACACCCACGGTCAATCCCAAAAATTCATAGATCGGCCCCATCCAATGGCAGTCGCGGTTGGCCAGGTAATCGTTGACCGTCACCACGTGCACGCCGTCGCCGGCCAAAGCGTTAAGATACGCCGGCAGTGTGGCCACCAGGGTCTTGCCTTCGCCGGTGGTCATTTCGGTGATGCCGCCGGTGTGCAGGACCATGCCGCCCACCAGCTGAACATCGAAGTGGCGCATGTTCAGCACGCGGCGCCCGGTTTCGCGCACCACAGCGAAAGCTTCATTGAGGATCTCGTCCAACACGCCCTGTTTGGTTTCAAACAATTCCTTCTCGAGGCGCTTGATCTCAACGGTCAGGTCTTCGCGTTCCTGGCCTGAAGAGGCTTTGCGGAAATTGGCCTGCATCTGCTCGTATTCGTTTTTCTTGGTGCTGACCGCCTGCTGGATGCGCGCCTTGAACTCGGCGGTCTTGGCTTTCAGCTGCTCATCGGACAGAACCTTGATCTTATCCTCCAGGGCGCTGATCTCGGAGGCCCTGGCGGCCAGCTTCTTGACAAGACCAATGGAAGGCAGCGGCGCCTCCGGGTGGATATGCACCTGCACCTTGGGATTGAGCCGGTCGATGAAGCCTTGCGCGTTTTGGACTAAACCTTTTCTGACTAGAAAATCAAACATCGTCGTTTCCTCGCGCTCTCAGGCGCTTGTCCCGGTCTTCGGGTTTGGTTTTTAAGAATCCTTCGATAAATGCGTCGATCTCGCCGTCCAGGACCTTGGTCGTGGCTGAGGTTTCGACCCCCGTGCGGTGGTCCTTGACCATCTGATACGGGTAAAGCACATAGGAGCGGATCTGCGAGCCCCATTCGATCTTCTGCTTGTCCCCGGCCTCCTTGTTCATGGCCTCTTCCTGCTGCCGGGCCTTGAGCGCCGCGAGCCTGGCCCGCAAGACCTTCATGGCAAAGGCCTTGTTCTGCAGCTGGGAGCGTTCCTTCTGGGACTGGGCCACGATCCCCGTCGGCAAATGGGTGATGCGCACTGCGGAATCCGTGGTGTTGACCCCCTGGCCGCCCGGGCCGGAAGCGCGGTAAACATCAATGCGCAGCTCCGAGGGATTTATCTCAACATCAGTGTCGTCCTCCACTTCCGGGATGACCTCCACGGAAGCAAACGAGGTATGGCGACGCTTGTTGGCATCAAAAGGTGAAATGCGCACCAGCCGGTGCACACCTTTTTCCGATTTCAAATACCCGTAAGCCTTGTCCCCCTCGATGCGCAGGGTGGCGTTCTTAATGCCTGCTTCATCGCCGTACAAAACGTCGATCGCCTCGCACTTATAGCCTTTAAGGTCTGCATGGCGCGTGTACATGCGCATGAGCATGGCGGCCCAGTCGCAGGATTCCGTGCCGCCGGCGCCCGCGTTGATGCTCAACAGCGCGTTGGCGCCGTCAAAGGGGCCGCTTAAATGCGCCTGCAGTTCAATGACCTTGATCTTATTGTCTAAAAGAACGGCTTCCTCAGCCAACTGCTTATTTAAATCTTCATCCTCGCCGCCAAGCCCCAGGAATTCCTTGGCATCATTAACGCTTTTAACGCATTCCTGAAAAGGTTCCACGATGGTCTTGAGGCCCTTGAGCTCCTGCATGACCTTGTTGGCCTTGTCCTGGTTGTCCCAGAACCCTTCGGCAGACATCCGGTCTTGAATATCGGCTATGGCCTTTTCTTTCTGGGGAAGGTCAAAGATACCCCCTTAGGCCGGCCAGCCTGTGGGCAAGTTCGTCAAATTGTTTTTGAAGTTCGCTGCTCATCGGTTACACGCTGAAACGGAAATAGGCCGCATCCCCATCCTGCATAATATACTCTTTACCCTCGAGGGTGACCAGGTTTTTTTCCTGCACGGCCTTGTAAGACCCCCATTTCTTAAGGTCCTCGCATTTATAGATTTCGGCGCGGATAAACCCGCGTTCGATGTCCGTATGGATCTTGCCTGCCGCCTTGACGGCCGGCGTACCCCGCGGGATGAGCCAGGCCCGGGTTTCCTGCGGACCGGCAGTGAAAAAGCAGATGAGTTTAAGCAAATCCTTGCCCGCATGTGCCAGGCGGCTTAATCCCGGTGAGGCGATGCCTGCCGCTTCATAATAAGCGCTGCGCTCTTCCGCCGGCAGCTGTACGATCTCAGCTTCCAGCTTGGTGCACAAGGTGACCAGGGCAGCACCCTCCTTGGCAGCCCGCTCGCGCAAAGGCTTAAGCAGGGTTTCGTCAGGCTCCCCTTCGTCCGTATTAGCCACATACATAAGCGACTTGGCGGTCAAAAACTGGAACTCATTGATGATCTCGGGCGGGATATCCTTCAATTGCCTGGCCGGTGTCCCTTCATTAAAGGCTTTCATGCAATCGTTCAAGGCATTGCAGCGGTTAATGGCGTCCTTGTCCCCGGACTTGGCCTTCTTGGACCAGCGGTCCAGCGCGCCCTGGCATTGCTGGATATCCGCCAGTAAAAGTTCGGTGGTGATAATATCCGAAGCGCCCCGGGGGTCCAGTTCGGACATGACGTTGACCACATTCTCGTCCTTGAAACAGCGCACCACATGGGCAATGGCATCGACACTGCGGATATGCGCAAGGAATTTATTGCCCAAGCCTTCGCCCTGGGAGGCGCCTTGGACAATGCCCGCGATGTCCACAAATCGGATACCCGACGGGGTGACCTTGGCCGAAGACCATTCCTGGGCCAGCATCGAAAGCCGCTCATCCGGCAGAGGCACGACCCCGATATTGGGCTCAATGGTGGTAAAGGGAAAATTTTCCGCGGCGGCCGCAGCGCCGGTCAAAGCGTTAAAAAGGGACGACTTGCCGACATTGGGCAGGCCGACGATGCCGATTTCCATCTATGTATGGTCCTTTCCGAAAAGTCTATATAATAGTGGTAAACTTAAGGCTTGTCGAGGCCTAAAAATTTCTTCCCCCGCAAAAGAGTATGGTATTTGAGGCCGAAACGGTGGGCTTCATCCCGCACGCGCATGAGCAGCTTAAGCCCCAGGGAATCATGCGACAACCTTAGGGAATTGCGCTTGCCGGGCATAAAAATCTCTTCTTCGTGCTTGGCCAGGCTGATGATGGGGATCGCAACATCCAATTTCTTGAGCTCATCCAGCGCCGCGCCCAACTGGCCTTTGCCGCCATCGATAATGATAAGATCCGGAAACGCCAAGCCCTCTTTTTGCAGACGGCTGTAGCGCCGGCGCACCACCTCCGCGATCATCCGGAAATCATCGATACCCTCAACGGTCTTGATCCTGAAGCGGCGGTAATTGCTCTTGTCCGGCTTGCCGTTTAAGAAAGAGACCATGGAACCGACCGCCTGGTTGCCCATGATGTTGGAAATGTCGAAGCATTCCAGGCGCATGGGCGCATGGTCAAGGTTCAAAGCGCGCTGCAGCTGTTCGGCTTCCTTAAAATAGTTGATGTCGCCGGTGCCTGAATACAGAGCACCGATGGCCCGGATCTGGTCGCGCAGCCTTCCTGCGCCTTCAAAGTCCCGGCGGCGGGCCAGCTCTTCCATCTCCGCGCGCAAGCTGCGGTACAGATCGTCCTTTTTACCGTCGAGAATAAGCTTGATGTTGCGGATGTTGCGCTGGTATTCCTCCTTGCTGACCTTGCGCTCGCAAGGGCCCTGGCACAGCCCTATATCGTAATAAAGACACAATTGATCGGCAAAAGGCTCGCAGGTGCGGAACGGAAAGATCTTACGGATAATGTTCAGCGCCTCCCGCACCAGGGTCGGGTTGACATATGGCCCCCAGAATTCCGCGGCCACGTCCTTGTACTTACGCGTATTTTGTCTTACCACCGACACCAGCGGAAATTCTTCCTTGGTGATCTGGATAAACGGATAGGTCTTGCCGTCTTTAAGCTCGATATTGTATTTGGGCTGATGGTGCTTGATGAGGCTCGCTTCCAACAACAATGCCTCAGCCTCGGAGGCAGTCTGGATCGTATCAATTGTGGAGATCTTGGCCACCAAAAAATCGGTTTTAACGCTGCCGGTATCCTTGCGGAAATACGATTCCACCCTTTTGCGGATATTGACCGCCTTGCCGACATAGATGACTTCCCCGGCGGCGTCTTTATAAATATAAACCCCGCTGGTCGTCGGCAATAGCTTAACTTGTGTCTTAATGTTCATTAATTAAAATAAATCCCTGGCAGATCATTTACGCTGAAATTCTTTTTTTATATTATGCCATTACTTTAACATCACGTGTAAAGAAAACTTTTGATAGGTCCCTTTTACTCCTAATAAATGAAAAGGAGAGGTCATTTGACCTCTCCTTTTACAAAATGTGATGGCGTTAAGCAGGGACCATTAACACTACCCCCGCCACCTAAGGTAATGGCTAAGCCCTCCTGCGTCTCTACTCTATGTAAAGCTTAAAACATTGTTTATAGAAAGTCAAGCCCATTGGCTACCCTCATTTCGCCTCCGCAGGGGTCATGGACTCAAGCTTACTAAGAAAACCATTGTACCTATCAACAGGAATTGCCGTCAACAATGCCAAACTTTTATCAATATCTTTCCTTTTTTTTGTAAAAACTAAAAACCAAGTGACTGCCGTATGTGTTTTCAAAGGCAGTAAGAATTTAGTCACATAAATATATAAATAGCTATTCCCTTCTTGCTTTGTATAAATCTCTTTGGTATTTCTTAAAACATATTGAATCCAAGGCAACCTTTTCCCCCGAGTCTGCCTGTAATTCTCTGATTTAATTTCATGATTTTCATATAAAAAATCCATCCCGGCTTCATCAATCGTTACGGTTTGCCCCAATTGGTCCTGAACAGATCCTATCACCCTTTCTTGATAATATTTTAAAGCTCTTTCTTCTGAGAAATCGCCTCCAAAATTTTCCAATAATTCTCCGGTTACCTCTACCGGCTGACCATGTCTTTGATGATAAAAAACCACATTTAAACACCTCGCAATTTCTTTCGGCTTAAGTTGGGGCTTTTTTGAATGAGTTTGTTTATAATATATTAGTTTTGCCGCATCATAATAAATATCTATAAGCGTGGCCCGGTTCACTTTTGATAAAAGT
>JAGWOI010000039.1 GCA_028870995.1 Candidatus Omnitrophota bacterium | reverse complement strand
AGATAAAAATTTATTTATTTTCCAAACCAGAGGGCCATTCAACGTGAGAATAAGAAGGCATAAGAGGCAGCCTGACTGTAAAGACCGTCCCTTGATTGACCTGGCTCTTGAAGGAAATATTGCCGTGATGGGCCTGGACAATGGCCCTGGCAATACTAAGGCCAAGCCCGCTGCCTTCGATCCTCTTTTGCTTGATCGAAGGTGACCGGTAAAATTTCTCAAAAATACGACCCTGATTGATAGGAGGGATCCCTGTTCCCGAATCCCTGACGTGAACAAATACATGGGCATCGGAAATCTCTGTTGAAATTTTGATCTCTCCCCTCGGAGGGGTAAATTTAACTGCATTATGGATCAAGTTAAAAAATACCCGCCGAATATGAATAATGTCACCTTCGATCCAGGCTGGGGCCCGCCCGGTGGACAATTCGAATCGGATGTTCTTTTCCTGCGCCAATACATGGCAATGCTGAAAGGTTTCTTTGAGCAGCGCTATCAAATCCATCTTTTCCATTTTAAAAATCTCCGGTTTATATTCGTACTCCGCCAGAAGCAGCATGTCTTTGATCATTTTTATCAATTTATGGACCTCTTCCAAAACGCCCTTTAATGTTTTCTTATGCTCCTCTTTACTGCCGTCACCGTCCAGAGCCATCTCCAGTTCTCCCCTGATAATGGCCAGCGGTGTTTTCATTTCGTGCGAGACCATTGAATTGAAATCATTGACATAGGTGAACGAAGCACCCAACCGTTCGATCATTTGATTAAAGGCCTTGACGAGCTCCTCCATTTCCTTATCGTACTCATGGATCGGGATCCTTAGATCCAGATTCCTCTGAGTTATACTTTGGGCCGCCGCAGTTATCTCTTTCACAGGCCTGAGGATCTGGAGGATCAGGTACCTTATCACCAAGATGCCTACCAAAAGAATGATCAGAATGCCATCCACAAAGGAGATCACCATGCTGTTGAGTATTTGCTGGGCGTAGGTGATCGGTATGGCCAGCTGCAAATATAACACTTGTGAATCGGGCAATTTGATCGGAAAGTTCAGTCCATGGTAAAGGACCCCATTGATCTGGGTGTAGTAAAAAAACCTGGCATCGGGTTGCACGAATTTGCTGTTGAAATATTTTTCAGCTTCATCTGTAAAATTACTGGAACGCAGAATTTCACGCCCCTTAGCATCCCTGATCCTGTAAATGTCCTTCGACAATCTTAAGGTTTGAATATCCTTAGCCAGCAGCCGAATGATATCTCCTTTTTCATTATTCGTTTGGTCATTCAACGCCTGATTGAACAACGGGATGGGAAGACGGCCTTCCTTGAATAAGGCCTCATACACGCCGATATAATTACGGATTTGCCTGGCCTTGATCAATAACGTATCTTCCTGTTCCTGCTGTAGGATATCCTGGACTTTATAAAGCGGATAAATGCTGAAAAAGACCAGGATGATGCCTAAAAAGGCCGTAAACAGGACACCAACTTTGAAATGGATCGATTGGTTCTTCATATTTCCTGCAGAATATAACCAACGCCCCGCTGGGAATGGATCAATTCCCGGGCATGACCCTGGTCAATTTTCTTTCTTAGATTTTTGATAAAAACATTGATCACATTGGAATAGGCGTCGAAGTCATCGTTCCAGATATGCTCGGAGATCATGGTCCTGGTCACGACCTGGCCCGCATTAAGCATTAAAAACTCAAGAAGGGAATATTCCGTCGGGGTCAAACTGACTTCCCGGCCGGACCGGCTCACCTTGCGGGTGACCTGGTCGAGCTCGAGATCGCCCACTTTAAGATGTGTCGACTTGCCCGTCTTCTGGCGGCGCAGCAGGGCCCGAACCCGGGCTAAGAATTCAGGAAAGAAGAACGGTTTGGTAAGATAATCATCCGCCCCAGCGTCAAGGCCCGCCACCTTGTCTTCAAGTTCATTGCGGGCCGTAAGCATAAGGACAGGAACATTCTTTCCTTCCTTCCGTAGTTGACGGCAAACGGTAAGACCATCCTTGCCGGAAAGCATGATATCGAGGATGATCAGGTCATACGGATTGTTCTGGGCCGAAAAAAGCGCGTCAACACTGTTGTCAACCCAATCCACGGCGTAGGAAGTTTCTTTAAGCGCCCGTTCAATCAAAGAGGCCATCTTTTTCTCATCTTCAACCAGCAGGATGCGCATGGGTACCCCCCCCCACTAAAAGTCACTTAACTTTTTATCTATGAAGCCGATCCTAAGGGCATTCAACACGGCAAACAGATCGATGATTTCCTGGGCGATGGCACCGGCCACCGGCACCAGCATCCCTCCGGCTGCAAAAAGCATCCCCAAGACGGACAACAACATGCCTCCCACCGCGCTTTGCAGGGCGATGGCGCGCATTCGGCGTGCGATATGGAAAAGCTCATCCACCTTTTCCAATGAACTTTCCATAATAACGGCACCCGCGGCTTCAGCCGTGATGTCGCTGTTCTTGCCGAAGGCAATGCCGACTGTAGCCACTAAAAGTGCCGGGGCGTCATTGATGCCATCGCCCAAATAAATGGACTTCGATTGCGCCGTATGCTTCCTGACGATGTCCACCTTTTGTTCGGGGCTTTGACCGGCATATATTTTTTGTATGCCCATTTGATCGGCCAAATATCGGACCTCTTCCTCGCGGTCCCCCGAAACAATCATGACCTCCTGAAGCCTGTGACGGGGCTGCAAATGTTCGATAAAAGAGCGCCCTTCCTGGCGCGGCTTATCATGAAACAACAAAAGTCCAGCCAGCTTTCCGCTTATAATGACCACGCATTCCAATCCCGTATCGACAGGCGGAAGCAGGCCGGCATCCTGGAGGTGCTCCTTCAGCCAGGAGGATCGTCCGGTAATAAAGATCTCCTGCCGGTCCACCGTTCCCCGTAATCCCTGACCCGGGCGTTCGCTGATCTCCGAGGCCTCGCTAAAGACAATTTTCTCCTTTTCCGCCTCTTCCAGAATGGCCAGGGCCAATGGATGCTTTGAATAACGTTCCAGGGTGGCGGCATACTCCAAAATTTGGCGGCGCTCAAAATTGTTGAAACAATGCAGGCGGGTCAAATGAGGGCGGCCATACGTCAGCGTCCCTGTCTTATCCAGGATCATGATGCGGCACTCGTCGATGGTCTCCAGGATGGCCGGATCTTTGATGATGATGCCGCGCTGGGCGCTCAAAGAGATGGCGCCGATTATCGCGACGGGAATCGCGATCAACAGCGGGCAGGGGGTGGCGATCACCATGACCGCCAGGAAACGGTGACCATTGCCGCTGAAGGCCCAAGCGGCAAGGCCGATGAGGATCGCCACCGGCGTATACCAGGCCCCCAAACGGTCGGCCAAACGGCGCAGGCGCGGGCGAAACTGCTGGCTGCTGCTCATGACCTGCATGATCTTAGCATAACGGGAATCCTGCGGCCGTTTGACGGCCTGGATCGTCAAAACATGCTCTCCATTAATGGCACCGGAGATGACGGAGGCGCCTTGGGTCTTGGGGATCAGGAACGGCTCCCCCGTCAGGTAGGATTCATCCATGGTGCTGCGTCCTTCCATGACCACCCCGTCCACCGGGCAGACCTCGTGCGGGAAGATGACACAGACGTCACCGACAGCAATGTCTTCAACGGCAATATCCTCGATCTTTCCGGATTCCCGCCGGTGGGCGCGGTTAGGCATGCGCTTGGCCAAGGCTTCCAGGACGGACGAGGCCCTGCGTAAAGCCAGGTGTTCCAGGGCCTCTCCCCCGGACAACATGAGGACCACCAGGGCGCCGGCCAGATATTCCTGAAGAAAGACGGAGGTGACAATCGAAATCCCGGCCAGCAAATCAGAACCAAATTGACCTTGAAATAATTTCTTTAGCAATCCTGCCACTAAAGGAACGCCGCCCAGGATAAGGACCACCCACAAGATGGGCTCACTGGCAGCGATAGACCGGCCCAGAATAAAACGCACGGCCAGATACAGGGCAATGCCGGTCAGCGCCAAAATGGCGATGACCGAGTCCCTATTTAAGTTGATTTTGGCAGACATAAGGTATTTTTACCCTATGCCAATTGGGGGGAAAATGGAATACGCAATGCTACTTAAAAAAATAAGTAAAACTACGGCTGTTGCCACCTGTCTTGTGAGCCTTGTCACGGGTTCTGCTGGTCCTGAAAGTCGCCGCCGACCTCGCTGTAACTGTACATTCCCATCAAGCCCTCCCTGAGGCCTTCGAGGCCACAGCCTCGTCATAAACTTTTAAATAATTTTCAGCCATCCGGCGGGACGTAAAACGCTCTTCGAAGACTTCCCGGCAGCGCCGGCGGTCTATCCGGGAAAGATTTTTGACGGCCTCCACCGATCCCATGAGATCCTTGGTAACATACCCGGTCACGCCCTGATCAATCACTTCAGGCACCGAACCGTGCAGCCGGGCGATCACCGGCGTGCCGCAGGCCATGGCTTCGATCATCACCAGTCCGAAAGGCTCCGGCCAGTTAATGGGAAAAAGCAGGGCGCGGGCGTTGCCTAAAAAATCGTTCTTTTCCCTGTCATTGATCTCCCCCAGAAATTCCACATTGTCATCCTCCAGCAATTCTTTGATGCACGTATCGAAATACTCCTTGTCAACGTTATCGACCTTGGCCGCGATCTTTAAAGGCATGCCTACCTGCTGGGCAAGTGTGATGGCCACATCAACGCATTTTTCAGGACAAATCCTTCCTACGAAAGCCAGATAATCGCCGGGCTGTTCGTGAAACTGGTACAGGTCTTTCGGAATACCGTGTGGCACCGTGGCCTGCCAATTGGCCCAGGACAGAGGCAGCCTTTGATAATTGGAAATGGAAATAAGCGGCATGTCATGGAACTCCTTGTACAAATTGACCAGATTAGGAATATCCAAGCGCCCATGCAGGGTAGTGATGTGCGGGGTTTTCATGAGGCGGTAAAGTGAATAAGGGATATAGTCAATATGCGAATGGACGATGTCAAATCGTTCCGCCTCCTGAAAAACCTTTTCCGCCAGGAGAATGTGGTCAGCCACCGGATCAATGCTGTACTTGTCGAGGCGCAAAGACTGGTTGCACATGGCGCGCAGCTGCGCGCCGGTGACAGAGTCGCCGCTGCCATAAAGCGTCACCTCGTGCCCCATGGCCACCAGCTCTTCGGTCAGGTAGGAAATGACCCGTTCCGTCCCGCCATAGGCCTTGGGCGGAACACTTTCATATAAAGGAGAAACCTGGGCGATTTTCATTTTATTTTCTGGTGAAAACTTCCACCCTGCCCTCCCGTTTGATGACCCGCACGCCCACCCCTTCCTTGTGGTAGGTGATGCCGATCTCCAGTTTGGCGCTGCCGACCTTTAAATTGCGTATCCTTAATTCATGGACATACGGGGGCAGCACCGGCTTATCGAAACATACCACGCGGTTTTTCCCGTCGATTCGCAGCCCCAGGCAAGCCTGGATCATGATAAAAACCGCAGCCGAGGACCAGGTTTGGGGGCTGCAGGCCGTGGGATAAAGCGTGGGGCCTTCGCGCGGCCGGCGCTCAAAACCGCAAAACAATTCAGGCAAGCGGCTGGCATCGGTAAAGAAAGAAGCTTCAAAAAAACCATTAAGAATTTTCAAAACATGCGCCTTCAGCCCATAGCGGTTGAAACCAAAGGCGATCATCGCATTGTCATGAGGCCAGATGGAACCATTATGGTAGGACATGGGATTATAACGGGCTTCGGAAGTAGCCAAGGTCCTGAGTCCCCAGCCAGAAAAAAATTCCCCTGACGTGAGCGTCTCGGCCAGGGTCTTTGCCTGGGACCAGGAAGCAATGCCTGAAAATAAGGCATGCCCCGCGTTGGAGGCCAGGACGCAGCAGGGCTTCTTGTGAGCATCCAGGGCCACGGCATAACTCTGCAGTTCTTTGGACCAAAACACTTTTTGAAACTTTTCTTTCAAGGACATTGCCTGATCATGAAGCCGGCGGCTGAGGTCATAGTCTTCCAGGACCGCCGCCAATTTTGACATCTGCCATTTGGCTTCAAAAACATAGGCTTGGACCTCACAAAGGGCGATAGGGCTTTCAGCCAGCGTGCCGTTGCGATGAAAAATTGAATCATAAGAATCCTTCCACCCCTGCTGGCTCAAACCTCCGCTGGTTTTGCATTTGTATTCCACAAACCCGTCTTTGTCGCCGTCGCCATAATCGTCTATCCAGCGCAGGGCCGCCATTAAGGAAGGCCACAACTTTTTAATAAACCCAAGGTCTTGCTGCCGCTCGTAATAATGACCGGCCAGGACAAGGAACAAAGGGGTTGCATCCACGCTTCCGTAATAACAGCCAAAGGGAATTTCTCTCAAGTTGGCCATTTCCCCGGACCTCATTTCATGCAGGATTTTACCGGGCTCGGCGTCCTTTTCTGGAACGACCTCTATGGCTTGATAATGAGCCAGGTAACTCAAAACCCCCCTGGCGATTTCCGGGTAAAGCCACAAGGTCTCCAATGCCGTGATGATCCCGTCACGGCCGAACACCGTGCAAAACCATGGGATACCGGCATAGGGATAAAGGCCGTGGGGTGTCGGGGTGAGCATCATCCTCACATCGGCCCAGGAACGTTTGATCCAGTTGTTGAATTGGTCGTTGGTAGTTTCAATGACACATTCATCACCGATAAGGACGGCGCCCGGCCCGGCCCTCCTGACCGCACGGGCATCGGGCTCCACCTGCGCCCTGACGGTCAGGTGGAATGTCCGGGATTCATGGGGTTTCAGGTGCAGATTAAATTGGGCCTGGTCCGCATTAAACCGGCACCCCTTCGGCAGTTCTATCAAGGTGCTGCGGGCCATGCGGTCGAGGCCTTGATAAGAAAACTCCAGAACATTGTTGCTGAGCACCGGCCTTCGAAGCCTCCCCCTCTTGCGGCGTTCCATCCCGCGCACCTCGAAGATATCTTTAAAATCCGCAGCGAATTCATAGCTGATATTGAATTCCATGGGCTCCAAACCGTAATTGGTGACCTGAAGGGTCTCATAAAAGGTTTGCTCTTTTAAAAGAAAGGCGCGCAGGAAATGCAGGTCACCCTTGTGAAATATTTTCCGGGTATTCTTCCAGATATCCGGATTGGTAAGGTTGATGGTCAAGAAATCCGTGTCATCCTTGACCTCGGAACTCAATAAAAGCAACGGAAAATTTTCTACCCTAAGGATCATCCTGGAAAGAAAACGCGTGCCTCGAAAATAAATGCCGGTTTCCATGCCAAAAGCGCCCATATTGCCGTTATTCCTGAAGACGGCGAACATGTCCCCGTCCTTAAGGACAGGTTTTTTATCCTGGGCGAGGGAAGATTGGACCAGAATATCGTAACGGTCCTTGGTTTGGACTGCTGGACGTTTCATAGTTATTGATAAGGTGACTCCACTTAAAGCCCTTAAACATGAGCGCCGGACATCTCCCGGCATTTTTCAGCACAAGCAAAACACATTCTGGCGCATTCTTTACAATACTTCATGTGCTCATGTTTCCCGCATTCCTCACCGCAAGTGTGGCAGATTTCCGCACACAGGGCGCAATACCTCGAGGCCCAATCGGAACCCAGGGCCATGAATCCGGCTGCCGCCCGGCAAGCCTGGGCGCAGGCGCGGTCCAATTCGATGCAGCGCACCAAATCATGAACATTTTTCTCGCGCAGGCATTCCGTGGCGCAGCTGTCGCACGCCTGGGCGCAATGATTGCATGCTTCAAGACAATCCAAATATTGTTCGTAAACCATAGGCACCTCCTGTTTTTTAAAAAAATAACAGGAGTCAGCTAAAGAGAAAATGAAGGCAGGATTAAAAATCTTTAGGTGGAGACTACAGCGGTTGCCGGCATTGTTGCAAATATTCGGGATGGCTTCTGATAAACTGCCTGGCAGCGGCAAGTTCAACGTAATAATCTTCGGTTTGGTATCCGTGCCAACGCCTCGTATTAAAGCCCTTGTCAGCCAGCCAAAGCCTGTAGGTATATTCGAGATTACATTCGGGATCAAGCCCGCAGCGGTGAGCCTCCGGGTTCCGCTGGTTTTGAGGACCGGCAGCGTATTCAAAACTCAAATTCTTGCGTAAATCGTTCATTTGCCAAAGGCCCGCATCTTCGCTATAGCCGGCAGTCCCGGGCCGGCCATTGGATGAAACGCAGAAGGGCTTGAAACCGGATTCCGCATGGGCCAGGGCAATCGCCTCTGCCAGGTCTTCACAGGAAAACTTCTGGCTGGCCAAGCCCGCCACCTCATCGATGGGCCACACCGCCTCGGTGGTGCCGGGCAGGCAATCACCGCTAAAAGCCGGCTCGGGAAGGATAAAAGAAAACAGGATTAAACAGCAGCAAAAATATTTCACGGCTTAGCGCCAATCATTCAGAACAAAAACATCCTTACGGTAAAAGCCTTCGCTGTTGGGGCGGTGCATAATCACCCCCTGCATTTCCCGTACAAAACCATTGTTCAACATCGTGCGGAAGGCCTCTTCACAGCCGGTATTGCAACCGGCCGTGATCTTTGTGGCACCCTTGTTGAAGGCAAAATGCTCCACCGCCGCCAATAATTGTTGAAAATCTACGGCGGCATGCTGGCCGGGCATCACCGCGGCAAATTTGACATAACACACGCCGCTGACGGCCTCTGATCCCCGGGCGGCATGGCACACAGCGAAACCAGAGATGTCATCATCACCGATCAAAATGGTATCGCCCAGCTTTTGCGTCGCCACCGACTGGATCTCACGACTCACATCCATGCCGGGATAGAGCCGGTCCGTCAACCGGAAACATTTTCTTAACACCTCTTGTGCTTGCTCCTTGGACAGGGACGAAAAAAGCCTGCACGGTCTTTCGCCGGCCGGAGGTACCACCGCCTTGGCTAAAAGAGAGGTCAAATATTTTGGCCAAAACCCGAATTTCTGATAAAGCCCCAGGTGTTTGGTGCTGTGGGGAAAGGTAAAAAGCCCGGCAAGTTTGGTGTCCCACCTTTCAAAGGTGTTTGTGACTTCTTCCATGAGCTTACCGGCAACGCCTTTGTCCCAAAATTTCGGGTGCACGGTCAGAGGACCGAAAAACCCCACGCTGCCCCAGTTGGAGACAAAAACACTCCCGATGATCTGGTTCTCCATCTTGGCGATGAAGGCCGAAGCAGGATCGGCCTTAAAGCGGGTGCCCGCATAATTGGTATCGCCCATAAAGGTCATGGGGTCAGGCAATCCAAGGAAGGTGCCGAACGCCAAACGAATTACTTTACCTGTCTGTTCAACGTCTTGTTCCGTCAAAGGACCTATTGAAATACACATAAACGTCTCCTGTTTCAATGCGGTCTTAAAAATGTTAAAGTAATTATATATGAGCCTGGAAGAATACGAAAACTTTCTTTGCCCCTACTGTGGTCAACCTAATCGTTTGTGTGTGGATCTGTCCGGAGGAACCCGTCAGGAACTTATCGTGGACTGCGAGGTATGTTGTGCCCCCATTGTTCTTTGCGTCAGGTTGCACGGGAACAAAATCTTGTCCATGGACGCCCGGAAAGAAAATGATTAAAGGCACATCATCTCCCCCGGCAATCAGCCGCCGCTTCTTTGCTCTCCTTGGCAAATTCATTATTGAGGGTAATTTGCTCGTCAGGCGAAGATATCCGTGAGAAGTGACGGTAGGGGTTTTGCGGATCGGCGATCGTCGGCATCGCTGTACCTCCAGCAGCCGCCGCGGCGCGCGGGATGCTAACGCCGGTATTGCGCCACGGCCTCATCCCCTGTCGGCCCAAAGTTTGTGATAAATTCCGTACGGTGGCCCGTACCCATGTGGTCTGCACCTTCGCATTTATTATGGATCCTGTTGCGGAAACGGCCGAATTCGGCGTTAACCCACACCTGATCTTCATCCGAGATGTCTGAAAGATAGCGTTGGGAGTTCTTTTGTCCGGCGATCGTAGGGTAATCAGAACCTTGTTTTTCTGCTTCTCTGGCCCCGGCCAGGTCTTCCTGCAAGTTTTTACGCTCTGGATCGGTGAGGTTTTTCATTCTTAAGCTTGTACTCAAGGCGGTCTCCCAACACTTTCATGCGATAGCCTTTGAGGGGTGCCATGCATTGATCCATGGCTTCATTATAATCCATGCAGGTGGCGGTCCGGTGCCCTTGGCAACTTCCCGAATAATTCCCGACGTTCAACGGATGATCGGAGTCCTGGGCAGTAGCGCCTTGCGTCTTTTACTCCAGTTGTTGAGCTGTGCTGTTAAGTTTATTGGCAGCACTGGTTATGGCATCAAAAAAGCCGACTTGTGCAATTGCAGGAAAAAATGTAATTAATACCGAAATAATCAATGTTCCCGCGAATTTAGGACATCTTCATGCCATTTTCTTCTCCTCTGCGGGTACTCCATGGTAGATATTTTATAAACATCTTTTCTCTTGGGGATTTTGGCGGAAACAGCTTATTTTAAATAAAATATAAAATCTCTGTAATTAAATTTATTACAAAGGTTTTATGTCTATCTTTATTGTTCTCCCGCCCTAAATTTTCATCTTTTCTTCATCTGCGTTTTGCTATTTTATCGAACGAGGAGAGGCCGAAGGAGGGCGGTATGAAAAATTCCTTATTGACCCTGATCCTATCCTTTGCCTTCGCAGGCACCTGCCTGGCCGCAAAGGGAGGTGTGCATGGCGAACTCCATGGCGGAGGAGCGGATAAACCCCAGCATTTTAATCCTCCAAACACAACGGGCCCCATAGCATCACCCATTAGTGACCCTATTATAAGCCCCGCGCCCTCTGCTGATCCTGCGCCCTCTGCAAATCCTCCAGGTGGATTTACACCGCCAAGCACGCCGAATACGGTTACGATCGGCACGGGTGACAATGTCCCCTCTGCAACAAGCAGTGCAGGTAATACAGGTCCAACCGGAGCTGATACAACACCCAGCGGCAATTCCTATACCCCTGCCACAACCACAGGTAGCGACACTGCGAGTGCAAGCAGTGCCCCCAGCGGATCAAATACCGGCGGCGGTGGCGGCGGCTGGAGCGGCAGCGATCCCGATACTTCTATCTTTCCCGACAGTATAGAAAACAACGCGGCTGCCAATACCCCGCCGCGTGACCCTGTGAATAAAGGTTATATCAGTACCTACATCAATACCTATATCCATACCTACGAGCCGGACAATTCCACCGACCATTAATCCGGCTTTTGGTTGCTCGGGGACATCTCCTCTACCTATGGCAGGCCATAATGGCCCGAACAATGTCTTGCGGATCTCCGGCCTTGTTGAGCAAGGTCTCTGCGCCGGCTTTTTTTATCGATTCGATGACATCCTGTTGATCTTGGACAGATAAACCGATGATTTTGATGTCCGGAAGAACGCCTTTGATGGCCCGGGTGGCCTCGATCCCATTGAGCTTGGGCAGGTTGACGTCCATAATCACCACGTCCGGATGAAATGATTTGGCTTTTTCAATGGCCTCGAATCCATCCTGGGCCTGGGCCACAACATTCAAGGCGGGGTTTTCATTCAAAATATTGGCGATCCCTTCCCGCACTATGTTGTGGTCATCCACCAACAATATATTGATCTTCCTGCTTTCTTCCTTTTTAGTCAAAGGCGTTGCCTCCTGGGCCGGCAGTGGTTCTTCACGCCTCGGCGATGACACAGGGATCGTCAACCGGACTTCCGTCCCCTCCTCTTTTTCCGAAATGATCTGCACCTGGCCGTCGATCAGCTTCAGGCGCTCGCGGATGCTGAAGATTCCGAAACCCTTATCCAATGACTTTTTTTCCAGTGAGTCAACGTCAAAGCCGCGGCCCCTGTCCCTGACAAGGACTTTGAGCAAACCATTTTCATATTTTACGGACAAAAGGGCGCCTGAGACCCCTGCGTATTTGACCACGTTCAACAGCAGTTCCTTGACTGATTCAAAGATCATGATCTTCAGTGTGTCGGGCAGCGAAGCAGGCACATCTTTAAAGGCAAGCAACACATGCAAATTATGGTCGGTCTCAAATTTCTTGGCCAGCCATTTGAAAGCAGCAGGAAGACCATCTTCATACAAAACAGGAGGGCGAAGCTCAACGGTCAGGGTTTTGGCCGCGTGGGTCGCATCCCCGATATATTTGTCGGCCTTTTCAAGTCCCGTGGCCGCTTTTTCATGCCGGCCCCTGCTTAACTCCATGGCGACGACGCCCAGCTGGAGTTTGGCAGCCACCAAATACTGCTGGAGATGATCGTGAATGATGGCGGCTATCCTTTTTCTTTCCCTTTGCTCCGTGGAGACGACCTGGTCTGTCAGTAATCTCAGCCTCTCATTCAACTGATGCAACTGCCATACGCCTTCAGAGACCTGTTTTCTGATCGGACTGGAAATAACATACGAAGCCGGGATGGAAATGAGGATGATGAACAGGGAAATGAGCAGGTAATCGCTGTATTTCGCCCTTACGCCCAGATAAACGGAGTCGATCTCCAGTGTTCCGATGACATGATGGTGATCAATAATATCCCTCTTGAGTTTAATGTCCTCCGGGGGCCGGTGTTGCCGCAGGTACGCCGCAAACACGCTGCCGTTGGACCGATACAAGACCGCCCTATTGATGGACTTGTCGTCTCTCAAAGACAGGAGTATCTTGTTGGCCGCATCGCTGTCATCAAAAAGCAAGGTGGGCTGCAGGTTATAGGTGAGAATGGCCATTTGGGAATTGGTTTTAACGAGCGCTTCCTCCTTGATCATATTATATTCAACGATCCCGAAGCCTACGATGGCCAAGAGCAGTGAAACGATGCCGCTGATGACACCGAAGGCCAGTATTCTTTTAATAAGGGGCGACTGCATGGCTCAACCGTTCTCCAAAATGGCCAGTTTAAGCAACTGGCTGCTGATCTTTAATTTTGTTTTCTTGAGTTTTCCTATGTTGACGGCGAATCTCAGTCTGTGGTCAATAAGCTTGAATTCCAGCAAAGAACCGTTGTTGATCGGCCCTATGGTCAGCACGGAGTCTGTCATGGAAGGTATCTGGTCGGCCACGAGAACATGACAATGGTCCCAACGGTCGACGACCAGGATCTTGCGGCCGTCAATGACCTTGCCTTCCAGGGACTGCCTTGACACCCTGCGTAACCTCTCGTCCTGCGGAACACATACATAGCATACTGGCTCCTTGTCCTGCCATTGCGTGAAATCAATGAAATGAAAAATAAATGCCGCCTTGACTTCATCCACAGATATCATGCCCTGCCCCCAGGCGCGGGAAAGGATGAAGATCAAAATCAATGTTATGCTCAAGGTCCTTTTTCGCATAATGAAACCTAAAAATGACGGGTTATTTTTATATACCAGGCCCGCCAGACCTGGGTTGAAGTCAGCGACGGAACGGCCTCTTTATGGTGGCTGTCGATAAGGTTCCAGCCCGAAATTGCCACACGCCAGCCTTTGATCTCCTTACTTAAATTAAAATCCACTTCGGGATCGGAAGGAATGGTGCCGCTATAAAAGGAACTGGTGTATCGGAAAGTGATGTCGAATTTAAAACCGCGGGGCAGGTCAAAAGACGAACGCATATAGGAAGAATTCATGGGCGTCGCTGAATCCAAGGACCTGCCAAGCCCCGCATCCGTATAGCCCGGCTTCATTTTCAGGGACATTTTGATATAGGAGTAGTAGGCGGTCAGTTTCCACCATTCTTTTATCCTGATGTCGGTGGATATTTCCGCCCCATGCACCTCACCCTGGGCCCCGTTGTCATAAGGATAGGTGATGACGGAAAACCCCTGGGTATGCTCGGTGACAGGGTCGCCCAGATCGACAATGGAAAGATCGTCATAATAATCCGAGAACAAGGCAAGGTCGGAAGAGATGTTTTCCGAAAGCCGGTTGCGGTAACCGAGTTCAATGGCCCTCAATTTCTCAGCCTTAAGATCGCCATTGCCTTCAAGCCTGCTGAAAACCGGCGTGGTTGTCGCCGCGGTCAGGATCCCGCTTTCTTCCAGTCGGGACGGCGTGCGCACGGCGCGGGAAGCGGCAGCCCAGACCTCATTTTGTTCGTTGATATGGTATAAAAGGCGCACATTGGGTTCGAACTCAAAACCCGTATAGATATTGTGCTCAAATTTGCTGCCTATCGTCAATTTCCATTTATCATCCCAAGACCTTAATTCATCCTGGGAAAAGAAACTGAAAACCTGGTCCGGATGCGGCGGTTTTCGTATAATAAGATAATTGGTGTTGCTCTCTTGCTCCACATTCAGATGGTAGGTCAAGCCCCAGGTGATATCTTGACGGGCAGACAAGGAAACGATCCTGTTATATTCCATATCCACCTGATCCCTTCTTTCGTTGAGGTCATGCAGCTGCAAATCCGTCACGTCCCAATATGTTTTAAAAGACCAGTCATCTTCCCTGTAATCCGCCAAGAAATTCCCGCCTCTGGCCAGATCCGTCGAGTGGGTGTTTTCTAAATAAGGCGGGGCATACAATGTATTGCTTACCGTTGAATCGATATTTGATTGGTAATAATCCCCCTGCAGCGTCAGTTTGTCTTTCTGGGCACGAAAACCGCCCTGGGTGATGTCCCAATTGTCGGTATTGCTGCCCGTCGTGCTGAACCCCTTGCCGTAGTTGTCATATTTGCTGTAAATCCGGTATTGCCAGTCATCCGCCTTCCCCCCGTAGCGCAGGGTGGTAAAGCCCCTTTCGTCCGATCCGCCCCCGCCGGAGATGAGCCACCCCTGGGTGTCCTTGGGCTTTTTGGTGATGATATTGATGACACCGTTGACGGCATTGGCGCCCCAAAGAGTCCCCCCCGGCCCGCGAATAATCTCAATCCTTTCGATATCTTCCAAAACAACATCCTGGAGCTCCCAAAAAACCCCGCCATACAGCGGCGTGTACACAGACCTGCCGTCGATCAATACCAGTAATTTATTGGCAAAAATGGACCCATTAAAACCTCTGATGGAGATGTCCCAGGAATGGGCGTTGACTTGTTCGACACGGATACCAGGCACCATGCGTAACAGGTCGGGGAGATCGGTGGCACCGCTGCGGCGGATGTCCTGTGGAGTGATGACGGTGATGGCGGCAGGAGTATTCCAAATGGCTTCAGGTTTCTTGGCTGCTGAATATACCTTAATATTCATCAGCTCTTCCATGCTCAGGCTGGTCAGGTCAGGTTGGGCAAGGGCATCCGGGCCGCCAAGTAAGAACAGGCATGCAAATACCGCTAAAGGAATACCGATCGTCTTCATTGGCCTTAGATTCCCTGATCGGTTTCGGGGGAAATTCATGCGCAACAGCGCCGGACAGTTTCCAACATATCTTCAACGCGGCTGACTTTGCTGCAGAAACCTTTGGCTTTTAATTGCTCTACGGCTGACTTGGATGATCCATCATCAGCGGAAAGGACAAGGACAGGAATTGATGCTATCTTTTGATCTGAAAGTTGTTGGGCACGGAATTGATAACCATCCATCACCGGCATTTTTAAATCAAGCAGGATAAGGTCGACCCTTACTTTATCCGAACTCAAAAAATCAAGGGCTTCCCGGCCGTTTAAAGCACCATAAACGTCGTAACCCTCCGTTTCAAATATCTCCTTGATGAGCTCTTGTAAAGCGGCATTATCATCAACCAGTAAAATTGTTTTCTTATCTTCAGCGAATTCCATGATTTTAAATTCTGGCAAGATTTGAAAAGTAAGTAAGTATACCTAAAATTAATTTATTTGAAACTGACCTAAATCCCCTATTTACTGAGTTTTTTCTTCTATTTATAAAATATTTATGATCTTTTCCCTTATGAGGCTGAAGGCATTCACCCCAAAACATGTCAGATCTTTTTTAATCTTTTCTTCATTACATCTTAATCTCCAAACAGTTATATTTTTTTTGCCAGTTTATTTGCGGGAATACATATGTCCCTTCGAATAAAAATCTGGCTCCACGTCCCTTCGACCCCTTCATTTATCGATCAATGGAACTATCTTTTTCAGGCAGCTGAACGAAAAGAGATATTCAACTCCTACGAGTGGGTCAAAGCCTGCGCTGAATGCATAGGGCCGCGCCGGATAGCCCTTATAGCTGGTTTTGACAAAGACCGCCTGGTGGGCCTTGCCCCTATATCCATGTACAGGGGGGTTATCGAGTGGTTGACGGGCCATTGGTCGGATTACTGTGATTTCCTTTCCTACTCTTCCTATCATTCAAACTTTTTTTCAGCCTGCTGCAACTATTTAAGAAATAGATATACGGATTGGCAGCGCATTAAGCTTTCCAATGTCCCTGAAAACACCTCAATTTTAAAGACGTTAAAGGATTCAAGGACCTGTTTTGAATACGGCTATACCTGGACCTACAAGAATACCGAACCTATACTCGATTTTGATAATGCCTCCCAGGAAGAGCTGAAGACAATATTACAAAAAAAAGGCGTGGAAAGAAAAATAAAGACCTTGTCCCGGAATGGGATTTTGGAATATCGGATGGCCGAAGATGCGGCAGATATTAAAGAATTATTGAAGATGTTTAGTGCCTGGCATGTGCAGCGGTTCGCTTCCCTGGGACTTCATAGTTGTTTTAATCCGAAAGAAAGAAACACTTTATATGATGTGATGACGAACCTATGTTCCGGTCCCCTGACATCCATAAAATTATGCATACCTGTGCTGTGGTTTAATCATAAACCCATTGCCATGTATATCGCATTTAGGCTGGGCAAGGACCTTAGGCTGTATTCCACCGCATTTGACGAAGGCTGGAGTAAAAATTCGCCCGGTGAAATTTTGACTTATCTCATGGTGCGTTCTTGCAATGAGCAGCGTCTGTCAAAAATCGACTTCGGCATCGGAAGCCAGTCGTATAAGTTGCGCTTTGCCAATTCTTTTCGAAAAGGTTATGAACTGATTATATACCGGCATCGTTGGCAGATGAACCTGGCGGCGGCGTTCGAACGCCTGCGGTTGTTTGCCAAACAACCCATCCAAGGAAACCATTATGGTCG
>JAGWOI010000011.1 GCA_028870995.1 Candidatus Omnitrophota bacterium | reverse complement strand
AAAGAATCCTTCTGGCCGTGGTCCTCTGCCTGGCGCCGAATATGTGCCTGGCACAGGAATGCCAAGTTTACTTTTCCCCCAACGGCGGCTGCGTCCAGGCCATCGTCCATGAGATTAGGCAAGCCACCCAAACCATTGATATCGCCATGTATTTTTTAAGTTCCTACAAAATAGCCAGGGCCCTGGCCATGGCCCAGGAGCATCATGTCCTCATCAGGATCGTCATGGACCAGCACCAGGAGATCGAGTCCGCCTCCAAAAGCGGGTATCTGGTCCGCCACGGCCTTGAGGTGCGTTATCATATGGGGTTTGGCCTCATGCACAACAAGTTCGCGGTTATCGACGGGAAGACCGTGATAACAGGGTCATTCAACTGGACGTTGAGCGCCGAGGAACGCAACGAAGAGAATATGCTTATCATCCATGACAGGGCCCTTGCCGGAAAATTCGAAGAGCGCTTTGAATATTTATGGAAGACCAGCCGTCCCGACACCAGGAATGCCCGGGGTGCCGGCGCGGTGCCGTCCTGGTTTTGCACCACCTTCCACATCTTTTGCCCTAATTAATAATGACTACGTTCACCAAAAACGACGCCCTGCGCTGGCTTAGCTTTAGTTTGATCGCCCTGGCCGTCCTTGTATGTTACTATCCGTCGCTTTATTACCCGCCCCGTGCCGATCAGGTGATTTACCTGTCGGAGACCTCCGGCCTGCACAAGCCCTGGGATTTGATATTCGGCTGCTACAATCATAACCGCCACCGCACCATTGCTCCCGGCGATGAATTGCTGTTCCGGCCGCTTTTGTACGCCTTCCTGGGGGTTGAGCAGGTCCTCTTCGGCCATCATTTCTGGGCCTGGCAGTTGACGGCGCTGGGGGCGCACCTGGTCCTGATTTGGGTCCTGCTGCGGCTGTTGTGGCATGTGTCAGGCCCCTGGCTGGCCTTTGCCGGCGCCTGGAGCTTCGCGCTGGCCGTATCCAACTATGAGCTGGTCACCTGGCCGCATTTAAGCAGCTACCTCTTGATGATGGCCTGCGTTATTGCATCCGTCGAGCAAATGGTCCTGTGTTTCGAAGAAGGGGATGTCCCTCAAAGGCGCATCATCCGGCTTTTGGTTTATTTTTTTATCGCTTGTTTTATTTATGAAACCGCCAATATTTTTGCCTTGATGATCACGGCGGCATTAGGACTGGGTTTTCCGGCCCGTAGGCGGCGCGCGGCGGTCCTGCTCATACCGGTCGTTCTGTATGTGTTCTTCAGCCTTTTTGATTATTTTTATGTGGACCATGTCGTTCACGCGGCTGCCGGTCCTGTAAAGCCGCTTGCGCCGGTGAAATACCTGATCCAGGTTATTCACCTGACTTTATGGTGGTTTTATCAAGGGTTGTTCAGCGGCCTGTACCACTATAAATTGGCTGTCCGGACCATGTTTTTAAAAGATGAGGTAATGGTGTTCAAACCGCTGGTCGGCAGCCTTGAAGTCATCCTAAGTCTTATCTCGCTGGGGGCCTTCTCAGGACTAGCCTGGTTTTCCCGTGCCGGGCTTTCCAAAAGGGCTTGGTCATGCCTGGTTTTATCGGGCATGCTGCTGGCCTATACTGCAGTCATTGTTGCCGGCCGCTGGCATGAGAAGGCGGACCTGGCCACATCCATAGGGGTTAATTCCTACTTTTCCTATATTTTTTGGGCCATTGCCGTGATGCTGGCCTTTATGTTTTTATCGGACGGTCAAATGAAAGCAGGGCGGGGGAAGATGTTGGTCGTTCTTTTTGTAATTGCCGGCCTGGTTTCAGGATCAGGCAACGGCAAGAGGGTCTATGGTATGGCTCTTGATTACAGCCGTTCGACCCGCAGTATCGTGCTGCTGGTCACCACCCTTGATCTTTTGATCCAGGAAAAGGGCAAAGAGCCCGGGTTTTCTTTTTATGTTGATCCCCAATATCCGGGGAATTATCCTTATCCCGGCATTCAGAAGATCGGGGCCCCTTCCGGCAAGGTGTATAGTTTTGCTGAATTCCTCTATCCGCAGTATTTCCGGCCCAGGGCGTTGGCCATGTACCGGTTTTTGACTACAAAAGAAAAGCCCCGTCAAAAGACGGGGCTTTAGGAGCCATTCGTTAGGAATAATTACGGTGTCAAGACCCCACCTGTGGTGATCGTCTCAACCGTTGTCCCGGAACTGCCCACCGCCACCGGTGTTGCCACGATGGTATAGCCTGAGATGCTCATGCCGGCGCAGTTATAGTTATAGCCTGAGATCGGCGAGTTGGCGCAATAGGCCTTGTTCAGGTACGGAGGTGTGGCGCCGGTCAGGGAGCTTTCGTCGGCCGGGTAATTGCCGTTATTGGCCGTGGCGAAAGATTCCGCTGCCGTTGACATGGCGCGCAGGGTGGCCTTGGCCAGGGAATCGTTGGCCGTCATTCTGGCCCTCAAGAGGTTCGGGATGGCAATTGCCGCCAGCAGGGCAATGATCGCTACCACGATCATGATTTCTACCAGCGTAAAACCTTGTTTGTTTCGAGTACGCATAGTACCCTCCTTCTTAATTGGTTATATATGACTCCACTTTCAAGTATAACATGGTACGGGAAATGCAGCTACGTTATTTACAAAAAAACCCCCGCCGGACACGGCGGGGGTTTTTGCGTCATTCCATGTGGAATAATTACGGTGTCAAAACGCCACCGGTAGTGATGGTTTCCACGGTTGAACCGGTGCTGCCGATCACCAGCGGGGTCGCGGTGACGGTGTAACCCGAAGAAGCGAAGTTGCAGGAGTAATTATAACCTGCAATCGGCGAATTGGCGCAATAAGCCGTGTTTAAGTACGGAGGCGTTGCCCCGGTTAAGGCGCTTTCACTGGTCGGATAATTGCCGTTGTTGGCTGTCCCGTAGGATTCAGCAGCTGTCGACATGGCCCTCAAGGTGGCCTTGGCCAATGAGTCATTGGATGTCATCTTGGCGCGCAGCAGGTTGGGGATGGCAATCGCCGCCAACAGGGCAATGATCGCCACTACGATCATGATTTCCACCAGCGTAAAACCTTGTTTGTTACGAGTACGCATACTACCCCTCCTTGATATATGGTTAATGTATAACTCCAAATTTTAGTATACCATGCAGGGGGATAAAGGGGTTATTATTTAATAAAAAACCCCGCCGAGACTGGCGGGGTTTTTTGATGGCCCGTATTAAAGAATTACGGTGTCAAAACGCCACCGGTAGTGATCGTTTCTACCGTGGAACCGGAGCTGCCGATCACCAGAGGCGTTGCCGTGACCGTATAGCCCGAAGAAGCAAAGTTGCAAGTATAGTTATACCCGGAGATCGGTGAGTTGGCACAATAAGCCTTGTTCAAATAAGGCGGTGTGGCGCCGGTTAAGGCGCTTTCGCTGGTCGGATAATTGCCGTTGTTGGCCGTCCCGTAAGATTCGGCCGCAGTTGACATCGCGCGTAAAGTGGCCTTGGCCAAAGAGTCGTTGGATGTCATCCTTGCTCTGAGCAGGTTAGGGATCGCGATTGCCGCCAACAGGGCAATGATCGCTACCACGATCATGATTTCCACCAGCGTAAAACCTTGTTTGTTGTGAGTACGCATAGGTACCCTCCTTTGTATGTGGTTTATGTATGACTCCATCAATAAGTATACCCTATTAATTCGTATGTTTGCCATTTTTTACTTATTTAATCTGTTTAAATGCTTGAAATCCTTAAAGGGACAGTGTTATACTGTGTGCCGTCAAACGAAAACTTCTTATCCTGATTTTTTCCCATGAATGAAGATTTGGACAAACTGTGGCAATCCTTGGCGCTTTTGCTGCGCAGCCATCCCTGGCATGGTATACCCATAGGGGAAGAGGCGCCTAATATCGTCAACACCTATATAGAAACCGTGCCTTCCGACACCGTCAAATACGAGATCGACAAAAAAAGCGGCTTTTTAAAGGTTGACCGCCCCCAAAAGTATTCCAGCATCTGTCCGACGCTCTATGGCTTTATCCCGCAAACCTATTGTTCCACCCATATCGCACAGCTTTGCCGCGAGCGCACAGGCCGCGATTCCGTGGTGGGGGACGATGACCCGCTGGACATTTGTATTTTGAGCGAGAAGGTCATCACCCACGGCGACATCATCGTGCGGGCCCTCCCCATCGGCGGTTTCCGCATGATCGACCGCGGCCAGGCGGATGACAAGATCATCGCGGTCATGCACGGGGACGCCCTGTACAGCCAGTGGAACAATATTGAAGACTGCCCGCGCTCCTTCATCGACCGGTTGAAACATTATTTCCTGACCTATAAGGATATTCCCGGTTCCGATGAGCGTATTTGCGAGATCACCCATGTATTCGGCCGGGAAGAGGCCCTGGAGGTCATCCGCTGTTCCCGGAAGGATTATCAAGAACGATTTGCGGCGCTGGAAGGTATGATGGCGTCGATCAATGACGAGTAAATAAATGCCGATCTACAGGAAGGAGAAAGGAAATGGCGACCAAAGGTAAAAAGATCTTGATCGTGGATGATGACAGGGCGGTGATAACTTTGCTGGAGAATGTGCTTTCTTCCGCCGGTTATGATGTCGAGCAGGCCCATAACGGCCTGGAAGGGGTGGCGCAGGTCAAAAAGATAGTGCCGGATCTGATCGTCCTGGATGTGATGATGCCCGAGCTCAACGGTTATGACGTCTGCCGCGACCTTAAATTCGATCCCAAATTCAAGCATATCCCCATCATCGTGTTGACCTCGCGCGAACAGGAATTGGACCCCCGCATCGGTTTTCTGATGGGGATCGATTACATGCAAAAACCCGTCGACACCAAACTTTTGTTGGAAAAAGTCCAAAAAGCTTTAGAATAGACTTATGCTTCGATGTTTGCTGGTAGCCCTTTCCCTCTACGGGTTAATCCCCGTCTGGCCCGCCTTTGCCGCCGGTGAATTCCGCAAAGACAATCCCGACATCATGAAATACCAGTTTGCCCGCAGCTACATCACGGCGCTGCGTTACATGAAGGACGTGGATGACCGCTGGAACAAGAATGCCCCCAAGAAACGCTTTGCCCATGACAAAAAGAAAATGATCCTGGCCACCATCGATGACCTGACCCTGGACAGCTCGGACCTGCTTGTCATCAAGGGATATTTGCTCAAATACCTGCAATCCCCCAACATGCTGATGCGCAAGGTCGCGGACACGGTGGTGGTGGCTGTTTCCGAGGAAGTCGCCATCAACCGCCAGGAAAAGAATTTGTGGGAAAAATGGTACGATCTTAACGCCGCCGGCCAGGCCACCCGGCCCAAGGAGATCGAGTTCGTGAAAAACCAGTATGACATGGAACTCCGGCGCAAAGAGGCGGATAAAAAGATCATCCAGGCCTCGGTGATGATGACCAAGGTTATGATCAGCGATAAGAACCCCAACGGCAAAGGCCACCTGCTGGCCATCACCGCCCGGCAGCGCCAGGAGCTCTTGGACAAGCTCGATTCGTTCGGCGGCGGCGAGCTGGACTGGGGGTTGAGAGCAGGCCAGACCCCCCTGCAGGCCTCCATCTCCGTGATCCGGGAGATGCTGGAAGATTCCATCTGGAAATCCATAGATGAGAAGTGAGTCCCAAGTTTTTGTGGTCGAAGCCTCGGCAGGCAGCGGCAAGACCTATTGCCTGGCCAGGCGCTACGTCCAGTTAAGCTTGGAACTTGCCGCCGGCGGCCAGGCCCTTCCCATCCAGTCCATCCTGGCCATCACCTTCACCAATAAGGCCGCCTGGGAAATGAAGTCCCGCATCCTGGATTTCCTCAAGCGCATCAGCCTTAAGCAACTGGATCCCGCACAAGTCGACGATTTCCTAAAACCGTTGGGGCTGGATGAATCAAGCGCTTCCAGGCTCGCCGCAGGATTGATGCATGAGGTGATCCGTCAGTACCATTATTTTCAGGTCCAGACCATCGACAGTTTCGTCAACATCCTGCTGTCCGGCTGTTCTTTCAAGATCGGCCTCTCGGCGCGTTTTAAGATCCAGCGCAATGCCGGCGAATACCTGCAGTTAAGCCTGGATGAGCTTCTGGACCAGGCGGACGGCGACAACAAGATACGCATGCTGTTTGAGAATTTTGTGCGCCAGTATTTGTTTCTGGAAAACCGTTCGGGTTGGTTTCCCAAGGAAGACCTGGTAAAGGTCATTATCGAGCTTTTCAGGCAATACAACACCTATCAAAAACCCCTGCTGGTCTATCCTTACGCCGGGGATCTTTTCGAGCGCAAGAAAAAGATCTATGACTTGATGGTTGAATTGAAATCCTGTTGTCCGGCCCAGACCAGCCGGCGGTTCCTTGACCATCTGGAAGAGCTTTTGGCAAACACCAGGGGCATTATTGATGTGGATGCGCTGGCCAATTATTGGGCCAGGGAGGATTTTCCCGTCAATAAAGGAGGGGAGCCAAGTCCCCAAGCCCTGAAATTGTGGCGGCAGATCAACCAGGAGATTTGCGCCCTCTGCCTGACGGAAGCCCGCAGCTTGTTTAATCCCTACGTCGTTTTATTTGAGCACCTGCTGTCCCGTTTCGGCCAATTATCCCGCCGGGATGATGTGCTCTTTTTGGAGGAATTAAACCGCAAGGCCGGGCTGCTCTTTGAGGATGGCTTGGTCAGTGTCGAAGAGTTGTACTTGCGGCTGGCCGCCCGGCTTCAGCACTATCTTATCGATGAATTTCAAGACACCTCCTTGTCGCAGTGGCGCAATTTGAGCCTCATGGTCCAGGAGGCCCTGGCGGGCAGCGGGTCTTTGTTTTATGTCGGGGATAAAAAGCAGGCCATCTATTCTTTCCGGGGAGGTGAAAGCCGCCTGTTCGACGCCTTGCAAAGCCAATTGGACGGGTATAACATCCAATCGACTCGCCTCGATAAGAATTTCCGCAGCTGCCCTGAGATCATCGGCTTTAACAACCGCGTATTCAGCCTGGAGAACCTCCGGGATTTTTTGGAGCGCCGCCTGGAAGATTCGCGCCAAAATAAGCGTCCTAACGATATCCATTTCTCTCAAGAAGATTTTCAGCAGATCGCCCTGACATTCGGCCATGCCCATCAAACTCCGGGCAAGGACCTCAGCGGAGGCCTGGTGCGGGTGAACCTTGTCGATGGAAGGACCAAACAGGAGCGCGGCGATGAGGTCCGCCAGAAGCTCACGGCACTTATCAAGGACATTACCCGGCGTTTTGCTTTAAGGGACATTGCCTTGCTGACCAGGGGCAATGACGAGGTCGAGGAGGTCACCCAATGGCTCTTGCAGGAGGGGATAGGCGCCTCTTCGGAGCGCAGCAGTGACATCAAAAATAACGCCCTGGTCAATGAGCTGCTGAATTTGCTCATCTTTTTGCATGCGCCGGCCGACAACAATGCTTTTGCTCAGGTGTGCTTAGGGCTGATGCTTCCCCGCGCAGCAGGATTAAAGCCACAGGTTTTGCAGGACTTCCTGTTTGCCTGCGCCAGGGGATCGTCCGGCAACAGGCAGGTTGCGTTCTATAAAAGATTCCGTGAGGTCTTTCCGGAAATATGGCAGGACCTGTTCGAAAAATTTTTCCGGCAGGCCGGCGTCAGTCCTTTATATGAACTGACCGCCGGCATCATCCGGCGTTTTCGCTGCGAAGAGTGCTTTCCCCAAAACCAGGCCTTTTTCATGCATTTTTTGGAATTGATCAAAAAGCAGGAGAAAAACGGCTGCGACCTGTCTTCTTTTGCCGCTTTTTATGAAGCCCTCGAAGGGGAAGAACGCTTTGTGCCCATGACCCAAATGAATGCCGTCAGGGTGACCACGGTGCATAAGGCCAAGGGGCTGGAATTTCCGGTCGTGATCATCCCCTTTTTGGAAATGGATATTAAGGCGGGCAGCGGCGGCCGTGACGGGGGGCAGGCCTACGTCCTGGACGTGCATCAAGACGGTGTCGCGCTCCTGCGCCTGAAGGAAGCTTACCGGAAATTTTGTCCCGAGCTACAAGCCAGGTATGAGCAGGAATACAAGAAATCTTTTTTGGTGGAATTAAACAGCATTTATGTGGCCTTGACCCGTGCCGTGGAGGAGCTTTATGTTTTCGTGCCGGGCCGCGTGGGCAATGCGGTGAATCCCGCCCGGTTTCTCATCCCGGAGGATTGCTGGTCCTTGGGGGAAGCCGCCGACCGGCCCCAAGCCCATCAGCCGCCGTCCGCCCATCAAAAGATCAAGACTTTTGTCGGTGATCCCTGGGAGTATTTACAGCATGAATTTGCCGCAGAGCCGGTCGCCTCGGCGGCTTTGGCGCAACAAGGAGAGTTTTATCATGCCTTGCTGATGGAGGTGGGACGCGTCGATGCAAGCAGCCTGGAGGCGGTACTCCAGCATGCCTGGCTGCAGGCCTGCCGCCGGCATGCTCCGGCCGCCGGCCGGGATGAAGTGTTGAAACACATGCGTGAATTCATCAACCGCGATGAAGCGCGGGCATTTTTCTATTTGCCGGATGATGCTGCCATCTTTTGTGAAAAGGAATTTGCCAACGCCTATGGGGACGGCAAACGCATCGACCGCCTCGTCGTGTTGAAAGACGAGGTGTGGGTGGTGGATTATAAATTGTCCCCCGCGGCCCAAGCCCGGCATGAGGAGCAGATCAAGGAATATGTCGAGCTGGTCAGCTCCTTTTATCCTAAGCATAAAGTGCACGGGAAGATTTTATATTTCAAAGATCCAAGGGGCGGCTCATGAGCAAGATCATTACCGTTCCCTTTACAGAAGATTTCCTGCCCCATGTGGTGGATTATATAGACGCTCAGTATAAGCACAAAGACCTCTCCCGTCTGGGGATCGTTTTCGGCGGCCGCCGTCCATCACTGTTTATCAAAAGGGCGCTGGGGCACAAATGGCGCAAGGCGTTTATCCCCCCGCGTTTTTTTACCATCGATGAGTGGATGGCCTTTGTCGCCTACGGCAGTCGGACGCCGTCCCCAGGCCGCGACCTGGACCACTGCTATGCCGTCTATCGATTGGCCATGGAAGTATGTCCCTGGATCTGCCGCGGGAGGGAGGCTTTCGCGCAATTCCTGCCCTGGGCCCGTGAGATCCTGCGTTTTATTGAACAGCTGGACCTGGAAGATGTGCCGTCGGACACCTTGAAGGTGATCAAGGCGCACGCGGAGATCGGCTTCAGTGTCCCGGAAGACATCAATAAGTTATTGATCCATTTAAGCGCCTTGCGCGAGCATTATCACCGGCAGCTTGAACAAAAGGGTCTGGCCCCGCGTTCCTTCCAATATGTCCAGGCCGGCCGGCGGGCGGGGCAGTGCGATCTGAAAGATTTTGACGAGGTCCTGTTCTGTAATTTTTTCTATCTGCACCGTACGGAAAATACGGTCATTAAAAATATTTATGACCGGGGTAAGGCCGTGTTGTTCCTGCAGGGCGACGAGCGCCGCTGGCCGGCGCTTTCCCGCATGGCCAAGACCTTCGGGATGCCTGTCCGCGAGGGCGACGAGGTCAGGCCCACGGCTTTTAATTTAAAGGTTTATGAGGCTTTTGACAGCCATGCCCAGGCCGGTTTGGTCAAGGAGATCCTGGAGGGGATCCCGGACAAGGAATCCACCGTCATTGTCCTGCCGGACGCGGATTTCCTGGTGCCTTTGTTGACGGCAGTGGCAGGCCAGTTGGGGGAATTGGAATTTAATATTTCCATGGGCTATCGTCTTACCCGCAGCGCTCTTTATGCGCTGCTCGGCCTTGTCCTGGAAGCCCAGCGCCGCCGCAAAGACGGTCTTTATTACGTCCATGATTACCTGGCCCTGTGGCGTCATCCGCTGGTCAGAAATTTAAGTTTGGGGCACCCGCAGGCAGTGCAGGCCCTGGGTACGGCCGTCGAAGCGGCGCTTAAAGGGGAATTGCTGACCGGTATTTCCGGGCAGCTGTTCCTGGACCCCCGGCAGGTGCTTGAGGATGAAAAACTTTTGGAGGCTGCGGTCCAATCCTTGTCCGCCGTGGAAACCGGTGCCGGTCCCGCCAATATCAAGGAAACGATCCTGTCGGTCCACCGTGCTTTTTTAAACGGCTTTGAAGATATCCGGTCTGCGCTGGATCTGGCTGCCAGCCTTCAAAATTTCGTGGATTTTATGCAGGCTTACAGTGCCATGGACCAATACCCTTTTAATGCCCAGATCGCTTTGAGCCTGCAGGCCATCGCCGACGAATTAAGAAACTGTGTTTTTGCCGCTGAAATCTTTCAGCCGGCGGATTTGTTTAAGATCCTGGAGGAGAAGTGCCAGGCACAGATGGTGGCCTTCAGCGGTTCGCCGCTGCGCGGTTTGCAGATCCTGGGGCTTTTCGAGACCAGGAGCCTGAATTTCAAGAATGTGATCGTGGTGGACGCCAATGAAGGGCTTTTGCCCAGCCTGAATATCTATGAGCCGCTTATTCCGCGTGAAGTGATGATCAAGTTGAATCTGGACAGGCTGGAATTGGAAGAGGAGATCCAGCGCTATGGATTCATGCGTTTGATCTCAGCGGCCAGGAATGTGCATTTGATCTATCAGCATAACAACGACCGCACCCGCAGCCGTTTTCTGGAAGAACTTATCTGGGAACAGGAACAGAGGGCCTCAAAACTGGGCGCGGTGCCGCTCATCCGCGGGGTCTTTGACGTGTCCGTCGATAAGAGCCCCAAGGCCGTCCCCAAGACGCCGGCCATGGTGGATTTCCTTAAAAGTTTCCGTTTTTCCGCCAGCAGCATCAACACCTACCTGCAGAACCCGTACAATTTTTACTGCCGCTATGTGCTGGGGTTAAGACCTAAGGATGACCTGCTGGAGGATGTGGAAAGCCGCCATATCGGCGTCTTTATCCATGAGCTGCTGCAGGAGGTTTTTGGCATTTTTGTGGGCAAGAAACCCGTGCTGGATGCGGCCTTCAGGAGGTATTACCAGAAAGTTTACGACTCCAAATTCGAGCAAACCTTCGGCCGCAAGCGGCGCAGCGATACCTTTTTAATGGAAACGGTTTTAAAGACCCGTTTGGAACGATTTTTAGAGCAGGAAGCCCTGCGCTGCGAAGAGCAGGTGGCCCAAGTGCTCTATGTCGAACGCAGCTTTGACCAGGTGCTTGATCTGGGGGCCAGCAAGGTGCATTTGACCTACAGGGTCGACCGGGTGGATGAAATGAAGGATGGGGGCATCTTTATCCTTGATTATAAGACCGGAGGGCTTGATCCCATGCCTAAGGAGGTTTCCGCCCCCTTTAGCCGCGAGCTGTTGCGCGACAAGGTCAAGAGTTTTCAAATGCCGCTGTATGTACATTACCTGCATCAACAGTTTCCGGGCCGGCGGGTCAACAGCGCCCTTTATCATTTACGCACGCTGGGGATGGAAAAATTCCTCAGCGAGGCCCAAATGAAGGACATTGACATGGTTTTGGAGGGGTATTTGAAGGCCCTGGACTTTATCATGGCGGAGATATATAATTTGGAAATTCCTTTTATAGATGACCCTGTTGAGATAAAATAACCGCATGCCCAAATCCATCCTGGTCGTTGACGATGAGCCGGTTGTCGTTGAAATCAGCAAGCGTAAACTGGAAGAAACCGGTTTCGAAGTGCGCACCGCCAGCAATGGCAATGAGGCCTTCGCCTCATTAAAGTTCAAGATACCGGATTTGATCTTTTTGGACATCCAGATGGCGGACATGAACGGCTACACCTTTATCATGGAAAAGGACAAGATCCCGGAATATGTACATATCCCTGTCGTGGTATTGACGGCCTATGCCGAGATGGAACCCCTGTTCAGGCGCCACCGCATCAAGGACTACCTTATCAAACCCCTCAAGCTGCAAGACCTCATCAATAAAGCCATCGAAGTGATAGGCCAGCCGTAATTTCAGCTTTAATTAGGCATTAATGGATTGGTTCAGCCAAGAAAGTGCCGGATAGTTTATAAGATTTTACGACACGCAGGTTATATTTTTTAAGGATGTCAAGGTCGGAGGCAAGCAGATAATAAAAGTCGTAAACACCGTCAGGACCTTTGCGGCTGGCCGGCTTTAGTTGCTTCATTTTCCAGAAGATGATGTAGTAATTGGAGCTTGGTTCAAGAACCCAATTGAGGCCGATGGTGTATTTCTTTTTCGGGTGCTCTTTCATTTCATGGCCGATGAAGGTCAAGACCTTCTTGGTGCAGGCGTCATATTCCCAAATATAGAAATTGTTCAAGTTGATGCTGCAAAGGCCGTGGAAGATAATGACTGAACAGAGGGTATAAAAGGCTATGTTGGCCGTCTTATTCAAAGGGCCGGTCAGTCGGTTGAAGTTGTCGGGCAACAGTAAGATAAACAGGAAAAACAGCGGGAGAAAATAGAGGGCGGTCCTGCCTTCCGGATAAAGGATTTGTATAAAGATCGCTTCCGATTTAATAAGTACGGAAATGTAGATCAGCAGCAAGGCTGTTAAAAACAAAAATTTATGATGGGTGGAATATTTTCCTTTAGAACCGCTCTTGATCAAACCCCAAAGCGCCATAAGGATGCACAACAGTATTCCAATAACCAGGGCCGATAGGGCAATGGGATTCATGCTGCCTCTCTGGAAGATGTCAAAGCCAAGGCTGGCAATCGTATTTTTTACAAAACCGTCATAGCCCCCATAAGGGGGTAGCGCCATTAAGCCCAGGACAAAGGGGCTGTAGACCAGCCCCAGGACCAAGCTGCTTGAAATTAAGGCTATGAGGATGGGCAGGGGAGAATTTCTGCCAGAAGGTTCAGAATCCTTCTCTTTTAAAAAGAGGCATATTTGTAAAAAAGCGAGCAGGTAGGCGATGACAAAATAAGTGTTAACAAATGATATTTGTGAGAGGGCGGAGAGGGTGGACGCGCCTATAGCGCCGTAATTATTTTTATTAAATCGGTCATTACTGGAAAACCTTTTGAAACAATAATACAGCGCCAGCATGAAGACTCCCAGAGCCAAAGAGTAACCGCGGGCGCAGGAAAAGAGGTCCATCATCAAGGGGTTGGTTATCAGCAGGGTAAGGCCTACGACAAAAGGCAGGCCTTTCGAAAACAGGCGCAGGATTTTAAAGCCGGCGGCCATGTATAACAGGCAGCCTGCCAGGGCAGGGATGCGCAGGACGAATACGGAAGGGCCGAACCAGTGGACCAAAATTTTGATGAATAAGGTGTTGAGCAGGTGGTTGTTGGAGGCCGGATATTGTGGATGGAACAATATTTCCTTCCAACTGCTATGAACATGTATCAGGTAGGTCAGCGCTTCATCATGGGATATTGATATAAGGGAGGCGCGAAGACAAATATAGCCGAAAACAACAGAACAAATCATGAGGCCCAGAGGAATATCCCAGGCGCTGCTGAAGAGATTTTTTTTCATTTATTGTATAATAACATACACAGTGCCATATAAAGATAAAACGATGGTTTTATGTCAGGTTTGCCTCCAACAGAACGTTGACCTGCTTAAGGTTTTGTGTTAACCTCTTTGCTTGCTATGGTTCAAGATAATGTCCGAAAAGTTTTTTCTGAGATTGAAAATGCCTGCCGTCAGGCGGGCCGCAGCCCGCAGGAGGTGACGCTGGTCGGCGTTACCAAAACCATCGGCCCGGATGCCATCCAGGAGGCCATCAACGCCGGGATTCAAAATATTGCGGAAAACCGGGTGCAGGAGGCGGAGAATAAATTTCCGGCCCTTTTGGCAAAGAACCCCCATGTTAAGGCCCATCTGATCGGCCATTTGCAGACCAATAAGGCCAAGGATGCCGTCAGGGTCTGTTCCCTGATCCAGTCCGTGGACAGTTTAAAATTGGCCCAGGAGATCGAAAAACAAGCCGCCAAGACGGGCAAACTGGTTGATATTCTGGTCCAATTCAATACCGCCCGTGAAGAGCAGAAATTCGGCGCCGATCCGGCTGAAGCCAAGAATCTGATCGAGGGCATCGCCAAATTTTCCTTAGTCAGGATCAAGGGGCTCATGTGCATGGCGCCTTATACCGACGATTTGGGCATCGTCCGCAAGACGTTTGCCGATCTGCGTCTCATCAGGGAAGAGGTCAAGGCCGCTTTCAGCGGGCATCCGGCGGTTGATATGGGCATTTTGTCCATGGGCATGAGCGGCGACTACAAGATCGCGGTCGAGGAAGGCTCCACCATGGTGCGCGTGGGCAGCGCGATTTTCAAAGAGGTTTGATATGAAAAAGACAATCGGCATTATCGGCGGCGGCAACATGGGCGAGGCCCTGATCAAGGGGCTTTATAAGGATAACCGCCTTATGGTGGTTGAGGCCAGCGCCCAGCGCGCCGGATATTTAAAAAAGAAATACCGTCTCAGTATCGGGGATACCGATACCACGGTCAAAGAGGCCGGTGTTTTAATTTTGGCCGTGAAGCCTCAAGATATGTCCGGCGTTCTGGAAAGCATCAAGGCCTGCACCTGGGGCAAGCCCATCATTTCCATTGCCGCAGGCTTGACGACTAAATTTTTTGAGAAACATTTTCCTGGCCGCAAGATTTCCGTGATCCGATGCATGCCCAACATGCCGGCCATGATCGGCGAAGGGATCACCGGCATCTGCGCCGGCAAATACGCATCTGCCGCGGACGTAAAAACGGCGCAAAGGATTCTGCAAACCATCGGCCAAACAGTGATCGTCAAGGAATCCATGATGGATGCCCTGACCGCGGTTTCCGGCAGCGGCCCGGCCTATGTTTTTTTATTGGTGGAGCAGTGGGTGGCGGCGGCACGGAAACTGGGCTTCAAAGAAGCCGAAGCCAAACAGCTGGTCTATCGGACACTTATCGGCAGCGCCCATTTATTGGAGAAAAGTGAATTTGATGCCGCCACCTTGCGCGTTAAGGTGACATCCAAAGGCGGCACGACACAGGCCGCGATCGACGTATTCTTTAAAGGGAAATTGGACCGGTTGGTCGAAGCTGCATTGGCAGCTGCTAAGAAACGTGCCGGGGAATTGGCCAAATAGGGGGCAAACGTATGGCAACAGTGGGCATCATCGGCGGCAGCGGGTTATACCAGATCGAAGGGATCAAGAAGGTCAAGGAAGTGGCGGTCAAGACACCCTTTGGCGCCCCTTCCGATAAATTCATCACCGGCGAGCTGGAAGGCACTCCCGTCATTTTTTTGCCGCGCCACGGCCGCGGCCACCGCATCAGTCCCTCGGAGATCAATTACCGCGCCAATATCTACGGCATGAAGAAACTGGGGGTTAAGGCCATCATGTCGGTGTCTGCCTGTGGAAGTCTCAGGCAGGAATACAAGCCGATGGATTTCGTTATCCCTGACCAATTCCTGGACCGCACCCGCAAAGGCCGCATCGACACTTTTTTTGGCGGCGGCATTGTGGTCCATGTGTCTTTCGCCGATCCCATTTCCAAGGAGATTGCCGATATATTAGAGAAGGCCGCCCGCAAGCTTAAAGTAAGGGTCCACCGCGGCGGCACCTATGTGAACATGGAAGGCCCGCAATTTTCCACCAAGGCAGAGAGCCTTCTCTACCGCCAGTGGGGCATGGACATCATCGGCATGACCAATTTGACCGAGGCCAAACTCGCCCGCGAGGCGGAAATCTCTTACGCCACGCTGGCCGCGGTGACGGATTATGACTGCTGGCATCCATCGCATGATTCGGTTACCCTGGACATGGTCATCAGTTATCTCAACAAGAACGTGGCCAATGCCAAGGCCATTTTAAAGATCGCCATTGTGGAGGTGGGAAAATTAAAGAATTTTAGTGCAGAAGGCGCCATGAAATTTGCTATCATGACCAATCCGGCCGTGATCCCGGCGGCCAAGAAAAAAGAGCTGGAGCTGTTAGTTGGAAAATACATCAAATAAGATCGATTACCAAAGAAGTCTGAACCTGCCGCAGACGGCTTTCCCGATGAAGGCAGGGCTGGTGCAAAAAGAGCCGCAGATGCTGGAGCGCTGGCAGAAGGACGGGGTCTATCAACAGATTCGCCAAAAGGCCAAAGGCCAAAAACCTTTTATTTTGCACGACGGGCCGCCGTATGCCAACGGCCATATCCATATCGGCCATGCCCTCAACAAGATCCTCAAGGACATGATCGTCAAGTACAAGACGATGAAGGGCTTTGATGCCTTGTATGTGCCGGGCTGGGATTGCCACGGCCTGCCCATCGAGCACCAGCTTTTGAAAGATTTGAAAGCCTCCAAGTCGGATTTTGATACCCTGGTCTTTCGCAAAAAAGCCCATGATTATGCCATGAAATTCGTCGGCATCCAGCGCGATGAGTTCAAGCGCTTAGGGATCTTTGGCCAGTGGGATGACCCGTATTTGACCTTAAGCCCTCATTATGAATATTGGATTTTGAAATCTTTAGCCGAGTTAACGAAGAAAGGTTACGTGTACCGCAGTCTGAAACCAGTGAACTGGTGCTTTAGCTGCGAGACCGCTTTGGCCGAGGCTGAAGTGGAGTATGAAGACCATACATCGCCGACGGTGTATGTAAAATTTCCAATAGAAAATTCTCAGATTTTAGGGTTGCCATCAGATAAAAAAGCTTCTTTATTGATCTGGACCACAACGCCCTGGACTTTGTTGGCCAACGTGGCTGTGGCTGCTAATGCAGATTTTTATTATGTTGTGGCGGAGCAAGGCAAAGATGTTTTAATTCTTGAAGAAAGTCGGGCAGATAAATTATTGAAAGACAGAGTGGCCGGTGCTTATCGTTTTGAGAATTATTCTTCACTTAAGCGTATTAAAGGTTCTGAATTGGCAAAGTTGACGTATGTTCATCCTTTTGGCAGAAAACAACATTGCCCAGTGGTTCTCGCAGATTATGTTACGAAGGAAGACGGTACCGGTTTAGTCCACACCGCGCCGGGCCACGGCCAGGAGGACTTCCAAACCGGTTTGCGTAATAACCTGCCGGTCTTGATGCCGGTTAATTCCAAAGGTGTTTTTACTGACGAGGGAGCGCCGTTTACGGGGCAGCATGTCTTTAAGGCCAATGAACCCATTATCGAGGATTTAAAAAAGAGGGGCCTATTGTTTACGAGCGAGCCCTTGCAGCACTCTTATCCGCATTGCTGGCGCTGCAAGAACCCGGTCATTTTTCGCGCCACGGAACAGTGGTTTTTGAACATCGGTCATGGCAACCTGCGCGAAGAGTTAAAGAAGGCCATTGAGTCCCAGGTGGAATGGATACCGGCGGCAGGCCGGGAGCGTATTTTAAGCATGGTGGCCACCCGGCCGGATTGGTGCCTTTCCCGTCAGCGCCTCTGGGGTGTGCCGATCCCGGCCCTGACTTGTTCGGGCTGCGGCGGCAAACAAAAACTTTTTGTCGAGGTCATCGAGCATGTGGCGGACCTTGCCAGGAAGCAGGGAAGTGATGTCTGGTTCCAGAAAGAAGCCAAAGACCTGGTGCCGCCCGGCTTCAAATGCCCGGATTGCGGGGGGCATGATTTTCAAAAGACCAGCGATATCCTTGATGTCTGGTTCGATTCCGGGGTCAGCCACCGGGCGGTATTCCATGAAATGATCAAGGCCCCGCTGCCGGCCGACCTTTATCTGGAAGGTTCGGACCAGCACCGCGGCTGGTTCCAGTCTTCGCTTATCCCATCGGTGGCCATTGATAATAAAGCGCCTTACCGGCAGGTGTTGACCCACGGTTTTGTGGTGGACGGGGAGGGGCGCAAGATGTCCAAGTCCCTGGGCAATGTCATCAAGCCGCAGGAGATCATGGATGCCCACGGCGCCGAGATCCTGCGCCTGTGGGTGGCGTCCTCGTCCTGTAACGAGGACGTGCGCATCTCCAAGGAGATCGTTGACCGCCTGGTGGATGCCTACCGCAAGATCCGCAACACCCTGCGCTATCTTTTGAGCAACCTGCACGGCTTCGATCCCGATAAAAATCTTCTTGCCTACGGGCAATTGCTGGAGCTTGACCAGTGGGCCCTGAACCGTTTGGCCGTCATTATCCAGACGCTGGATGCGGGTTTCGAGAAGTATGATTTTGTCCAGGTGTTTAAGACCATTTACAGTTTTTGCAATGAAGAGCTATCGAGCATTTATCTTGACATCCTCAAGGACCGACTGTATACTTACCGCGCTTTTTCAAGGGAAAGATTAAGCGCCCAGACAGTTCTTTATTATATGCTCGATGCATTAACCCGGATGTTGGCGCCGGTGCTTTCGTTCACCGCCGAGGAAGTTTATGAATACAGCCCCAAGCCGGCTGCGGCCAAGGCCGCGAGCGTCCATGTGTTAAACTGGCCGGTCATCGATCCCCAATGGATCTCGGGGGCCCTTGCGGAAAAGTACGGGCGGGTCTTTAATGTACGCGCCCTTGTCATGAAAGCCCTGGATGAGGAACGCAAGGCCGGCAAGATCGGCAGCAGTTCCCAGGCCAAGGTCATCGTTCAATTGCCGGACCAAGCCAGTCTCCGGTACTTTGGTTCTTTTAACGATTTAGCATCGATTTGTATCGTATCACAGATGGAATTCAGGGAGGGCCCGCAGGCCATCACCATCCAGCAGGCGGACGGCGTCAAATGCGCCCGTTGCTGGAAATGGCGTACGGATGTGGGGGGCTCCGCCAGCCACCCGTTATTGTGCGGGCGCTGTACCGAGATTGTTGGATAAAAATTTATATAGTATACTTTGGCTTTAGGGAGGTATGAATGGCTACAAAGAGAAAAAGAACCAACCCGAAATTAGAGCCATATAAGAAGCTGCTCATCAAGATCAAGGAACAGATCACCGGCGATATCCGGGGACTTTCCGATGAAAACAACGGCAGCGGCAACGACCGCGGCGGGGACGTCTCCGGGCATGCCCTGCATATGGCGGATGTGGCAACCGACATGTACGACCGCGAATTCACGTTAGGCCTGGCGGCCAATGACCGTGAACTTTTATACCAGGTCAATGAAGCCTTGAACCGCATCGACGAAGGCAATTACGGCCATTGCTCATTGTGCAAGAAACCGATCCCGGCAACCCGTTTAAAAGCGATTCCGCATACCCAAACCTGTCTGAAGTGTCAGGAATTAATGGAATCAAAGAGACGCTAGCAGCCATCCCATGCATGAGGCTCGCCGTTCCCAGTGGGACATCATTATTTTCTTATCGGGCGTTTCAATCGTCGTCCTTGTCGACCGTTTGACCAAGCATTTTTTTTCTAATTTTTTGGGTTTAAACGAGTCCTTGTCCGTCGTGCCCCATGTCCTGCGCTTCACTCTGGTGCATAATACCGGCATCGCCTTCGGGTTTTTCCGGGACTGCGGGGCGGTGTTCATTATCGTTCCCGTTATCCTCACCGGGCTTTTGATCTACAATGTGGCGTATTACCGCCACAGTCCCCAGTTGTCCCGCACCTATATCATTGCTTTTTCTCTGATTCTGGGCGGGGCCATCGGCAATTTGATCGACCGTATCCTTCTTGGATATGTGATCGATTTCATTGATTTTCGCATCTGGCCTGTTTTTAATGTGGCAGACAGCGCTATTACTATCGGAGCTGCGATCATTCTGCTAAAATGTATTCCAGCATCAAAATGAAAAAACCGGGACACAAGATTACCTGTTTCTTGTTTGTCCGCGGGGATTAAGTAATGCAGAGCAAGGAGTAGGGGATCTTGTGTCCCGGTTTTTATGCATCCAATCCTTTTTACCATCGGTCCCTTTACCATCTACAGTTACGGTGTCATGCTCGCCATCGCCGTGCTGGTCTGCAGCTGGGCTTTGAGCCTTGATGCCAAGCAGTACAACATGTCCCAGGAGGCGGCCTATGACCTGGTGTTCTGGTGCATGATCGGCGGATTTCTGGGGGCCAGGATCTTTTACATTTTTCTTGAATGGCCTTATTATATGGCCAATCCCATTGAGATCCCCATGATCTGGCAGGGCGGGCTTGCCTGGCAAGGCGGTTTTATCGGCGGTATCGCCTCCGGCCTATGGTTCGCGCGCCGGCACAAATTGTCCATAAGGCCGGTCATGGACCTGACAGCGCCCTATATCGCCCTGGGTCAATCCATCGGCCGCATCGGCTGTTTTTTTAAAGGCTGCTGCTACGGCAAGCCCGTATCCTGGGGGCTTTATTATCCGGTGCATCATGCCAGGCTTTTTCCCACCCAGCTTTTTGAGTGCGGTATGCTGTTTATCATCTTTTTGGTCCTCAAGGCCGCTCGACAAAAACCCCACGCGCCCGGCATTATTTTTGCCTTTTACCTGCTGCTGGCCGCCATGGAGCGTTTTATCGTTGAATTCTTCCGCGGAGATACCGTTCCCGCTCCTTTTGGCTTGACCCTCGCCCAGTATGTCGCCCTGGCGGTCTTTGCAGCTGGTCTTATCCTAATCAAGGTCTTTTCGCATGAAACAAACACACACCGTCAGCGAAGAACATAAGGGGTTGCGTTTGGATGTTTATCTGACCCAAGCCCTGCCGGATGTGCCTTCCCGCATGTTCATCAAGAAAATGATCGAGGCCGGATCGGTCAAGGTCAACGGCCGTCAGGAAAAAACAAAATATAAGGTTGCGACGGGGGATGCCATCGATGTCGACATCGACCGGCAGGCCTGGGCGCCCAAGGACCTTGCGGCCGAAAAGATGGACCTGGACATTTTTTATGAAGACGGGGACATGCTTGTCATCAATAAGCCCTCAGGCTTGAGCGTGCACCCGGCCAGCGGCCACAAAAGCGGCACCCTGGTCAATGCCTTGATCTATCATTATCAGGAGCTTTCGGATGCCGGCGGCGCTGACCGTCCCGGTATTGTCCATCGTCTGGACCGTGATACGTCGGGATTGCTTCTCATTGCCAAAACCAATCTGGCCCATGCCCGGTTGGGCCGGCAATTTGAAAAACATACGGTGATGAAGCGCTACGTGGCACGGGTCGAAGGGAAGGTTCAGTTTGACCAGGGGGTCGTGGATGTACCTCTGGAGAAGCACAAAAAATTCCATGACCAGCGGCAGGTGGCGGCCGAGGGAAAAGGCAAGGAGGCGGTCACCTTATACCAGGTGCTCAATCGTTTTTCCCGTTCGACCCTGATAGCGCTTTTCCCTCAGACCGGGCGTACCCACCAGTTGCGCGTCCACATGAAGCATCTCGGCCACACGATCTTGGGTGACGAGAAGTACGGCCGCAAGGACAATTTCCCCCGCCTGGCCCTTCATGCCCAAAGCATCGGCTTCATTCATCCTGTTACCAAGGCCTATGTCGAATTTTCCTGCCCCACGCCGCCCGAGTTTCTGAAGGATGATTTCTAATTTTAATCTTTACGGAGCTTTACGTTCTTTTTATAATGTACATTAACACTTAAAAAACATGCCCTATCTTATGATTTATGTTGAATAAATTTGGGAAAACCCTCACCATTTTCATTATTTTGATCGTCATCTTGTTGATGGCTTCAACGAGCATTGGTTTTTATCTTTACCAGCTGGAAAAACGCATGTATAAGAATGAGCAGGGCGAGCTGGACAATAGCCGTGCCGATGTGCTCAAGCTCCAGACTGAACTTAAGAATGTCCAGGGCCAATTGACCTTGGTTGAAGATAAAAATAAAGAGGATGAGCAGAAGATCAACAATCTGCTCGATGAACGTGATTTGAATGAGGGCCTGCGCGCGGCATTGAAAAAAGAGAATGCCGGGCTCAAAGACCAGTTGGCAAGCCTCACTCAAGCCAGGGAAAAAATGAAGGCGGATCTGGATGATGCCGCCTCCAAGTTGACTCAATACCAGCAATTATTGAAAACTTCCGAAGACAAGAGCAAGGAGCTGGAGGCCAAGCTCTCCAGCCTGACCCAAAGCAATCAGGATATGCAGGCCAGGATCAATGCCTTGAGCGGTCCCGGCGTCACCCCGGCGGCAGGCCCGCAAGGCGACAAGAGCTCCATGGAATTGGGCAAGATCGTCGTCGGAAGCCAGAACGGCAATGTCCAGGGAAAGATCTTAAGTGTCGACTCGGATGCGGAATTTGTGATCTTCAATCTTGGTTTAAAACAGGGCATCAGGCCTGATGATATCCTGGGCGTTTACCGCGACAACAAGTATTTGGGCGACATCAAGGCCGCCAGGGTCCAGGACGAGATGTCCGCCGCCGATATTATCCCTCCGCTGGTCAGCAAGGATGTCCACAAAAACGATACCGTGGTTTTAAAGCCGTGATTTTAAATTGCCTGCCTGTCCAACGCCTGAGCGGCACGGTCCGCCTGCCGGCATCCAAATCCTATTCGATCCGTGCGCATATCATCGCCGCCCGGGGAGGGAAATCCCGGATCAAACACGCATCCGATTGTGATGATGCGTTGGCGGCCTCCGAAACCGCCGCAGCCCTGAAGGCTTTTTCGATGTCCAAGTCCCGGGTCTTTTCCGTCGGAGAATCGGGGACGACCTTAAGGTTTTTACTTCCCTTGCTGCCTTTCCACACAACCCAAGCCGTGGTGAAGGGCAAAGGCACCCTGGTGGGACGGCCCAATGCGCATTTATGCGCCTCCTTAAGAGGGCAGGGCATGGACATCAGGGGGGTCGGTCCCAAGGAATCGGTGCCGATCGTCTTTAACGGCGGTTCTTTGCGCGGCGGCCGCGTGGCCATCGACGGGTCCTTAAGCTCCCAGTTTATTTCCAGCCTTTTGATCGCCCTGCCCGCCTTGCCCAATGATTCGCAGGTGGTATTGACAGGCAGGGAACTGGTGTCCCAGGATTATATCCAAATGACCATTCAGATTTTAGCCAGGGCGGGGATCGTCATCAAACGCGTTTCCGCCAGGGAGTACCGCATCAAGGGCGGCCAGCGTTTTAAAGGTTTAAAGGATTTTGTTGTGCCTTCCGACTACGGCCTGGCGGCTTTTCCCATGGCTGCGGCTGTCCTTCTGCCGTCGCAAGTGAGCTTACTGGGAAACTTTCAGGACAACCTGATCCAATCGGACGGGCATATCCTGGAATTTTTGAAGGCCATGGGCGCTGATTTCACCAAAACCACCCGGGCCATTAAAATCAAAGGGCCGTTTGATTTAAAAGGAGGGACATTCTCCTTGAAGGACTGCCCGGACCTGGTGCCTGTCATGGCCGTATTGGCGCTTTTTGCCGAAGGGCAGACCCGTCTCGTCGGCATCCGCCATGCCCGGGCCAAGGAATCCGACCGCATCAGCGATTTGAGGGCTGAACTTTTAAAGGTCGGCGCCCGCGTGATTGAAACAAGCGACAGCCTGACTGTCAAGCCCCGGCCCCGGTATAGAAGCGGTCAGTTGCTGGATTCTCATCATGACCACCGTTTGGCCATGGCCTTCACGGTTCTGGGGCTTAAGATCGGCTGCCGGGTGGCCGGCATCGAATCCTGCCGCAAGTCCTATCCCTCTTTCATCAACGACATGAAAGCCTTGGGCGCCTTGTCCTAATTAAAGCAGTGGCTGGGACTTCCAAAGATTCCACAATCTTTTATCAGCAGAATCGGCCTTATAAATCGTTTGACAGTCCAGGGGCTTTTCGTTAATATGGTTCCTCATGATTAATCAACTTAAGAAGTTTTTTAAATTGATATATGACCAGGCCCTGGGTTTGTTTTCCAAGGACATAGGCATAGACCTGGGCACGGCCACCACCCTTGTTTATGTTAAAGGTGAAGGGGTGGTCCTGTGCGAACCTTCGGTCGTGGCCATTGAAAAAGATTCCAACCATGTCGTGGCGGTGGGCGAGGAGGCCAAACGCATGCTGGGCCGCACGCCGGGCAGCATCGTGGCCATTCGTCCCATGAAGGACGGCGTCATTTCAGACTTTGAAGTGACCGAGGCCATGCTTAAATATTTCATCAAGAAGGTCCAGCCCAACCGTTTTTCTTTCCGTCCGACGATCGTCATTGCCATTCCGTCAGGGATCACTCAGGTGGAGAAGCGCGCGGTCATCGATTCCGCCGAGCACGCCGGGGCGCGCAACGTGATCCTGATCGAAGAGCCCAAGGCGGCGGCCATCGGTGTCGGCCTTCCGGTGCATGAGCCGGCCGGCAACATGATCATCGACATCGGCGGCGGTACCACCGAATTTGCCGTGATTTCCTTAGGGGGGCTGGTGTACGCCAAATCCATCCGCATCGCCGGCGATGAGATGGACATGGCCATTATCGAATATTTGCGCAAGACTTATAATTTGATGATCGGCGAACGCACCGCCGAGGAGATCAAGATCCGTCTGGGTTCGGCCTACCCCTTGGAAGAGGAATTGAACATGGATGTGCGCGGCCGCGACCTCATTGCCGGCCTGCCCAAGACGATCAACGTGACTTCCGTGGAAATCCGTGAAGCCCTGCAGGACCCTGTGCAGGCCATCGTGGATGCGTCCAAATCGACCCTGGAACACACGCCGCCGGAACTGGCCTCGGATTTGATCGACCGCGGCATTGTCATGGCCGGCGGCGGCTCCCTCTTGAGAGGATTGGACAAGCGTATAGCCGAAGAGACCGGCTTGCCGGTCCATGTGGCTGATGATCCCTTGACTGCCGTTGTCAACGGGACAGGGGCGACCCTTAACATGTCTCCGATGATGCGCCGGCGGTTTACCGCCCAGGCGAAATTAGATTTCTAAGTGAATCGTGTGGCGCTCAATCTTCAAAAAAGAGGCCGTCAAGGCTGTCGCGTATACCGCCGTTATCGTCGTTCCCTTCTTGATTCTTTTTTTTCATCCCAAGAATTATAGAGCGGCAGGATTATTAGACTCTGTGGCCGGGCCGGTGAGCCTATGGGAGGTGCCTGCCTTTGAATTGAAGAAATTGTTTTATTATCGGGAGACCTTTGATGAATATGTGCGGTTCAAAAGGCAAAACCAGGTGTTGAAAGCCAAGTTGATCGCCATGCGGGAGAACGAACAGGCCGAAGGACGCTTTGAAAAAATTCAGGCCTTCCGCCTGAATCAAGGTTACCAATCCGTGGTGGCGGATGTGGTCGGCCGCGACCCTTCGGATTGGAACGCCTCCTTGATCATCGACAAGGGGCACGCCGAAGGGCTTGAAGCGGGCCAGCCGGTGGTCAATGCTTTGGGGGTGGTGGGAAGGATCTATGAGGTGGGGGAACACACGGCCAAGGTGATCCTGCTTTCTGATCCTTCTTTCGCCGTTGCTGCCGTGGACCAGCGTTCCAGGGAAAACGGGCTTTTGACCGGGACCTTGCAGGGGGAACTGCGATTGCAATATTTGACGTCAAACGCGGATGTGAAGGTGGGGGACGTGCTGGTGACCTCGCGTTTGAGCACGGCTTTTCCCGTCGGGCTGTTGATCGGCAAAATTTCCGATGTGCGCGCTTCGGTTAACAGCCACAGTGTCGATTGCCTGGTGCTGCCGGCCGTGGATTTTTCAGAACTTGAGGAAGTCATCGTCATTAAAAAATGAACGCTATTGAAATCAAAAATTTGGTCAAGACCTACAAAGGGGGCGTGAAGGCGCTTAAGGGCGTCGATTTGTGCGTGGCCCAAGGCGATTTCTTCGCGCTTTTGGGGGCCAATGGCGCCGGCAAGACGACGCTTATCGGCATCCTGACCGGATTGGTCAACAAGACCGGCGGCCAGGTTAAGATCTTCGGCAATGATATCGACGTTGATTTTGAAGGCGCCAAAAAGAGCATCGGGGTCGTTCCCCAGGAATTCAATTTTCATATGTTCGAGAGGGTCCAGGACATCGTGGTCAATCAAGCCGGCTATTTCGGCATTGATGACTCGATCGCGGTCAGGGATTCCGAAGGAATCCTTAAACGGGTGGGGCTCTGGGAAAAGCGCCGGGCCATTGCACGCACACTTTCCGGAGGGATGAAACGCCGTTTGATGATCGCCCGCGGCCTCATCCACCATCCGCGCATGCTGATCTTAGACGAGCCTACGGCCGGAGTCGATGTGGAGTTGCGCCACGGCATGTGGGAATATTTGAGGCACATCAATGCTCAGGGGACCACCATTTTGTTGACGACGCATTACCTCGAAGAAGTGGAGCAGATGTGCCGTAATTGCGCCATCATCAAGGAAGGTGAGATCGTGCTCTTGGATAACGTGCGCCACCTGTTGACCAGGATGCCGCAGGACACCTACCGGGTAACGCTCAAGGAGAGGATTTCCCTGGAAAAGGCGCAAGCTTTTAACGCCGTCAAGGTCGATGATCATACGCTCGATATCGAAATCAAGAAGCGCGAAGAGCTCAACGAAGTGATCCTTAGATTGGCGCAGAGCGGTTTTGTGATCACGGATTTCCACCCGAAGGGCAACCGCCTGGAAAAATTATTCTTGGAGATAGTCAGCAAATGAAGAGGGAATATTACATAGCCTTAAAGACCATCCTGCGCAAAGAGACGACCAGGATACTGCGCATTTGGACCCAGACCCTGCTGCCGCCGCTGATCACCCAGACGTTGTATTTCGTTATTTTCGGCAAATTCATCGGTTCTCAGGTCAGGTCCATCAATGGCATCGGTTATATGGCTTTTATCGTTCCCGGTCTTGTCATGATGGCGGTGATCAGCAGCGCGTACGGCAATGTGGTGGCCTCTTTTTACGGAGCTAAATTCCAGCGCAATATCGAGGAGATCCTTGTCTCCCCGACGCCGGACTGGGTGGTCATCACCGGTTATGTGCTGGGCGGTATCGTGCGCGGGGTCCTGGTGGGGGTGCTGGTCTTTGCGGTGTCTCTTTGTTTTGCCCATCCCATGGTCACCCATGCCTGGGCGGTGGTCCTGTTCACGCTGTTAAGTTCCATCCTGTTCTCCCTGGCGGCCTTGATCAACGGTATTTTCGCCCGGAATTTCGATGAAGTGGCGTTCTTCCAGAATTTCATTCTGACGCCTTTGATTTATCTGGGCGGGGTTTTTTATTCGATCCACAGTTTGCCGAAGGTCTGGCAGGAGATCTCGTTGTACAATCCGCTGGTTTACATGGTCAACGGCTTCAGGTACGGTTTCTTTGGGTTTTCTGATGTGGATCCGGGCGTGTGCTTGCTGATCCTGCTTGGCCTTACCGTTGTGTTGACCTGCATTAACCTGTTTCTGTTCAAAAAGGGCATCGGACTTAAAAATTAAGTTTATTAATCATAAACAAGGAGGGGGTATGCATCAACGTTTTGCCGCAATAGGATTGTTGGTCATGGTATCAGCCGCTTCAATGGCTTTTGCCGCGGACACCTATGTCATCGATCCTAACCATACGTCTTTTACATTTACAGCCAAACACATGATGATAAGCCAGGTGCCGGGAGAATTTGATAAGTTCAGCGGCACCATCACCTATGATCCTAAGGATTTGGCAGCTTCCAAAGCCGAAGTGACTATTGATGTCTCCAGCATCAACACCCGGGTGGCCATGCGGGACGCTGATTTAAGAGGCCCGCATTTCTTTGATGCGGCCAAATACCCCGCCATCACCTTTGCGGCCGACAAATTCACGCCAGGCTACATTACCGGTGATCTGACCATGAAGGGTGTTACCAAAAAGATCACCATCCCGGTGACCATTTCCGGTCCGATCAACGAAATGGGCCGTCAGGCCATCGGTATTACCGGCTCAACCACCATCAACCGCCAGGATTGGGGCATCAGTTGGAACAAAACCCTTGACCAGGGCGGTGTGGCCGTCTCCAACGATATTGCCATTAACATAAGCATTGAGGCGGACAAGAAATAAAGCCGTTGAGTCAAATTATTGGAAAGAAATAATTTACGGCTCTGATGAAAGCAAAATCCCCGTTCGACTTTGTCGACGGGGATTTTTTATGGCAAGCGTTTTCCTGCAAACGGCCGCCAGGCCTTGTTTTGGCATCACCAAGTGTTATTCTTGAGGTAGCAGCCTAAAGGGGCCTCGTACCCTTGGGTTGTGAGTCCCTAGTATCGGGACGGAAAGGATGGTCCGTATGAATACCATTACATTCATTCTGGATCCTCTGCGTACGGTGTTCAGCATCATATCAAGTTTTGTCCCTACCGTGTTAGGGGTGTTGGCTGCGCTCGTTGTGGGCGGATTGGTGGCCCGGGAAGCAGGCAAACTGGTTGCTGCTATCTTAAAGCACATCCATGTTGACAAGGTTAGCCATGAAATTGGTCTGGCGCACACCCTGGAAGTGGGAGGGATCAAACGTCCGGTCAGCGACCTTATAGGTACGGTCGTGACCTGGGGCGTTACGATTACGGCGCTCGTCATAGCATTGACCTATGCGGGCGTTACCATCATCGGTCCGATCACCGGCCCTGTCATGGCCTATGTGCCTTCAGTGCTGGTAGGTGTCGTTACCTTGATGGTAGGCATGTTTTTTGCCCATATCGTAGGCTTGTTTGTCCGCCTGATCGCGGCCAATACAGGCATGCCCAGGCCGGACCTGTTGGCGTCTTTTACCAGATGGGCGGTGGTGTTGATGGCGGTCGGTGTATTTGTCAACAAGATCGGTTTTGGTTTCTTGTTGACCGGCGCCCCGCTGACCATGCTGGTAGGGGGCTTGAGCCTTGGTTTGGGCTTGGCCTTCGGTTTAGGCGGTAAAGATCACGCGTCCCATTATTTGAATCGTCTGTTGAAAAAGTGATCTCCCTCGCCGTTCCGAAATGGGGCGGGACGGCAATCCACAGGGCGGCAGTCGCAAGATTGCCGCCCGTCCTTTTTTCCTGTTGTATCCCTTTTTGAATATGCTATACTGGTGGGCATTAAAGGCCTGAAATCCTTATGGATGGTGATAAACGTACGTCCCAGCGATTTTTGTTCTCGGAAGCCGTGTCCTTTGGGCTTCCCGAGGTTTCAGTAAACGGCAGTGTCGCGCGCAACATCAGTTTAAGCGGCATTTCTTTGAAGGTCCAGGGCTTTGTGCCTGTAGGGACCGTCCTGGAACTGCAGATCCGTTCGCTGGAATCGCCCAAGGTCATTTGGGTCAAGGCCAAGGTTGTCCGGATACGCCAGGTTTCCGAAGATTGCTATGAAGCGGGCCTTAAGTTTATCAGGGATGACGAGAGTATAAGAGCTATCGGCGCAATGATCTATGCCGGCTTACAACAACACGTTAAATAAGATAAGGAGTAAAGTGAGTTATGGCTGAAGCTGCCGTACAAGCCCCGGTTGTCGAAGAAGTCAAGAACTGTCCTGCTTGTAAAAAACCGCTAAAAAGAGCACGGCGTTTTTATCGCAACGGCGCCTATTATTGCAATAATAATTGTTTCAAAAAGGCCCAGGCCTCCAAGAAGGATGCCGCCGCTGAAAAAGCATCTGAAGACAAGCCTCAGGCTTAAGAAGGGGGAGTCCGTGCCGCCGCATTTTTCCCGGGAAAAGCGCCGTCATCCTCGACTAGAGAGCAAGATCCCCATCAAGATTTCCAGTGACCATGGGGATGTGCTTACGGAAACCTGGAACTTAAGCTGTTCCGGCGCTTTTTGCCGCGTCGAGCAGCGGCTTGAAGTGATGACCAAGCTTAAGATCCACCTGCTTTTGCCTTTTAAAAGAAATGATAAGATGGTGACCAAAAAAGTCAGCTGCCAGGGCGTCATCGTCCGCGTGCAGGCGGCCAATGACGGTGAGTATTACAACACGGCCATTTTCTTCAGCGACATAGCTCCCAAGGACAGTCAGGCCATCAATGAGTTTATAGAGAGCCAGTTGGAGAAAAATTATGGAAAACTCAATTAATTTGTCCGTAACCCCCTTCCAGGCATTTTTGGCCTTGGCCTTTCAGGCGTGGATGATCGTATTCCCCATCATTTTGATCCGCAAGATCAATTATCTGACTGATTTGCTGCACGAGCATTTGGACAAAGACCATTGAACATACCCGTCCTTTACGAAGACGGGCATTGCCTGGTCTTTAATAAACCTCCAGGATTGCTGGTGGTGCCCTCCGAAAAAAATGAACGCCATACCCTGGAGTCCATCGTCAATGAAGGGCGGGGCAAACAGGAGCATCTTTATCCCGCCCACCGGATCGACCGCGACACCTCCGGCGTGATCCTTTTCGCCAAGGGCAGGGAATGCCAAGAGCGGTTAATGCAGGCTTTCAAAGCCAGGCAGGTGCATAAGGCGTACGTCGCCTTTGTGCACGGGCATTTGAAATCGCCTAAGGGGAAGATCGAAATTCCCATCAAGGATTTTTTCCAGCGCAAATTCGCCCGTCATTTGCCCGCACAATCCGCCTTGACGTACTATGAAGTCCAGGATTATTATAAAAACTTCACGGTGGTCAAGGTGATGCCGGTCACGGGAAGGACCAACCAGATCCGCATTCATTTTGCCAAGATCGGCCATCCCCTTGTGGGGGAAGACAAATATGCCTTCAGGCGCGATTTCGAGCTGCGCTTCCGGCGTACAGCGCTGCACGCCATGCGCCTGGAGTGGCCTAAGATGGAAGGCAAAGGCAGAATCGCCGTTGAAGCGCCCCTGGCCCAGGATATGGAGGATTTCTTAGAGAAACATAACAAGTAAGGAGAACGCATGAGCCTGAATTACGAAAACTTAAGCCTTAAACAATGGTGTGAGCTTTGCCACAGTATCGCCAAGGAAAAAGGTTTTTGGGATGAAAAGCGCAATATCGGCGAAGCCTTGATGCTCATCGTCACCGAACTGGCTGAGGCTATGGAAGGCTACAGGCACCAGGATCATGATAATTTCCGTGAAGAATTGGCTGACACCTTTATCCGCCTGTTTGACTTGTGCGGGGGGTTGGGCATCGATATCCAGGCGGAGATCGTCAAGAAATCGGAGAAGAATAAATTACGCCCGTACAAACATGGAAAGATTTGTTAATTCAACAGCCCGACATATGCCCTTAAAAGTCATTTTCTCAACCGCGGTCGCCTTTGTCCGCCCGTCTTTTCTAATATTTCAGCCACACAACGCCCTTTGGGCTGTGTGGCAGAATCGGCGATGTAGACGGGCGGGGCTCCAGCGGTATTCAAAAACGACTTTTAAAGGCCTATGTCGAGTTCCTGTTAATCTAAGCTTAATCTTGTGTCTGTTGGCCTTGTCTGGCTGCGCTGCTGCGCCCCTATCCGAATATATCGGCACGGCAAATCATCCCTATGACCGTAAAATCCAGGAAAACTACCAGAAGGTGACCGGTGCCGTTGTCTATGTATTAAGGAACAAGGGATGGAGCGTCGCCGAAGAGTCCCTGCCTTCCGTTTATGAGCGCAACGAGCGTTATGAGCATAACGGCTACCAGAACCTGTTGATCATGACCGCGATCAAAAGGCACTATTGGGGTCTGTACGGCACCCTGGCGCATTTGAACATTTTGGTCCATTCCCTGGGTGATGCCAGTGAGGTGGAGATCCGATATGAGTCCAGGGTCACCTTTATCAGGCAGTTTATTTTCACGCGCAGTGATAGAATGGTAGAGGGCATGCTGGATGCCATTGAAAAAGAAGCAACCAAATGATTGATCGGACATGGAACAGTTCACCCTTAAGAGCCCTTTTAAGCCTGTTGAAGAACAGCGTAAAGCCATTGAAGCACTCGCCATCGGCCTTGACCGGGGTGTGCCTGCCCAAACCCTGCTGGGTGTTACCGGCAGCGGCAAGACCTTTACCATTGCCAATGTCATCGCCAAGCTCAACCGCCCGGCTTTAGTCATTTCCCACAACAAGACGCTGGCTGCCCAGCTTTACGGCGAGCTCAAAGAATTTTTTCCCAACAATGCCGTCGAGTATTTTGTCAGTTATTACGATTATTACCAGCCTGAGGCCTATATCCCCCAGACCGATATTTATATCGAAAAGGATTCTTCCATCAACGACCGGCTTGACCGGCTGCGTCTGGCCGCCACCACCTCTTTGATGTCCCGCCGGGACACCATCATTGTGGCGAGCGTTTCATGCATTTATAACCTCGGTTCCCCCGAAGATTACCAGAACCAGATGGTGGGCTTGAAAGTAGGACAGAAAAAGGACCGGGATGAGGTGCTTTCCCAGCTTATTGCAATCCAGTATGAGCGCGATGATTATGAATTCACCCGCGGCAAGATCCGCGTGCGGGGGGACATTGTGGAAGTGCAGCCGGCCTACCGCCAGGATGCCGTCAGGATCGAGTTTTTCGACGACGAAATTGAAAAGATCAAACAAATAGACCCTGTTTCCGGAGAAACCATCGCCCTGTTGGAAAAAACCTTTGTCTATCCGGCCAAGCACTTCCTGATTTCCCCGCCGCGGCTGGAGCAGGCCCTCACCGAAATCGAGGAGGAATTAAGGCTGAGGTTGGGAGAGCTTGAATCCCAGGGGAAATTGGTGGAAGCCCAGCGCCTCAGGTCCCGCACCCGTTACGATATGGAAATGCTCAAAGAGATCGGCATGTGCAAGGGCATCGAGAATTACTCCAGGGTCCTTTCCGGCAGGCCGCCGGGCAACCGGCCGTTCTGCCTGATGGACTACTTTCCGGATGATTTTATCACCATCATCGACGAGAGCCATGTCACCATCCCGCAGCTGGGCGGCATGTACGAGGGCGACCGTGCCCGCAAGGAGATGCTGGTGGCGCACGGCTTCAGGCTGCCGTCCTGCCTGGACAACCGCCCGTTGAAATTTCCTGAAGTGGAAAAACTCCTTAAGCAGCGCATCTATGTTTCCGCGACCCCCGGCCCCTATGAACGCAAGGATTCCGGCAATCATGTGGTGGAGCAGATCGTCCGTCCGACGGGGATCATCGATCCGCCCATCTTTGTGCGTTCCACCGAAGGCCAGGTGGAAGATCTTATCAGCGAGTGCCGCCAGCGTGCGGCCAAGAATGAGCGGGTGCTGGTCACGACCCTGACCAAACGGATGGCCGAAGACCTTTGCGCTTACTGTGAAGACGCCGGATTGAATGTCAAATACCTGCATTCCGACATCGAGACCATTGACCGCACCAAGATTTTACAGGACCTGCGGCAAAAGAAGTTTGACTGCTTGATCGGCGTCAACCTGCTGCGCGAAGGATTGGACTTGCCCGAAGTGACCTTAGTTGCTATATTTGACGCGGATAAACAGGGTTTCCTGCGTTCGCATACGTCATTGATCCAGACCGCCGGCCGGGCGGCACGCAATATCCATGGGATCGTGGTCATGTACGCGGACACCGTGTCCGCGGGCATGAAATCCGCCATTGCCGAATGCGAGCGCCGGCGGAAGATCCAAATGGATTTTAACGCCAGGTACGGCATCACGCCCACGACCATTGCCAAGGCTATCAGTGCCGGGATCGAGCAATATGCCGAAGCGGAGGAGTTGGTCATGGAGTCCAGCGGCCAGGATGAAGAGGAATTCGAGTTTGCCACCTACTTAAGCGACCTGGAGCGGCAAATGGAGGCAGCGGCGCGTAATTTGGAATTCGAAAAAGCCGCCAGGATCAGGGACAAGATCAAGGAATTAAAGAATGTTACTAGCCGTTGATATTGGCAATACCACCATCGGTTTTGCGGTCATCCGTAAAACAGGCAAAATTGAGTCTTCCGTTGTTCTTGACACCAATGCAAAGACCGTCGAGATTATGGGCGTGGTCAACAAGGTCTTAAAGGCCTACCCGGTCAACAGGGCGGTGGTCTGTTCGGTCGTCCCCCGCGCGGCCAGGATTCTTGAGAATATTTTAAGAAAACGGCTGCCGGTGGCTGTCATCGGCCGTGATATCATCGTGCCCGTCAAGAACCGGTATAAAAATCCCAGGCAGGTAGGGCAGGACCGTCTGGTCGGTGCCTTCGCCGCCATGCAGATTTACGGCAAGCCTTTGATCATCGTGGATCTGGGCACGGCCATTACCTTTGATGTGATTTCAACCAAGGGTGAATATTTAGGCGGTGCCATTGTGCCGGGCCTCCGTTTGTCCGCCGAATCCCTGTTTTTGAAAACCGCACTTTTGCCTCATATTGAATTTTCGGCTCCGCGCCATATTATAGGGAAGACGACCCAGGAAAGTATGTTGAGCGGCCTTTTCTATGGTTACGGTTCTTTGTGCCGCGGGTTTATTGATCTTATCAGCCGCCAGCTTAAGGCTAAGCCCAAGGTGGTCATGACCGGCGGCCACACCCAGCTCATGAAAAAGTTTGTCTCGCCTAAGATCCGCATCATTGATGAAGACCTTGTCTTTAAGGGTATTTATTTCCTTTCTTATCTATAATCTGTTAAATACCAATAGGTTGTAAACTTGACAATCATTGGTCATATGTTAAGCTTTCGTTAAATCCTTCTAGGAAGCGTTTGCTAACCTCAATTTAGCGCAGGAGATTAAATGATTTTTTCTTCCATCCGCCAAACCTGGAATTCGCGTTTCATCAGCTCATGTCTTATTGCGGCCCTGATCGTCAGCTTTGGTGTTATGCCCCAAGCACGCGCGCAAGGGGGCGTACTTGGCCTGCCTCAACCGGGAACGATGGTGAATTTATCTCCAGCTTATGTGCCCCTGATGTTGACCGGTTTGACCATCCACCCTGAAAATCCTTTATTGATGGATTTCATCGTCAGCACCGGCAACAGCGGTTTAAATGCCCAGCAGGTTAAAAAAGAATCGAACCGGCTGATCAAATATTTTTTGGCCTGCCTGACCATCCCGGAAGACAATCAATGGGTCAACCTTTCCCCTTATGAGAATCAGCATATTATTCCCAAAGATTTAGGGCAGACAGTATTGGGTCGTGACATGCTGGCGCAGGATTATTTATTGAAACAGTTGACCGCTTCCTTGATCTATCCGGGAAGGGATCTGGGCAAGGATTTTTGGGACGCGGTTTATGCCAAGGCCGCGCGGATGTACGGCACGACCCAGATCCCCGTGAACACTTTTAATAAGGTGTGGATTTTGCCGGATACGGCCAAGGTTTACAGTCACGGCAACACCGTTTTTGTGGTCAAAAGCCATTTGAAGGTCATGCTGGACGAAGACTACCTGGCTTTAAGCAAACATGCGCCCGTAGGTGATTCCGCCAATGTCAATAATCTCGGCGCCCAGGTCGTGCGCCAGGTCATTCTTCCGGCCATTGAAAAGGAAGTTAATACCGGTAAAAATTTTGCCCGGATGCGCCAGATTTATAATTCCATGATCCTGGCTTTTTGGTTCAAACAAAATTTGAAACATGCCCTGCTCAACCAGGTTTATACCGATAAATCCAAGGTCAACGGCGTCAATGTGAGTGACCCTGCTATCCAGGAGAAAATTTATAATCAATATGTCCAGGCTTATAAAAGAGGTGTGTTTAATTTTATTAAAGAAGAGACCGATCCGGCCACGGAACAGACAGTCCCGCGTAAATATTTTTCCGGCGGTTTGACGCCGGTCAGGGATTTGGCTATGGCCACTCCAGCAGAGGCTAAAGCGGCATTCGAAGCGGTCCCTGGGAGGTATTATACCATCAAGGGGCTCACTGAGGAAGCCGGTAGCGGCCCTAACGCAGCGATGTTGGCGGAATTACGGGCAAAAGGTGTACCTGAAGCGGCTTTACAGAATATCGAAGCGGGGGTCCTGTCTTCCGCAGAAAACCTGGCTACGATCAAATTATTGGTAGATATAGGAGAACAGGACTTGATGCGGGACTTGGATGCTCCCGGCATTAATGATGACAAGAAAAAAAGTTTCTTGGACCAAGTATCGCGTAAGAACAAAGAGCTGCAAGGCGGCTTGGCGGGTTACAAGGGCCTTGTCCGTAATCTTCTTAAAAACGCCAAGGATGTTGATCCTACGGATGGCTATACTCCCCAAGTCCCCCAAGGCAAGGTTTTTGACGGAATCAATCAGGATTATTTGGACTATACTCAAAGAGGTGTCGGCTATCTCAATCAATTGGTTTTAGTAAAGGTCGCGGGAGGGGCGGGCGACAGGTTGGGGTATAACGGCCCTAAGGTCGGGATTCCTGTTGATTTAATCACCGGTGAACCGTTCCTTCAGAAAGATGCCGAAGAAATCCTTGCTAAACAAAAAGCCTATTTGAAGATGACCGGTCGACCTGTTGAAATTCCCTTTATCATTATGACTTCAGATAAGACGCATGATGCCACCATTAAAATGTTGGAGGAGCATCATTCTTATGGTCTCAGGGGCTATTCAGTGGTTGATTCAACGCAAGAAGTTGATCCTCAAGCCCGGTTGGGGCAAATTATTCTCATCCGCCAGAACATGGTCCCCCTGGTCAAGGACATGAATGCCAGCCTTTCCAAGGAAGGTCAATACAAACTAGGCGAAAATCCCAGAGGTCATGGCGACATTCATGAAATGCTGTACCGTTCAGGGCTGGTAAAATATTTCCAGGCCAGGGGCAAGGCTCAATTGCTTTTTTATCAGGACACTAATGTGGAGACGTGGAATGCCATCCTGCCGCTCTTGGCCAATGCCGTGGAGCGCGGTGATGACATGAACCTTGTCGGTGTCAAACGTAAACCCGGCGAGGCGACAGGAATTTTAATGACCCTTACAGGCAATCCCTTGACGCTGGAGGACCTTGATAAGGTTTCTGGAGGTTTAAGCGGCGTCCTTATGGGGCTTCTACAGCAAAAAGGATATGTAGGGCCTGATCACAGGGTGTTGGTTGATACAATTGATTATGTGCACAATAACATTCCGGGCTTCGAGTCGATGGCGGACAAGATCTCGGAAGTTTTGAAGGAGGTTAAGGCCAGGCAAGGCAAAGTTATCACCAGGAATATTGAATATAACTTCATTAATAAAAGACCGAAATTAAAGGCCATTGAAAGCCAGTATGCCGGCAACATCAACGTCTTTACGATGAAAATAGATTCATGGTTGGCTGCGGTCGAAAAGACCAAGGGGCAGGTTCCTTTTCTTTTAAATCCTAAAACCAAACCGGGCAGCGAGGAACTGGCCAAACCCATGCGTGCGGAAAATAATATGCAGGATGCTGCCGTGTGGTTTGACGGATCAAAGGTGGGTGTGACGAGTTTTGAGCCCCGTTTCGTTTTTGCCGCTCTTAAGAATGATTATCCGGAAAGTTATAAGCGTTTGAAGGACGGTGCGTTCCTTGAAAGCCCCTTTGCGGTTGAAGGTATGTATTACCAAAATAACCGCAGGATTGCTGCCCAGATGGGGGGGGTCACTTTTCCAGGGGCCGGAATTCAAGGGATCGAACGCACTATTCCCTTTGAAATTGAAGTTAAAAAGGGCAATGAAACCGTTAAAGAGGATGTTCAGTTCCCATGGTTTGATGGGGCCAAATTTGTTTATACGCCCGGTTGGGCACCGACGATTTTGGATGTCCGCGATAAGTTAAGCGGCGGCGTCTGGTCTTCAAAGGCAGTGGTCAGGATAGAAGGTGACAATATTTATCTTAAAAATGTGGATGTGGACGGGACCTTGATCATTAAAGCCGGAAAAGGGGTGGAAATTCACATTGACGGGCTCAAAGTTCAGAATCCCGGCTGGAGTCTTGATAATCTTTGGAAAGATGTCTCAGGAGCAAAACGAGTGATCGCTGAAGGTAGGGTTCCTCAATATCTCATCCAAAGAGGCTTTCAACTTGTCAAGCACAGTCCGGGACTGTTGATTGATATACAAAAACCTGGCCGGTACATGATTGACGCCCAAGGAGAAGTCGCTAGGGATGGTTCCATTGTTGGCCAATTGACAGAAACCGGGATAACTATTCCGCAAGATTCGGCAATGGCCCACAATGTTGTTGAAGAAGAGGCACAGATCACCATGGGGGACAGTCTGCTTCGAGCCATCAATTCCGCCAATGACAGCCAGCTTAAAGGAGTTATAAGGATGATCTCCAACAGCGGATTACCTGAGCGCGAATTGGAAAAATTGAATCGCGCCGTCAAGATAAGGCAGGGGGTTTTGCATAAGCCGGTGTTGGCGGAGGCAGAGCCCGGCGGTATCGACTTAAATTCAAGAAATTTGAACCTGGAAAGCGTTGGCTCGAAGGTTAATATTACTTTTGATCCTGCTATGATCGCCCAATTCCGGCGGGGGAATTTTTCCGGCGTCGAAATCCAAATCCTCAATGTCCTTCCTGTCAATCTCAAAGCAATCTTAGCACTCGATTAAATTCACTGCTAAAATTTTCTTGACAAAATTTTTATCTGCCGCTATATTAGCACTCCAGATTTGGTAGTGCTAAGTATCCCTGCATCGGATCCTGCACTTTTTTAAGGAAGTTTTTCAAACAATATTAACCGTTTTTGCATGAAGGAGGAGAGGTTATGGCTATTCAACCATTAGATGACCGTATCGTGGTCAAGGTGCTGGAAGCTAAGGAAGTCACCAAGGGCGGCATTTTGCTTCCGGATACGGCCAAGGAAAAACCCCAAGAGGGTAAAGTAGTGGCTGTGGGAGAAGGTAAGACTTTAGAAAGTGGCCAAATTAAGGCCCCCAAAGTTAAAGTCGGCGATCGTATTTTATTTGCCAAATACGGCGGCACGGAAATCACCACCAACGACGGCGAAGAGCTTTTGATCATGAAGGAAGAGGATGTTTTGGCCATTGTAAAGTGATAGGGATTCTCGCTTATCCAGAGAATGACACAAAAAATTAGGAGGTAGTAAAATGGGAGCAAAACAATTAATTTTCGAAGATGAAGCACGCCGCAAGGTTTTAAGCGGTGTCGAGCAATTGGCCCGCGCGGTCAAGGTGACCTTGGGGCCCAAGGGCCGCAACGTGGTCCTGGACAAGAAATTCGGTTCCCCAACCGTTACCAAGGACGGCGTATCAGTGGCCAAGGAAATCGAACTGGAAGACCCCTATGAAAATATGGGCGCCCAGATGGTCAAGGAAGTGGCGGAAAAGACCTCCGACATCGCGGGTGACGGCACCACCACCGCGACCGTATTGGCCGAAGCTATTTACCGTGAAGGATTGAAGAACGTGACCGCCGGTGCCAATCCCATGGCCCTCAAGCGCGGGATCGAAGATGCGGTCGGCAAGGTCGTCGTTACCATTAGCGATAACCTGGCCAAGAAGATCGATCTCAAAAAGTCCAAAGAGGTCGAGCAGGTGGCTACTGTCGCTGCCAACAATGACAATGTCATCGGCAAGAAGATCGCCGAGGCTTTCGAAGCGGTCGGCAAGGACGGCGTCATCACCGTCGAAGAAAGCAAGACCATCAACACCGAACTTAAGATCGTCGAAGGTATGCAGTTCGATCAGGGCTATCTTTCCCCGTATTTTTCCACCGATATGGAGAAAATGGTCTGCGAACTGGAAGATCCGTTTATCCTTCTTTATGAAAAGAAAATTTCCAGCATCAAGGACATCCTGCCGGTGTTGGAAAAGGTAGCCAAGTCCGGCCGTCCTTTATTGATCATCTGCGAAGAGGTCGAAGGGGAGGCTCTGGCGACCCTGGTCGTCAACAAGATGCGCGGCACCCTGCATTGCGCTGCGGTCAAGGCCCCTGGTTACGGCGACCGCCGCAAAGAAATGCTTAAAGACATCGCCGTTTTGACCGGCGGCAAGGCCATCACCGAGGATTTAGGCCTTAAGCTGGAAGGCGTGGATGTTCCTGATTTGGGCCGCGCCAAGAAGGTCAAAATTGACAAGGATAATACCACGATCGTGCAAGGCGGCGGCAAGCAGGCCGATATCAAGGCCCGCCTGGCCCAGATCAAAAATCAGATCGAAACTACCGATTCTTCTTATGATAAGGAAAAATTACAGGAACGCCTGGCCAAGATCGCCGGCGGTGTGGCCATCATCAATGTGGGCGCTGCCACGGAATCCGAAATGAAGGAAAAGAAGGCCCGTGTTGAAGACGCCCTACACGCGACCCGCGCGGCCGTGGAAGAAGGCATCGTTCCCGGCGGCGGTGTGGCTTTGCTGCGCTGCATCAACGGCGCCCTTGTGGATAATCTTAAGGGCGATGAGAAGACCGGTGCTGAGATCGTCCGCCGGGCCCTGGAGGCTCCTTTACGCCAACTGGCCCTGAATGCCGGCAAGGAAGGCTCAGTTATTGTTGAGGCCCTCAAGGGAAAAAATAAAAATATCGGTTATGATTTCAATTCCGATAGTGAAGTTGACATGATCGATGCCGGTATCATTGATCCGGCCAAGGTGACCCGCACGGCATTGCAGAATGCGGCCTCCATCGCGGCCCTGCTGTTGACCACGGAATGCCTGGTCACCGATGTACCTGAAAAGGAAAAGCCGGCCATGCCTCCGATGCCTGGTGGCGGCGGTATGGGGGGGATGTATTAATATCCTTACCGGTTGATGTTTAGGGATCAGGGATAGGTTAAAATTATCCCTGATCCCTTTTTTATTAAGGTAGGCTGCGAGCCGTTTTTATTTGACTTTTCAGTCATACTAAGGTATAATCTCGCTTCAAATTCATTTTACATCCTCTTTTATAAGAATTTATCTTATTGGAAATAAAGGAGTTAGGCGATGGCTGATTGGATTGGCATAGGGCGGCGTGCACGCAGGTGTTACGGTTTTGATGAAGTTGCACTGGTTCCAGGCATGGTAACCGTCAACCCCACTGAAGTTGATACCACCTTTATTTTAGGTAAACATAAATTTTCCGTTCCGATCATGGCGGCTTCCATGGATGGCGTTGTGGATGTTAATTTTGCCATTGCCATGGGGAAGTTGGGCGGCATTGCGGTCTTGAACCTTGACGGTATCCAGACCCGTTACGAGAACCCGGGAGAGATCCTGGAGCAAATCGCCTCCGCGAGCCCCGAAGAGGCCACCAAGCTCGTTCAAAGCCTTTACGACAATACCAAATTTCCCGTCAAAGAAAAACTGATCGCCAAGCGCGTCGAGGAGATAAAGAAGGGCAAGGTGCCTGCGGTGGTCAGCTGCATTCCGCAGAATGCGGCCCGTTTCTCCAAGATCGCCGCCGAAGCGGGGGTGGACATCTTCATTGTCCAATCCACTGTGGCGACCGTGCGCCATATCGCCACGGAATACAAGATTTTGGACCTGGCTGATTTTTGCAAAAACAGCAAGGTGCCTGTCATCGTCGGCAATGTGGTGACTTACGACATGTCGCTGGAGATCATGGAGGCCGGAGCCTCCGCGGTTTTGGTCGGAATCGGGCCCGGTGCCGCCTGCACTTCGCGCGGCGTTCTGGGCATCGGCGTTCCGCAGATCACCGCCACGGTGGATTGCTGCGCGGCCCGCGATTATTTTTTCAAGCGCAGGGGGCAGTACATTCCCATGATCACCGACGGAGGTATGCGTATCGGCGGCGAAATTTGCAAGGCCTTTGCCGCCGGGTCGGACGCGGTGATGGTGGGTTCCGCCTTTGCCAAGGCTGAAGAAGCCCCAGGCCGCGGTTATCATTGGGGCATGGCCACCAGCCACGCCAACCTGCCCCGCGGCACCCGTATCAGGGTAGGCACCAGCGGTTCCTTGAAGGAAATCCTCATGGGGCCGGCCAAGGTCGATGACGGTTCGCAGAATTTAGTCGGCGCTTTAAAGACCTCCATGGGTTCTTTGGGCGCCCGTAATCTCAAGGAAATGCACGATGTCGAAATCATCCTCGCGCCCTCGATCCAGACGGAAGGCAAGGTCTTCCAGATCGGCCAGCGCGTGGGAATGGGGAAGTGAGCCGCTTACATAAGGAGTGATGGTTCATGGCCATAAAAAAAGCTGCCAAACGAAAAACTTTAAAAAAAATTTCGGTTAAGCCCGCCCGCTTTGCCAAACCTAAGCGCAAGCCGGTGCATGGTTTGATGAAGCCGATCAAATTGCGGTCTTCTTCCAAGATCGTTCCCATGGAAGTCCGCAAGCAGCGCAGCCGTGACATCATTTTGATCCTTGACATGGGGTCACAATACACCCAGCTTATTGCCCGCCGGGTGCGCGAGAGCAAGGTTTTCAGCCAGATCGTCCCGTACAATATCACCCCCGAAAAGATCAAGGAAATTTATCCTAAAGGCATCATCCTTTCCGGCGGCCCGCAAAGCGTCACCGATAAGAACGCGCCTTTGCCGCACCCGGACATTTTCAAGTTGAATATTCCTATTTTAGGCGTCTGTTACGGCATGCAGGCCATCACCCACATGCTGGGCGGCAAGGTGTCCCGCGCCAAGGACCGTGAATACGGCAAGGCTGAGCTTTTTATTGATAACAATAAAGATCTGTTCAGCAATCTGTCGACCAATTTGACCTGCTGGATGAGCCACGGGGACGAGATCGTTGCGCCGCCGCCGGGCTTTATCCGTATTGCACACACCTTAAATGCGGCCAATGCTGCCATTGCCAACCGCAACCGCAGGATTTACGGGGTGCAGTTCCATCCCGAAGTCGTGCACACGCAGCGGGGCTTGCAGATCATCCAGAATTTTGCTTATACGATTTGCGGATGCCTGCCGCGCTGGACCATGGACCGTTTCATCACAGCGGCCGTCAAGCAGGTCCAAGAGACCGTGGGCGGCAAAAAAGTGGTCTTAGGGTTAAGCGGCGGGGTGGATTCATCGGTGGTGGCGGTGCTGCTGCAAAAAGCCATCGGCAGCCGCCTGTACTGTATTTTTGTGGACAACGGTTTATTGCGCAAGAACGAATCAGCCTCCGTGGTGCGCACGTTCAAAGGCCATTTCAAAATGAATTTGACCCTGGTCGAGGCCGAGAAGCGTTTCTTGGACAGGCTTAAAGGAGTGGAAGATCCCGAACAGAAACGCAAGATCATCGGTGATGAATTTATCCGGGTTTTTCAGGATGCGGCCAAGAAGATCAAGGGCGCGGAATTCCTGGCCCAAGGGACCTTATATCCGGATGTGATCGAATCCGTGGCCGCTCATGGCGGTCCGACAGCAGTCATCAAAAGCCATCACAACGTCGGCGGCCTGCCCAAGGATATGAAATTCAAGCTGGTCGAGCCTTTACGCGAATTATTTAAAGATGAGGTGCGTCTGATCGGTAAGAACCTGCAGATGCCCGAGTCCATCCTTAAACGCCAGCCTTTCCCCGGGCCAGGCCTGGCCATCCGCGTCATCGGAGAGGTGACGGCCGAACGCCTGGAGATCCTGCGCGAGGCGGACGAGCGCGTGCTGGATGAGATCAAAAAGGCCGGCCTCTACCAGGAATTATGGCAATCCTTTGCTGTGCTGCTTCCCATCAAGACCGTCGGTGTTATGGGCGACCAGCGCACCTACGAGAATGTCATTGCCCTGCGCTGCGTCACGAGCGCCGACGGCATGACCGCTGACTGGGCGCCGCTGCCTTATGATTTACTGGGCCGCATCTCCAACCGCATCATCAATGAGGTGCCGGGCGTCAACCGGGTGGTTTACGACATCAGCTCCAAACCTCCAGCCACCATCGAGTGGGAATAACCAAATTAATTTGTATTGATTCCTATGGGTCTTGGATGTTAAATTAATGTTCGATTTAACATCCAAGGCCTTTTTATATACATGAGTAATCCGCAATTCGTTCACCTGCACGTTCACACCCAATATTCCCTTTTGGACGGCGCCTGCCGTGTCGATGAGCTGGTCAAGAAAGCTGCCGCATTCGGCATGCCGGCTTTAGGCATGACCGACCACGGCAACATGTTCGGGGCCATCCATTTTTATAAGGCCTGCCAGAAGGCCGGCATTAAACCCATTATCGGCAGCGAAGTTTATCTCTCGCCGACCACCCGCTTTGATAAAACCTCCGACCAGAAAAGCACCTGTCATTTGACCTTGCTGGCCTGCACCAATGAAGGATACGCGAACCTGATGAAACTGGTCAGCGCGGCCTATTTAGAAGGGTTTTATTATAAACCGCGCATCGACAAAGAGATTTTAGCCAGGCATTCCCGCGGCCTTATCGGCACTTCGGGCTGCCTGAAGGGAGAGATCGCGGGTCATCTGCTGCGCGGATCTTTCGAAGGGGCGCTCAAAGCGGCGGACCAATACCGCCAGATATTTGCCGAAGGCCATTATTATATTGAGCTCATGGACCACGGCATCATGGAGCAAAGACGAGTCAATGAGGACTTGATCAGGATCGCCAGGCAATTGAACCTGCCTTTAGTGGCCAGTAATGACGTGCATTACCTGGAGCAGGGACAGGCTGTGGCGCATGAGACACTGCTGTGCATTCAGACCCAGACTACTTTAAACGATCCGAACCACATGCGGTTTTCCTCCGATCAATTTTATTTTAAAGATCCGCAGGCCATGGCCGGGCTGTTTGCGGGGATGCCTGATGCTGTCGATAACACCCTGCGCATTGCCGAGCAGTGCAATTTAAAATTGGATTTCGGCCAATACCGCCTGCCTCATTATGCAGTGCCCCAGGGCCTGACGCCTCAAGCGTATTTGCTGCAGCTTTGTGAACAAGGCTTAAAGAAGCGTTACCCCGACAAGGCTGATGATAAGGCCTTGCGCCAGCGTCTGGAATACGAACTGAAGACCATCCAGGACATGGGTTTCGTCAGTTATTTCCTGGTTGTGTGGGATTTTATCAATTATGCCAAATCCATCAGGGTGCCCGTCGGTCCCGGCCGCGGTTCGGCGGCAGGCAGCCTGGTCAGTTACCTGTTGGGCATCACCGACCTTGATCCCATCAAATACGGCCTCTTGTTCGAACGTTTTTTGAACCCGGGCCGCAAGAGCATGCCCGATATCGACATCGACTTTTGCTTCGAACGCCGCGGCGAGATCATCGATTACGTGACTAAAAAATACGGCAGCGACAACGTCGCCCAGATCATCACCTTCGGGTCCATGCAGGCCAAGGCCGCGGTGCGTGACGTGGGCCGGGCCATGGGCCTGGCTTACGCGGATGTGGATAGGATCGCCAAACTTATCCCCAATGAAATCGGCATCACCATCGAAGAAGCATTGAATGTGGAGCCGCAATTACGCCAGACGGTCGAATTCGACAAGACCTCCCAGCAGTTGTTGACGACCGCCCAGGTGCTGGAAGGATTGAACCGCCATGCGTCGATCCATGCGGCGGGGGTGGTCATTTCCGACAAACCGCTGACCGAGTATGTGCCCTTGTTCAAAAGTTCGGACGGGCAGGTGACCACCGCCTACGATATGGATGGGATTTCCCAGATAGGTCTTTTGAAAATGGACTTTTTGGGATTGAGGACGCTGACGGTCATTGCCGATACCGTGAAATTGGTCAAGCAGCACCAGGGCAAGGACATCGATATCGATCATCTGCCGCTCGATGATAAAAAGACCTTTGAGATGCTCCGGGCCGCCCATGCCACCGGGATCTTCCAGCTGGAAAGCGGCGGCATGCGGGACTTGCTTAAAAAAATGAAACCTTCGGAGTTCGAGGATTTGATCGCCATCAACGCCTTGTACCGGCCGGGCCCCATGGGATCCGGCATGCTGGATGATTTCATCAAACGCAAGAGGGGGGACCAGAAGATCTCCTATCCTCATCCGAAATTGGAAGGGGTGCTCAAACCCACCTATGGCATCATCCTTTACCAGGAACAGGTCATGCAGATCGCCTCTGTGATTGCGGGCTTCAACATGGCCCAGGCCGATGACTTGCGCAAAGCCATGGGTAAGAAAATACCGGCTGAAATGCAGAAAGCAAGGGTCTTCTTCGTCGAAGGCTGCGCCAAAACCAGCCAAATGTCCGAGCCCCAGGCCAACCAATTATTCGATTTGATCGAATACTTCGCCGGCTACGGGTTTAACCGCAGTCATTCCGCGGCCTATTCGCTGATCAGTTATCGCACCGCCTATTTAAAGGCTAATTATCCAGTGGAATTCATGGCGGCGCTCTTGACTTCAGAAAAAGATAATACGGCCAAGGTGGTGGAGTACGTGAAAGAGTGTGGCGCCATAGGTATTGCCGTCCTGCCTCCGGACGTCAACCATAGCCATGCGGCTTTTACCGTCGAAAATAAGGACAGTATCCGTTATGGTTTATTGGCGGTCAAGAATATAGGTGCCGGGGCCATTGAATCCATGGGGCAGGCCCGTCAGGAAGGAGGCGCCTTTACCACCCTTTTTGATTTTTGCAGCCGGGTTGATCTGCGTTTGAATAATCATAAGGTCTTAGAAAGCCTGATCAAGGCCGGGGCCTTGGATGGTTTTAAATGCCGCCGTTCCCAGATGCTGGCCGTACTGGACGTGGCATTGGAATCGGGCTTGCGGCGGCAGAAAGAAAAGGAAATAGGCCAGATCTCCTTTTTCAGCATGGGCGAGGAGGACAGCGGTTTCGGCGCCCATGACCAGAAGCTGCCGGATATCCCTGAATGGCCGCAGGCCACTGTCCTGGCCCATGAAAAGGCCTTGCTGGGATTTTATTTAAGCGGCCATCCTTTGGACCGTTACAAGACTGAAATCGAAAAATTTGCCGATTTTACGACGAGCGGCATCAAGGGGGCCCGCGACGGCCAGGAGGCGCGCATGGTAGGATTGATCACCAGCGTCAAATTGACGACCACCAAAAAAACCAACGAGCGGATGGCCATTGTAGGCTTGGAAGACAACGACGGAGAAATGGAAATCGTGGTGTTTCCCTCAAGCTACACCCAGATCGCGTCCTATTTAAAGGAAAACACGGTGGTGGTGGTCAAGGGCAAGGTCAGCTTCAGGGACGGTTTTCCCAAGATGGTGGCTAATGAGATGGCGGGGATCGATGAAGTTTATGACCTGGTGAAATCCGTACAGGTGGATTTGTCCAGCCCGGGCCAGTTTGAAAAGCTCAAGGAAAAACTGGCGCGTTTTCCCGGCAAGACGCCGGTGTATCTGCAGATGAATGCGGATAACTATAAAAAGGTGCAGATTTTGGTGGGCCAGGAGCTTTATGTAACCCCCAGCGAGGTTTTAGTGGAGGAGATCAAGGTGTTGGTGGGAGAAGACAATTTCTCCCTCACCTTATAGTTGGACCGTTTCTACATATCCCCATGGTAGAGTGAAGTTTCTGATTGAACTGTCCCTCACAGTTCATTATTTTCTTAACACAACCTCCCCCCATAAAGGAGTCACTATGTCCCGCCTTAAAAGAATTTATTATGGAAATGCTGTGTATCATGTCATCTTTAGAGGGAATAACCGTCAAAACATTTTAAAATTAAAATCAGATAAAGAAAACTTGTTTAAGTCCATCCAAAAATATCAAGAGCGCATGAAAATCAAAATTTATGGATTCGTATTAATGGATAATCACGTTCATATGGTCATGGAAGCAGGGGAAGTGCATAACATTTCCAAGATAATGCAGGCTATATTATTGTCTTTCAGTCTCAAATACCGTCGGAAGTACGGATATGTGGGGCATGTCTGGCAAGGCCGATTTCAAAGTAAACCAATTATGGAAGAAAAATACATCCTTGAGTGTTTGGATTATATTCATTGTAATCCGGTGCGTGCTGGAATTGTTTCAAAGGCTTGCGATTATATTTATTCCAGTGCAAAATTTTATGAAAATCTTAAGAATAAGGATGTTTACCAATATATTGAATTGACCAAATATGGGGACACTTCTGTTGTAAGTTAATACATAGCAATATAATGCCTAGAAACGGTCCAAGATATGGAAGGGGGGGATAATTTTTCATTGACACTGTAAGTCGTTGTTGGTACTATGCTTACATTTAATCCAAGGAAACCCCGCCTGTCCCGTTGCGACCATGGCCAGGTACTCTTCAAGGAGAGCTTTGAATGACCAAGAAAGATATAGTCTTAAAAATCACGGATGCCACCGGCATCAAGCAGGTGGATGTTAAAAAGATCGTGCAAAAGACCTTTGATGTGATCGTTGATGCCCTGATGCAGGGGGACAAGGTGGAGTTGCGCAATTTTGGGGTTTTCAAGATCAAGGAGCGCCGGGCCCGTTTCGGCCGTAATCCCCGCACGGGACAAAGCGTTCCCGTCCCTCCCCGGAAAGTCGTGGTCTTTAAGTCCGGTCTGGAAATGAAGCAAAAAGTCAAATAGCCGCCTAATTTCACGTGAATAAAACCTTCGCCGTCCCTCGCGGGACATCCGATATATTACCCGATACCGTCCTTCTTTGGGAAGCCTTGGAATTCCTGGCCCGTAAGGTCTGTAAGTCTTACGGCTATAAGGAAGTGCGCACGCCCATTTTTGAAGACACCAATCTGTTCAAAAGGTCTTTGGGAACCACCACGGACATTGTCAACAAGCAGTTATTGGAACTGGCTTCCAGCAAGGAAGACCAAGAGGAAGGCTACGCCTTGCGGCCGGAAGGCACAGCCGCTGTCGTGCGTTCGTATATCGAAAACGATTTGGAGAAAAAAGAGCCGCTGTCTAAACTATTTTATATAGGTCCCATGTTCCGGGGAGAGCGGCCGCAAAAGGGACGTTTGCGTCAATTCCACCAGATCGGCGTGGAGGTGCTAGGGCCCAACGCAGCATCGCCCCTCTTGGACGCGGAAGTCATCGCTCTGGCCATGCAGTTATTAAGGGAATTGGGGGTCAAAGAACCCCAGTTAAAGATCAACAGCCTTGGTTCCAAGGAAGATAAGGCGCGCATTTCCAGCTGGCTGCGGGCGGAATTTGCCAAACATACCGACCGTTTGTGCCCGGATTGCCGGGCCCGTTTTGAGCGCAACGTTTTCCGCGTGCTTGACTGTAAAAATGAATCCTGCCGTAAGGTGGTTGCCCAGGTTGTTAAAGATTTGCCTTTGTCCGTTCCCAGCCAGGAATATTTTAAACAGGTACAGGCCGCCCTTAAAAGCGTGAATATCCCCTTCGAGGTTTCGCCGCACCTGGTGCGCGGGCTTGATTATTATACCCATACGGTTTTTGAAATTACGGCCGCAGGATTGGGCAGCCAGGACGCCGTCGGCGCCGGCGGCCGTTATAACGGGCTGGTGCACGAATTGGGCGGCAACCCTAAAGTGTCCTACGGGGCCATCGGCTTTGCCTTAGGCATCGAGCGCATCTTATTGTCCTTGGGCGAGGTTCCCATCCCGCCGGCCAATATCAACATTTTTGTCATGTCCATGAAGGAGGAATACCAGCCCCTGGCCTTTTTAGTGCTGCAGCTTTTGCGCAAATCCGGGATCAGCGCTGACATGAATTTTGCCGGCGGTTCGATGAAATCCCAGATGGGCAAGGCGGACAAGTCCGGCGCCCGCTTTGCGCTGATACTGGGCGAAGAGGAAGTGAAGAATAAATCGGTTGCGGTCAAAGACATGCGCCAGTCGACGCAGGAGACCGTGGCTTTGGATAAAATTGTGGAGCATATCAAGAATGTGCTTCCGGAGGAATAGAGAAAGGTTCGTTGCATGCGTACGCATACGTGCGGGGAATTAAACAAGAATTTTAAGGAGCAGGAGGCCGTCCTGTGCGGGTGGGTGCACCGCCGCCGGGACCACGGCAAACTCATTTTTATCGATATCCGCGACCGTTACGGCATCACCCAGGTGGTGTTCGTGCCGTCAGTATCGCCCGAGGCCCATGCCGAAGCGCAAAAACTGGGACCGGAGTTCGTGGTGAAAATCACCGGGACCGTCAATGTGCGGCCCCCAAAGAACGTCAACCCGGATTCATCGACCGGCGACATCGAACTTCTGGCCAAGAAACTGGAAATCCTGAACACCGCCAAGGTGCCGGTCTTTGAGATCGATGATCAGATTGAAGCCGCCGAGGAAGTCCGGCTGACCTACCGTTATTTGGACATTCGCCGCAAGCGGGTGAGGGACTCCCTGGTGCTTCGCCACCGCATCTGCGGCTCCATGCGGTCTTTTTTAAACGGCGAAAAGTTCACCGAGATCGAAACCCCGGTGCTGACCAAGTCAACGCCGGAAGGTGCGAGGGATTTTCTTGTACCCTCGCGGTTGAACCCCGGCGCCTTTTATGCCTTGCCGCAGTCCCCGCAGTTGTTCAAACAGATCCTGATGGTGGCGGGTATGGACCGCTATTATCAGATCGTCAAATGCTTCCGCGACGAGGACCTGCGCGCCGACCGCCAGCCGGAATTCACCCAGCTGGATATGGAAATGTCCTTTGTGGACCAGGATTTTGTGTTTGACCTGACTGAGCGGATGTACAAGCAGATCTTCAAGGAAGTCCTTGATATCGATCTTAAAACGCCTTTTCCCCGGATGACCCATGCCGAGGCCATGGCCAAATACAACAGCGACAAGCCCGACACCCGCCAGGACAGGAATAACCCCAAGGAGTTCGCCTTTTTGTGGGTTGTGGATTTCCCTTTGTTCAAGTATAATACCGAAGAAAAACGCTGGGATAGCGAACATCATCCTTTTACCGGTCTTAATCCCGAAGATGTGCATTTCCTGGAACAGGGGCAGTACGCCCAAATCCGCGGCCGCTGCTACGACCTGGTGCTTAACGGCAATGAGATCGGCAGCGGTTCGGTGCGTATCCACCGGCGGGAATTACAGCAAAAGATTTTTGACATTATCGGCATCGATCCCCAGGAAGCGCAAAAGCGTTTCGGTTTTTTATTGCGCGCTTTCGAATACGGCGCGCCGCCGCACGCGGGGGTGGCCTATGGGCTCGACCGTCTGGTGACGATCATCACGGGCAACGAATCCATCCGTGACTGTATCGCTTTTCCCAAAACCCAGAAGGGTACATGTTTGATGACGGAGGCGCCTTCGGACGTGGATGCGAGGCAGCTTAAAGATTTGGGTTTGGTGGTTTTGAAAAAAAACGAGGATTAAAAGGGAGAAAAATTATGTTGAACAAAAATTTGGCTTTGGTGATATTGGTCGTTTTTGCAGCAGGTTGCGGTCTGGAGGCCAGGACCTATGTCATGACCAAACCGCGTGTCGGTCAGAATCAAGGTAACGGTAACGGCGGATGTGTTGTTGGTAAGTGCCCTCCGCAGCCGGCACCCAAGGAGACCACCCGCAAAGTCTATGTGCTGGAAATCACTAAGCCTGTTCCTGAATCCGAAGTGCGGAAAATAGAAGAGAAGGCGGTCAACGCGATCGCCGACGTCCCGGCACCTTCGCCTGAGGTGATTCCCGCGGCCCCGGCTCCCACGCCGGCTGTCCAAGTGCCAGCCGCTCCCGCCGTTCCGGTGATCGGTGAGAGGCCTGGCGAAGACGTTTCACCTTCGGCGCCTAAATCCGCCGCGCAGTCCAAGCCCAACGCGGGCAGCCTGCAGCCCACCGCCTATACGGTGCAAAAAGACGATACCCTGCAAAAGATCTCCAAAAAGGTCTACGGCACCTACAGCAAATGGTACCAGATCTACAAAGCCAATAAGGACAAGATCAAGAATCCGAATGTCCTGAAGCCCGGCATGGTATTGACCATCCCGCCGGTCAAATGAAATTTTAACTTCGACCCCAAAGAGGACTGAATGGATTTTCACTTACAACTGAACAATAACCGCGATTTACAGCTTTTATTCGGGCGCCATGATCAAAATCTGAAAATCATCGAGAAGGAATTGGGGGTGCGCATTGTCCGCGCCGAGGACGGCATCAAGATCATCGGCAGTGACCCCCAATTGTCGGTGGCCCGCGAATTGTTCCATTATCTGTTGAGCCTGATCGAAAAAGGCAAGGACGTCAAGAAGTCCGACATCGTTTACGCCCTGCGCCTGGTCGACAAGGACAAGGCCATCGATTTCAAGCGCCTGGCCAAGGAAAAGATTGAAGTCTCGGTCCAGGGTTTGATCACGCCCAAGACCAAGGGGCAGATCGAATATATCGAAGCCATCAAGAACCATGACCTGGTTTTCTGCATCGGTCCCGCCGGCACGGGTAAGACCTACCTGGCCATTGCCATGGCCGTCAATGCCCTTAAAAAGGGATTGGTGCGCCGTATCGTCCTGACCCGGCCTGCCGTCGAGGCAGGGGAGAACTTAGGGTTTTTGCCGGGCGACATGGTGGAAAAGGTGCTGCCGTACCTGCGGCCTTTGTATGACGCTCTCTATGACATGATGGAGCCCGAGAAGGTCGAGCATTACAGCGAGCAGGGGATTATCGAAGTCGCCCCCCTGGCCTTCATGCGCGGCCGTACCCTCAACGAGGCCTTTGTCATCCTGGATGAGGCCCAGAATTCCAGGCCGGACCAAATGAAGATGTTTTTAACCCGCATGGGCTTTGACTCCAAGGTCGTGGTGGTGGGCGACGTGACCCAAAGCGACCTTCCTTCTCCGGAGAACAACGGCCTGGCCGAGGCCAACCGTGTGCTGGACAAGGTGCCTGAGATCAAATTCATTCATTTGACCAGCGATGATACGGTCCGCCATGAATTGGTGCAGAAGATCATCGAGGCCTATGCCCAAACCAACGGTAAACATTAAACCTGATGTCCACTAAGCACATTTCCATTGATCAAAGCATCATGGTGGCCATGTCTTTCCTGGCCCTGCTTATTTTTTGCTATTTTGCGGGCTTCCCGCTCATTCTCCCCTTGCTGGTATTTTTTTGCGGGCTTCACCTGTTTTTTTTCAAAAAAGCAAATCCCCGTATTTTTTTGCATCTGTCCTTACTGTTGGCGTTATTTATTTTTGCGGCCAATGCCCTTAAGACTTTTCCTTATGTGACCCATTTCTACCTGCCGGCGGCGTCGGTGGCCATGCTGACCATGCTGCTGTTTAATGACGTGCAGATCAGTTTTATGATGGCGTTGTTGTCGGCCGTATTGGCAGGCATCATCCTGGGTTTCAGCCTTAATGAGGTGTTGATTTTCTTTTTAGGCGGCCTGGCCGGATGTTACAGGGTCAGGGACGCGCGCACCCGGGGGCTGCTGATCGAGGCCGGGATCCTGGTTGCGGTCATTCAGATCATCTGCGCCTTTTTGATCAACCCTGTCATGAATAAAGATGTCCTCATCTATGTTTTTAAACCCCTGGCCCTTAACGGCCTCATTTGTGCTTTTGTGGTGATCGCCACGCTTAAGGTCTTCGAGACCATTTTCGGGGAGATCACCAATTTCACCCTGATGGAACTCACGGACTCTTCCCATCCCTTGCTCAAACGCATGGTGGTGGAAGCTCCGGGTTCCTACCATCACAGCCTCATCGTGAGCAATCTGGCGGAGGCTGCTGCCGATGCCATCGGCGCCAATTCTCTTTTGGTCCGGGTGGGGGCTTACTATCATGATATCGGCAAGCTGGTCAATCCCGAGTATTTTACCGAGAATCAGATGGTTGTCGGCAATAAGCATGATGACCTGGAACCTTCCATGAGCCGCCTGGTGATTTCCAATCATGTGAAGGAGGGTATAGAATTGGCCCGCAAATACCGCTTGAACCCCCGCATCATCGATTTTATCCCGGAACATCACGGTACCAGCATCATGCATTATTTTTATCAGAAAGCGCTGGCGGAGGGATCGCAGGACGGCCTGGATGAACGGGATTACCGCTATCCCGGCCCCAAGCCTCAAAGCAAGGAGACGGCCATCGTGCTCTTGGCGGATTCGGTGGAAGGTGCCACCCGGGCCCTGGACGAGCATACCCTTAAGCGTATCGAAGACACCGTGCGCAAGATCATTAATAATAAATTTATCGACGGGCAGCTGGATGAATGTCATTTGACCTTGAGGGAAATCGATATCATCGCCTCGACCTTTGTCCGTGTGCTGAGCGCCATGTACCATAGCCGCGTGAAATATCCTGAAACCATCCATGGAAATAACCCTAAAAAATCTTCAAAAGAAGGTCTCTATTCCCAAAAGCCGGATCCTCAAAAGGGCGCCGGCGGCCTTGCGTAAACTCAGGCTAAAGTTACAGGGCCTTTCGATTGTTTTTGTCGGTCCTCAGCGGATGCGGGCCATCAATAAGAAATATTTGAACCACGACTTCGTGACGGATGTATTGACCTTCGATTTAGGCGGCGGGGTGGCGGAGATCATCGTCTGCCCCCAAGCGGCCCAAGCCAATGCCAGGGCCTATAAAAATTCGACCCGTGAAGAAATAATTTTATACGTCATCCATGGCCTTTTGCATTTGGCCGGCTACAACGATCACAGCCCTTCAGATGCTTTTAAGATGCGGCGCATGGAAGCTAAATTAACGGCATGAAACGCATCCTGGTCATAGCATTGGTTTCTTACATGGCCTTTGCCCTGGAATTTTTACTGTATAATTTCTGGGATCCATGGGGCCGCTGGCTTAAACCTGAACTGCTGATTTTGGTGGTCATTTTTTTTAATCTGTATTTGGGCATACGCTTTAGCATCATCGCCGCGTTCTTTTGCGGGTTATTCAAAGACACCTTAGGGATAGCGCCTTTCGGAACCCACATCGTCGTCTACCTTGCCGCCAGTTATTTGACCACCTTCGTGCGCCGGTATATTTATCAACCCGGTTCCAGGTTTTCCAGGATCGTGGTGGTTTTTTTTGTGGTGCTGGGTTGTTTCATCGTTCAGATTATTTTGTCCAACATGAACCATGAGCTGCGTTTGGGCGGAATGCTGTCCTTCATCCTTCTTCCCCAATTGGTGACCACCATCCTGGCCGCCACCTATGTCTTCGCGCGGTTAAAGGATATCAGCATATTTTTCGACCTCAAGGCTAAGCATGCGTCTTAATATCATCCAATTTTTTGTTTTTTTGCTGCTGGGTCTGATCGCCGGCGGCTTGTTTTACATGCAGGTCATCCGTGGCGGCTATTATCACCTGCAGAGCATGAATAACCGTATCCGCATTGTTCCCATCGACGGACCGCGGGGCAGGATCCTGGACCGCAACGGCACGGTCCTGGCGGACAACCAAATCGCTTATGAGGTGGGCGTCGTCCCTCAAGATGTGGAAGATAAGAAGGCCTTGTTCGGTTATTTGGCAAGTGTGTTTAATAGGGATCCGCAATCCCTTCAGAGGGTCTTCGAGCACCATAGGCAGGCGCCTTTCGTCCCGGTCATTCTGGCTGAGGACGTGCCCCGGCAGCTGGCCATCAGGATCGAGGAAGAGAAATTTATTTACCCGGGACTGATCGTCCGTCAGGGGTTTAAGCGTTACTATCCCTTCAATGAGACCGGCGCGCACGTGCTGGGGTATGTCGGAAAAATCAATGACAATGAGATGGCCGGGCGCCGGCAATACGGGTACACGCCTTTAAGCATGGTTGGAAAAACCGGCGTCGAAGAAAAATATGAGCCTTTCCTTAAAGGGCAGCCCGGGGGACGTCAGATCGAGGTCAACAGCCGCGGTCAGCAGGTGCGCCTGCTGGGTCTGAAGGATCCGTTGCCCGGCCAGGATGTGGTGTTGACCATCGATGAACGTGTGCAGGCTGCCGCCCAGCAATTATTAAGCGGGTGGCGGGGGGCGATCATCGTCATGGACCTGCATACCGGCAACCTTTTGTCCATGGTCAGTTCTCCTTCCTTTGATCCCAATGCCTTTTCAGACAAAAGTAAGAATGATGAACTGCGGTCATATTTAACTGACCCTTTGACGCCCTTGATCAATCGCGCTATCGACGGTGTGTACCCGCCGGGGTCGGTATTCAAGATCCCCGTGGCGCTGGCCGCGATCCAGCTTCATAAAATAACCCCTGAGACGACCTTCAATTGTCCCGGATATATGCTCGTGGGGAAACGAAAATTCCATTGTGCCGAGGTGCACGGCATTCAGAACCTTGAAGAGGCCCTGGCGCATTCCTGCAATGTCTTCTTTTTTCATGTCGGCCTGCTGGTCAGGCCGCGGATCATCGGTGCTTTTGCCAGGGCTTTCGGCCTTAATCGGCTGACGGGGATCGATCTGCCCTTTGAAGCCAGGGGCAAGCTTGTGACCAAAGGCTCCGAAGACCGGGCATGGTACACCGGTGATATTTTGAATTTATCCATCGGTCAGGGCTATACGCTTGTGACCCCGCTGGCATTGACCGTAATGATGGCTGCGGTGGCCGATGACGGTATTATTTTGCGGCCGCATATCGTGCATGAGGTGGGCGGCGGCGTGATTCCGCCCGATGATCTTGCCAAGCGGCCGCTGATCAAGCTGCGTCAGGATACCTGGGCTGATGTGCAGAAAGGCTTGAGGTCTTGCGTGGATGACCCTGGGGGCACAGGGCATGATTTGAAACAGGTGCCGGGCTTGACCATTTATGGAAAAACAGGGACCGCCCAAAGCGCTCCCGGCAAACCCAATCATGCCTGGTTTGTGGGGTATACACGATCGCCTAAGGCCGCCATCGCCTTTTGTGTTTTTTTGGAGTACGGCGCCACCTCGGAAAATTCAGTAAAAATCGCCAAGGATCTGCTGTTGAAACTCCAGTCGCTCCAGATCATCTAAGTATCAGTTCGATATAAGCAGCAAAATAGAGGAGAAAGTGCTGGATGGGGCTTATAGGTATGATAGAATATTTTCTAATATGAAGAGGGTATTGTTTTTTTTATCTATATTATCTCTCTTTTTCTGCCTAAACAGCCTGTCGGTTTTTGCCGACTCCGCCCCTTCTGAAGCCAATGGTTCATCCCTGACCGATGCAAACCAGGAAAAGGCCCATGAATATTACCAAAAGGGCATGGAGCTGATCAACGAGGGCAAGCTCGACGAGGCCAGCAGCTATTTTGAAAAAGCCACCCAATTGGCCCAAGCCCGTCCTCCCAGTGTGCCTAAAGCTGCTTTGCCTCAAAATCAATCGAACAAACAGCAGCTGGATCTTCAGACTCAACAGAAGGCCTTACAGCAGCAACAGGAGCGGCAGCACCTGCAACAGCAGGACATTCAACGCCGTCAGCAGGCCCTCAAACAGGAACAAACCGAATTACAGCAGCGGCAGGACCGGATGCGGCGTGAAGAGGCTTTAGAGGCCCAACGGCGACTTCAAGTGGAAGCTCTTGATCAAAAAGCCCAGTCCTTATACAGGCAGGCCCTTGATTTGTATGGTAAGAAGAATATGGATGAGGCCCTGCAGAAATTTAATGAGTTGGAAGAGGTTTATCCGGATTTTAAGGGGACAAGAAGATACATCAAGCGTATTGGGCAATGGAAGGTCGACCAACAGCGGGCGGCCGAGGAGCACCGGCGGGCCTTGGAATTGAAAGAAAAGGAAGACCAGGCATTGAAGATCTACCGCACGGCCCTGGAGTCCTATCGCGCCCATCAGTGGCAGGAGTCTAAAACCCAATTTGAATCCGTGGAAAAGATATTTCCTGATTTTAAGAGCACCGAAGGATATTTGAAAAAAATTGATGCTCTAATAGCCAGGCAGGCGGCACCGGCACCGGTCCCTGCCAGGTCGGAAGTAAAGCCGGAACCCACAGTACCGCCAGCTCCGCCGGCAGCCGTAAAAACGGTAAATTCCCTTGCGGATAAACAGAAACAGGCCCAGCAGATCGATGATCTGGCCAAGCAGTCATCAGAACTTTATCATCAGATTGCCGATATAGCCGACGATCAATCAACCATCCAGACCAAGGCCAAAATGGCGCAGGTGGACCAGATCCTGAATAATCTAAAAGTCAACAAGCAGCGCCGGTATCAGCAGGAGCTTAAGTCCGAGGTGGAGGCCATGTACAGGCAGGGGCTGGATTATTTAAGCGCCCGCGATTATGCCAATGCCAAGGCTAAATTCTTACAGGTGGATCATCTTTGGCCTGATTACAAAGAGACCCGCCGGAAGCTGTGGGCCATTGATGAAGCCTTGAAAAAAGAGAGCCAGGAGGCGATCAATGAACACCAGCGCCAGGATGCTCTGCGTCTAAGGCAAATGCAATATGAGGAAGTCGCCGCCCAGCTGCAGCACCAACAGCAGGAGCAGGAAAAAGAGCGCCGCATACAAGATGAGCAGCAGGCTTCATTAAAAGAACTTACGCAAAAGGCTTCGGCCATCAATGACGATATCATCCGCCTTTCCCGCCAGCAGGATTATGAAGGCATGAAAAAGAAATTTGCCGAATTGCAGGGCACCGTCGATGCCTTGACACAGCTTAAGGCGCAGATCGCCATGCAGCAGGGAAAAATAGAGCGGGCCCAGCAATTGTACCGGGAAACCATGCAGCGCCGCGATTCCCTGGCCAGGCAGCAGCTGAAAATAGAGCAGGCGCCCGTGGATGCCGACGCGGTCAAGGAAAAACAACTGATGGCCTCGATTCAGCCTTCCCGCCAGGCGGATATTTATAAGCAGCGTGAGATCCTTCAGGAACAGAATAGCTTATTCAACGAGGGGGTGGTCTGTTACAGCCGCCGCCAATATTCCCAGGCCAGGCTTCTTTTCGGCGAGTTGGCCAGCCAGCATGACCGGCGGGGGGAGATCTGGCTCAAAAAGGTGGACCGGGCCATTACGCAGCAGCTTTTAAGGGCCCAGGAGGCCCAGGCCATGGAGCGTACGGCCTTTTTGAGAGACCAAATCAACGCCCAGCGCAAATTGGCCCTTATCCAGGAACGCGAGCACGAGCGGCAAAAGAAATTGACTGAAGAGCTGGAACATCAGAAAAAGATTTTTGAAGACAATCGTTTAAAGCAATGGCGCAAGGAAGAGATGCTCAAGGCCCAGGAGTTTGAACGCGAACGCCAAGAAAGAAAGCGCATCGAGCGTCAAAAGAAGCTGCATGAACAGGAGGAGATGTACCGTTTCCGTAAGATTAAAAATCTGCCTGCTCCTCCTAAATCGACCGAATCGTTTCACCTTGCCCCTGTTATTGTCAAACCTGCGGCCAAGCCGGTCGCCAAACCTGTTGCCAAGCCTGTCGCCAAGCCTGTTGTCAAAGCCGTCGCCGAACCACCGGTTGCCGCCAAACCCGTAGCTAAGATCCAGCCGGCACCATTGCCCAAGCCGGCGGCAGTTGCTTCTGTAGAGCTCCGGCGTGAGTCTTTGCACAAGCAATTGCAGCAAGGCGTTGAGTCCCTTTATGAACAAGCGCTGAGTTTATACCGGTCCGGTGACTATGCCCAGGCGGCCAATCGATTCAAAGATGTGGATGATATTCTTCCCGGCTATAAACATACCGAAGAATACTTGGACAAGGCCCGCCAGAAATCATTGTCCGCCAATACTCCGACCACGGCGGTCCTACCGCAAAACCCGTCGGAAGCCCGCCAGGATTATATTTCCAAAGCATTGGACCTGTTCGATACCAACGCTAAATAATCGACGTTCGAAATGCCAAATCAACTGATCGACGAAAAGAGCCCTTATTTGCTGCAGCATGCCCATAATCCCGTGGACTGGTACCCTTGGGGTGCGGCTGCCTTCGATAAGGCCCGACGGGAAAATAAGCCGGTTTTGCTGTCGATCGGATATTCAACCTGCCACTGGTGCCATGTCATGGCCCATGAAAGTTTCGAAGATGAGGCGATAGCCGGGATCATCAACGAACATTTCGTGGCCGTCAAGGTGGACCGCGAAGAGCGCCCTGACATCGACCACATTTATATGACGGCAACCACGGCCATGACCGGCCAGGGCGGATGGCCTTTGACGGTCTTCCTGACACCCCGGAGGGAGCCGTTCTACGGAGGCACGTATTTTCCCCCTTATGCCAAATGGGGAAGTGTCGGTTTTATTGATCTGCTTCATTCCATTGCTGCGGCATGGCAGAAGGACCGGGAGAATATTTTATCTTCCGGCCGTTCGATTGCCCAAGAGCTGGGGCGCCATGAGAGGGAGGGGCCGCGAGGGGCCATGGGGCAGGACGTATTGGACCGCGCTTTAGACCAGATGAAAAGGCAGTTTGATCCCCTTAATGCAGGCTTCGGATCCGCTCCCAAGTTCCCCATGGGGCATCAACTGTCGTTCCTGCTACGCTATCACCACGCCGAAAGAGCGCCTGAAGCCCTGGAGATGGCTGACAAAACCTTGAAGGCCATGGCCCGGGGCGGCATCTGGGACCATCTGGGCGGCGGCTTCCACCGTTATTCAACCGATCCTTATTGGCAGGTGCCGCATTTTGAGAAAATGCTTTATGACCAGGCCTTGTTGTCCATGGCCTACTTGGAAGCGTATCAGGCCACAGGTTTCTCAGAGCATGCCGCGATCGCCCGGAGCATCCTTGATTATGTATTGCGCGATATGACGAGTGAGGCCGGCGGTTTTTATTGTGCCGAGGACGCGGACAGCCTGGAAGCCGGGCATCCGAAGGAGGGTGCTTTTTATACGTTTGCGGCGCCTGAAATCCTTGAAGTTTTGGGCCCTCAACAGACGGAGGTTTTCAATTATTGTTACGGCATCCTGCCTGAAGGTAACGCCAGGATCGATCCCCACGGGGAGTTTCTTGGGAAGAATATTCTGTATCTGGCGCATACAGCCGAAGAAGCAGCGGCTAAATTTCAAAGGCAAAGCGGTGAAATCCAAGCTATACTTATAGAAGCAAGATCCAAGCTTTTAATGCGGCGCGATCAACGGCCCCGGCCGCACAAGGATGACAAGGTCCTGTGCGACTGGAACGGTCTGATGCTGGCAAGTTTCGCCCTGGCAGGCCGCGTTTTGGACGAACCTAAGTATATTCACGCGGCACGCAAGGCCGCTGATTTTATTCTGACCCATTTTTCCGCAGGAGGTGAAAATGCCGGAAGGCTGTGGCACCGCTGGCGCGGGGGGGAGGCCGGCATTGCCGCAACCCTTGATGATTATGCGTTCTTGATTTACGGCCTGCTGGCCCTTGATGAGGCCGCCTTTGAGCCGGAGTACTTCGCGTCAGCTCAACGCCTGGCGGAGGCCATGATCGAGCTTTTTGCAGACCCTGCCGGAGGTTTTTTTATGACGCCAAAGGACGCTGAAGATTTGATCATGCGTCCCAAGGATATTTACGACGGGGCAATACCTTCAGGAAATTCAGTGGCCGCCTTGTGCCTCGCCAGGCTTTATGCCCTGACCGGACAGGAGCCTTATCGAGTGAGGCTGGAAGCTTTGCTTGGCTGCTTTGCTGCGACGGTATCCCAGGCGCCGCAGGCGTACAGCTTCTTGCTTTCTGCCCTGGGTTGGCAAGTGTACGGCCCTTTGGAAATCACCTTCGAAGGCCGCCGCGACGACAGGACTATCGACGGGATGATTAAAATATTATATAAACACTTTATCCCTTTCAAAGCGGTGAAACTCGTGCCGGGGCCGTCACCGCGGGCGCTGATCTGCCGCCGGGGAGCCTGCCGTCCACCTGTCGGCAACGCCGATGTTCTTGAACAGGAATTAACCAGGCCAGGGGGAGGTTAACGACATGCTTATCCAAATGACTTTTTTCTGCCTGTTGATCGTGGCCTTGCTGGCAGGGGTTTTCAGCTATTTCCCGCAATTGCGCAAGCCCATCCATCCGTTAAAAATCGCCATGGACAGCGTCGGCTACACCAATGTCGAGACAACTAATGAGAAGAAATCCCAGCAGATCAATGTGGCGGTCAACAGCGGCTTGATGCAGGTCCGCCGGCAGATGGACGATATCTCCTTGGAACAGACCAAGATCATGGACGCGCTGGCCGACCAACAAGCAGTGTTGGACAGCGCCAGCAGGAACGCTAACGCGGTTTTGCTTGAAGCCAAAAGAGAAGGCAGGGATAAGGACCGGGACATCTTGCAACTTAAGGAGGCGGTCTCCGGGATACAAGATAAGCAGCGCCTTTTGGTCGAGCAGGGACGGCAGCTGATTGCCTTCAACAACCAGTTAACGAAAGAGCGGCAGCGGCTGGCCCAGCAGATCGATCTGGCCAATATGAATACCAATGACTCCTTCAACACCATCCAACAGCATTATGATATGTTTCAAAACCAGGCTTCCGCGCTTTTTAATAAGGTGGACGAGTACAACCAGCGGGTCAACAAGGGGGTCGGCGAAATCCAGGGTCAGCTTTATGGCATGGGCAATCTTTCCTATGGAAATTATGAACAGCAGGACATGTTCAGGGAGCGCGTCAGGAGCCTTTTGGACAAAGAGCAGGAAGATATGCGTAGGGTTGCCAACGGAGAACAAAAAAGCAGGGAGCTTTTGGAGGAGGCTCGTGATAAATTGGCCGATGCCAGGGTAAAAGCCGAAGACAGCCTGCAGCATGACCGGGACGTGATTTACGAACAGCATCAAAAGCAGGAGGATCAGCAGGCAATGATCCGGCAGCGTATCGCCGATGAAGAGCAGCAGATGAGGGACAAACTGGACCGGTAACTTTTCCCCATTCATGAAAATTATAAAAATCCTTTTGTCTGTTCTCTTGGGCCTGGTACTTATTGCTGTCACTGCGCTTTTTATATTCTTGCAGACTTTTGATTTAGACCGGTATTTCCCCCAATTTGATCAAAAAGCCTCGGTGGCGCTGGGCAGGAGGGTTTCCGTCGGTCACGCCGGCATAGGCTTGTCATGGAAAGGCATGACCCTTGATCTGGGGCCGGTCACTGTTGGCGATGATCCGGCCTTCACCAGGCAGCCGTTCGTTAAGATAGACAGGGTGAGTGTTGCGGTTGATTGGAAATCCCTCATCTATCACCGGGAATTTCGTGCCGTCGAAATCATTTTACGATCGCCGCAAATTCACTTTATCGTTGATGAACAAGGGAAGATAAATGCCCGTAGTCTCGGCGCCTTTGGAAATCATTTTTCCCATCATGCCGGTCCTGTCCCTCCCGTTGTACCGGCCAAGATGGGCGGAGGTTCGAGAGCGGTATTCAAGAATGATCTCCAGGGGCTCATGCAAATCCCCATAACCATTCAGGATGGCGCTATTTCCTTTATTGACCAAAACCCGAGGAATTATCTCGATATCTGGACCACAGGCGTCAATGGGACGCTTGAACCCGGCCACGTCCTTATCACCGGCGCTGTTATCAAGAATTTTAATATCATTAAAATCTTACTTTCCCGGGCGCTCGGCAATTTTGTGGGCGGGCATATTGACAATCTTTTAAACGTACCGCAGTTGAGCATGCCGGATACCTTCATTGATAAGGCCGAGGTCCGTTTCTCCCTGCCTCCCCAGGCAGTTTCCATCGATGATTTTTTGATCCGGACCAATATTCTGGAATTGAGGGCTCATGGGCTCATCGACCAGGAATTGAATACCGACATGCAGACCGTGGTGCACATAAACCAGGATATTTCCGCCGGTTTGATCGATCAGTTCGGAGGACTAAAATATTTGACTGACGGCAGCCGGTGCATAGCCCTGCAGGCAAGTCTTACCGGACGCATACCCCATTTAAGGTATAAATTGAGCAAGGATTTCAGGAAAATGGAGCGCAAGGCTTTGGTGGAAGAGGGTGTCAACATTCTGGGGGCCCTTTTAGGCGGGCATAAACGGTGAAAATCTGGATCGTTGCATCCCTGTTGGCGGTTGCCTGCCTGGCGGTCTATTGGCCCCACCGTGACGCTCAATTTGTTTTGGATGATTACTACACGGTCGTCCGCAATCCGCTGATCAAAAACCCCTCGTTGTATTCACGTATTTGGACCTCACGCCTGTTCGATGCCAGTGCCTCATCGGGCTACATCAAGTTCGGGTATTACCGGCCCTTGTTGGAATCATCATGGATATTGGACTACCGTCTATTCGGCCTGAAGGCCTGCGGTTATCAGTATATAAATCTCTTGATCCACGTTTTGAATTGTCTTTTGATTTATACCTTGTTCCTGATGATCTTCAACCAGCCGTCGCTGGCGCTGAAGGCGGCCTTGTTGTTTGGCCTTTTGCCGTCCCAGGAGTGGGTGGTGCGTTATGTGACAGGGCGGGGGGATGAGTTAAGCGCCTTGTTCGGTTTCATGGGATTGATTTTTTTGACCAGGTCTCTCAAAACGGGATTCAAGCAAGGCCATCTCCTTGCTTTTATATGCCTGGGCCTGGCCGCCTTGAGCCGGGAAGTCGCCCTTTCTTACGTTCTCTACGCTCTTTTGATTTATTATTACATCAAAGGCCAGGTCCGGGGTCTCAATCGATTTTGCGGCTGGTGGCTGTTCATCGGTGTCCTGCCCCTTGCCGTCATCTGGTCTATTGTCCCCAAGCAGGGCAATATCCTGATAGGGCATATCTTTTATTTTACATCGGCCGGCTTTTGCCTATGGGTGGCGCAATGGCCGGCGAGGCGGGTTATTGTATTTCTTTTTCTTTTTACCGCCGTCAGCTTTTATCAAGGCCGGTTCTGGTCAACCGAAGAGATCCTGCTGCGCCATACCCGCAGCCTGGAATGGTGGCCCCATACCGTGATTGACCAGCAATTGTTGATGAAGTACGATGACGACATCCCCGCTGTTAAAAAGATGGCCAGACGTTCCCTTAATCCCCTCATCAAAGCCATGTGGCTGCGGCGGCTGGGCATGATCTGTTTTAAGCGTGGGGACCTGCCCGGCGCCGCCCGCTATTTCGGCCAAGCCCTCTCCGTGGATCCGTTGGATGTGGACAGCCTTGATGCGCTGGCCGTGGTGGCCCATGACCAGGGAGAGGAACAGCAAAGCCTTGCCTTTCTGAGGCGTGCGTTGACTTTAAATCCTGTTTATCCAGAAACGTTAAGGACGCTGGGGATCCATTATTATATTTACAAGGATTTCTCCAGGGCGCGTCTTTTCTTAAGCCGCTGCCTCTTCTTTGATCCGGACGATGCCCAGGCCGCCAAGCTGCTTGGTTCTTTGCCAACCCGGTGAATTAGTGTATACTAAGATCCATGCCCTGTTCCGATAGTTCATCAGGTTTGAACCTGCGCTTGGATTTAAATGAGCGTGTGGTTGCTTTTGATTTTGCCAAGATCACTTGTTCCAGTGAAATCGGCGGGGGCAAGAGGCTGTCCGCCTTTTGCCGCGGCCAATCCCTGGAAGAAGTGCTGGATCTTGATTTCAGGATGCTTGTCTCCGCCCTTGGCCTTAACGACGATGAAGAAGCACAATTCATTCTTTATCTGGAATTGGATGCGCTCAAGGCGGCGGTGGTCCAGTATTTGGGAATCGAGCATGAGGGCGTGGATAATGAACGTTGCCGGATATCTTCGATCGAGAGGGCAGAGGATTTTATTGACATTGCCCTCGTGATCCTGCCGCCCAAAGAGCTGCCTAAAATCCTGCCTTGCAGTCTGAAGGACCGTCCTGCGCCCCGCCCCTAGGGGGCTAGGTGGTCTGCTTGCCGCGGGTGATCAATATTTTACCGGTACGGATCATTTCAGGGATGCCGAATTTCTTGAGGAGACCTTCGAATTCGTCGAGTTCGTCGGTGGTTCCGGTTTGCTCGATGATGTAAAAGCCGTCACTGGTGTCGTCGATGCGCACATGGAACTTACGGGCATTCTTCGTCACAAAAGCTTTAACGGCGGGAGAGGCCTTGGTCTTAAGCAGGGCCAGCTCCTTTTCCACCGTATTGGCCGGGTGCTCTTCGCAGTGGATGACATCCACCAGTTTGGCGACGTTCTTGATGATCTGCTCCAGGGTCTCGGTATCGCCCCTGGCCGTGATGGTCATGCGGGAGAATTTGGGGTTGACTGTAGGAGAGACCACCAGGGAATCGATATTGTAGCCGCGGCGGGCAAACACTAGCGCAATGCGGACAAGAACGCCCGGCTTATTGGCAACTAAGACACTGATTGTATGCAGGGGCAGTTTGTTCATTGTTATGTCGATCCTGTCGGTTTTTCCATTTTCTGGGACGGTTTCTCGATGATCATATGGTACGCCGATTTTCCGGCCGGGATCATGGGAAACACGTTGTCTTCCTTGATGACCTCGGCATGGATGAGGCAGGGGCCTTTATAGGCCATGGCTTCACGCATGACAGCTTCACAATGATCAGGCTTGTTCATATGAAAGCCCTTGACCCCGTAGCTTTCAGCCAGTTTCACGAAATCCGGGTTTCCTTCCAGGTCGACACCGGAATACCGGTTATCGAAAAACAGTTCCTGCCACTGGCGCACCATGCCTAAATATTTATTGTCGATAATAAGCACCTTCACGGGCAGTTTGTGCACGAACACCGTGGCCAATTCGTACAGGGTCATTTGAAAACCGCCGTCGCCGACAATCGCCACCACGAGTTCGTTAGGGGCAGCGAACTGGGCGCCGATGGCCGCCGGAAATCCATAACCCATGGTGCCGGCGCCGCCGGAGGAGAGCCAGTAATTGCCTTTGTCCGACAGATAGAATTGGGCGGCCCACATCTGGTGTTGGCCCACATCGGTGGACACAATGGCACGGCCCTTGGTCGTCTTGTAACAGGTGTCGATGACCTGCTGCGCGGTGAGGCCGTTGGCAGCGCTATATTTAAGAGGAAATTCTTTCTTATAATAGTCCAACTCCTGGAGCCAGGCGGCGGTGTCCAAAGGTCCGACATGCTTGATCAGTTCTTCCACCGCTTCACGGGCCTGGCCCAGCACATAGGCATCGGGTTTGACGATCTTGTTGATCTCGGCAAAATCCACGTCGATATGGAGCTTTTTGGCATTGACGCAGAACTCATTATTGTTGCCGTTGATGCGGTCATCCCAGCGCGAACCGATGGACAGGATCACATCGCAGTTAATAAGCGCCTTGTTGGCGTAAGCCGTGCCGTGCATCCCCAGCATGCCCAGCGAAAGGGGGTGGGTCTCAGGGAACTCGCCTTTGCCCAGGAGGGTATTGGTCACCGGTGCGCGCAGCTTTTCCGCCAATTTCCTGATGGCAGGGCCGGCCTTGGAAAGCACCGCGCCATGACCAACCAGCAATAAGGGCTTTTTGCTGCCTTTAAAAAGTTTGGCCATTTTGATAATATCGGCCTTATGGGGCGACGGCATATCTTTTTTATAGCCCGGGATATCCATTTCCGGGTCAAGGGTCTCGCCGGTAAAGGTGCCTGACGTGATGTCCTTGGGCAAATCGATAAGGACCGGGCCCGGCCTCCCGGTCTGGCAGATATGCCAGGCTTCCTTGATGATGCGCGGGATATCATTGGTATTCTTGACCAGGTAGCTGTGCTTCACCACAGGCATGGTGATGCCGGCAATGTCCGCTTCCTGGAAGGCGTCCTTGCCTAACATGGAAGTAATGGTCTGTCCGGTCAGCACGATCATGGGCACGGAATCCATCATCGCCGTCAGGATACCGGTGACGGTATTGGTGGCTCCCGGACCGGAAGTCACCAGCACCACCCCGGGTTTGCCGGTCACACGGGCATAGCCGTCGGCCATGTGGGTGGCGCCTTGCTCGTGGCGGGTGAGCACCAGCTTGATCTTGGAACCCACCAGCGCATCGAAAATAGGGATCGCCGCGCCTCCGGATAAGCCCCAGATATACTCAATGCCGAAGTTTTCCAGGCACTGCACAAGGGCTTGGGCGCCGTTGATGGTCTTTTTGGGCACTGTCTTGGATGGTTCTTTATTCATAATCCCCTTTGAAGTAAAGTGGCTATATTAGCACATTTCATTTATTTGAGCAACTGTGCTAATTCGCCGTTTTCATGCATCTCGCTGATGATGTCCGCACCGCCGATGAATTCTCCATTAATGAAAATCTGGGGAATGGTCGGCCAGTTGGTGAATTCCTTGATGCCCTCGCGCAGCTGGTCTGATTCAAGGACGTTATGGCCCTTGATGGGGACTTTGTAGGACTGCAGGATCTGCACGGCCCGTCCGGAAAATCCGCACATGGGGGATCCGACGGTGCCTTTCATGTAGATCACGACTTTATTGTTCTTGATATCTTTTTCAATTTCCTGGCGTAATTGATCGGATAACATGGGTGTCTCCTTTTATTAATTGGTGCAAGGTCCTAGGTATTTTCCTGTCATATCGATGGTCGAATCCATGGTCCTGCTGCCGGTGACCTGGTGGACCTTCATGTGCCCCTGCATCGAATTTTCACTGTAGGTCATGGTACCGGAAGAATCCAATTGCCAGTCACCGCGGCGGCAGGTGCCCTGGAAGGTGACCGTATTGCCGTTGACTTGGTGCGTTTGCCGGCAATATTTTTCCTGGCCGGGACCCACATGGCTGGGAATGAAATTTTTCTCCGTCAGGCATTTGTCGGTGGTGACCGTCATGCCCTGGCCGTTAGCGCTCATGGTGATGCCCATTTTCTTTTGCATGGCCTCCATTTGGGCTTTGGCTTCCGGCGGCATATTTTTCATCTGTTCCATGGCGGTGGCCATTTCAGGAGGCATATGCTCCATCTTGGTCACCATGGTCAGCTGCCATTGGCCTGACTTGAAATCCAGGGCCTTTGCCGTTGAAGAAAAAGCGATCAATAAAACCACCGCCAGCATGGAAGAAATTGTTCTCATAAGTCGCCTCCCTTTAGAGACCGTATTGGGATTTTACTTCATCCCATTTGCCGGGGGTGAAGGTCTTGAGCCCCAGGGCATGCACCACCTGAAAAATATCTTTAAGGGCGGCCATGACCATTTGCTGCTGTTTGAATACGGGCAGTCCCTCGAAAGCGGGGGCGATCACCAGGGCCTGCAGGTGCTGCCCGTCTTGCATCGGGTCCAGCACATAGGCCCGGCACCCCGGGATCGCGGATTCGATGCGCTGTTTTATTTCATCCGTCGTCATTCTTTACCTGTCCTTAGCCTTTGCGGGGATAGTTCTTTTTAAACCACTCGATGATGTCCATGGACTCATAAAGGGCCTTGCCGTCAATGACAAGGCAGGGGACCTGTGGCTTGCCGCCAATCTTGATCAGTTCCTCGCGGTTGGCGGGGTTTTCGCGGGTGTCCTTCATGGGGACACTGATCCCCTCTTTGCTTAAGAAATCCCTGACCCGCTGGCAATAAGGACAGGCCATAAAGTGGTATAAAGTAAGGTCGTGCATAAGCGTTTATTCTACCAATTTTTCGACAAAATCAATGATTTTTTCTTCGAGCTTGACGTTGTACAAGCGGTTCATTTCCTGCAGGCAGGTGGGGGAAGTGACATTGACCTCCGTGAGGTAATGCCCAAGAAGGTCGATGCCTACAAAGTAAAGGCCCAGCTTCTGCAGATGGGGCCTGAGGATGTTTACGATTTTTTTGTCATTGTCTGTGATAACGGCAGGTTTCGCACTGCCGCCGGCGTAAAGGTTGTTGCGGTGTTCACCCTCTTCGTGGATGCGCAGCACCGCGCCGAGGATCTTTCCGTCCAACAGCAGGATGCGCTTGTCGCCTTTTTGGGCGTCGGGCACATATTTCTGGATGATAATGGCCTTATTGTAACGGTCCGTCAGGGTTTCCAGGATGACCTTGGTGTTGGTATGGCCGTTTTCGATGTGAAATATGCCTAAGCCGCCGAAGCCGTCGGTGGGCTTGGCAATGACATTCTTATGTTTGGCTGTAAAATCGAGCAAGTCCCTTTTATTGGCCGAAATGATGGTCGGCGGGGTAATGCTTTTAAACTGGCTGGTCCAGACCTTTTCATTGACGGTGCGGATGCCCGAAGGGTTATTGATGACCGCAATGTGTTTGGGCAAAAGGTCTAAAAACCACGTATTCATGATGTACTGGTCATCCACCGGCGGGTCGGTCCGGATGAAGACCGCGTGGATTTCATCCTGGCTTAAGCGCACCGTATGCTCTTCCGTAAAAGGCATGTGGGCGATGTTTTGAGGGACAACCTTGGTGGCATGAAAATAGACCTTGCCTTCGGTGTAGCTGATGCCGTCCTCGGGCACGAAGTAAACCTCATGGCCGCGGTTATGGGCGCCTAACATCATCACGAAGGTGGTGTCGGTGTCGAAGGAAATGGTCTCCAGGGGGTCCATTAAAAAGATGAATTTCATACTTTAACCTCTGAATATTAGGGGGCAGACTTATTAAGGGCGCGTGCTTTAAGGTCCATGATTTCCTGGCCGGCCGCAGCCCCCGCAATGCGCCCCAAGATACGGTAAATATCGAAGATGTTTATATTGTGTATGATCCCGCAGTCCCGGCCGTATTTGTCCAGGTGGGGGCACATCTTTTGAAAACTCATGCCGCCGGGGGCATTCAAACTTTCCCGGTCGTTTTTATGGCCGTGATAACGGTAAAATCCACCCACAAAATTATTGTCGATTTGGTACAAACAGACTTCACAGGGATTGTCTTCCAGGCGGTGGATCGTCGGCACGCCCTCCTGGAGGAGAAAATGCGTGATGGTCTGGGCATCCTTGCCGCGGGCCAGATCGTTGCGTTTCTTACGGTTCAACTCCAGGATCTGTTGCGGGTCTTCGATGGGCACGACACCTAGCCCGTAGGTGCCGGAATCGGATTTAAGAAAGATGAAGGGCTTGCTGTCGACCCCGTGTTCGGTGTATTTGCTTTGAATGTTCTCAAAAAGTTTTAGCGCGGTTTGATAAAGACGTTTTTGGTCGGCTTCGGCATTGATGTCCACATGGTTTTCGACCTCGTATAAGCAGGAAAATTGCCAGGGATCAAGCCCGACGGTGCCTGCGAACTCCCGGACCAGGTTGTTGGCCCGGTGGAAGTGCTCGGATTTAAGCCGGGTGTGCCAGCCGGCGTAGACCGGGGGGAAGATGGGAATCTTGACCTGCTTTAAGTCTTCGGGTATTCCTGCCGAGAGGTCATTATTCATGATGATCATGTCAAAGTTGACGCTGCCGCGTTTGATTTTGTCCAGGATACGTTTGATACAATGGATTTTGACGGTCCTGCCGCTGGCGGTTTCCAGTTCAATGGCGCTGGCCGCCTGGGCGCAAAAGGAAGGCTCATTGATAAAGAAGGAGGCTATCTGCGCGTTAAAACCCGCTTTGGTGGCAACTTCCTGCAGGATGCGGACATTTTCCAGGTACCAGGTGTTACGGGTGTGTTCCTCGGCCACGATTAATATAGAGGAAGCATCCGGCACGCGGGAAAGGATGGCTTTTTTGATAAATATTTCGGCATCCGCCAGGCCGTGTTCACAGAGATTATTGAAGCCGCCGGGGAAGAGGTTGCAATCGACGACCGCTATCTTAAAGCCGGCATCCCGAATGTCCACCGAGGTGTAGAAGGGGGTGTAGATCTTTTCATGTGTCAACAACCATTGATGGACAGGGCCCTGCCGCTGTTGGATACAGGGTACGCATAGGCTCTGGGAAAAATTCTGATTGACGGTCAGTTTCATATAAAAATCCTTATATCAGGCGTTAAAACCAAAGCTTCATAGTATAATACCAAACTATGATGAAAGCAAAGATTGAACAACTGCTGGCTGAAGCGTTTGTGCCGGATTTTTTGGAGGTGATTGACGAAAGCCGCAAACATGCAGGCCATGCGGGCGCCTCCCAGGGCGGGCATTACCGGGTCATCCTGGTGGCCAAGAGTTTTAAAGGCATGAAGCCGTTGGAAATCCATCGCCTGATTTATCAGGCCCTGGCACCGGTCAAATCATCCATCCATGCGCTGGCGATCAAGGCAAGCTCACCTTAAAATTTATAGGTCAATGACGCCGCCCCGAAATTCGTAATTTCTCTATAGTCGCCGTTTATTCCCGCGCCATTAGGTCCTGAGAGGGCCGTGTTGCCATAAACAGTCCTGGGTTCATAGAAGGCGATACCATAGGAGATGTCCAGGGTCAAATGTCTGTTGATGTCATAGCCAAAGCCTGTGGTAATGCCATGGGAATTCATATCGGGAATTTCCGGAGTAAAGGTGGCATTCGGTCCCACGGAAGTGTGGTGATAATAACCCGCGCGCACCCGGAATTTATCCGTAACGGCATATTCCGTGCCGATGGCCTCCGACCAAGTGGAGTGCCATTTATAGGAAATGGGCGTAAAACCAGCAAGTACCGTTTTATTTTGAGCATTCGTTTCATTGGGGAAGTTAAGATTCACCTGTTGGAGTTGACTCCAATCGAACCATTCCAGGTCAAAGTTAATTTTCCATTTTTTCGTCGGCTTAAAATCATAGCCGATAACAACGCTTTGAGGGAAGGTTTCTTTATCCGTGACCTTGGTTTCATACGAATTTGAGGTCAACAAGGGGGACATCCCGTCCGCGTAGGCCTTGCCCGAAAAACGATGATCTATCCGGCTGCGGTACATTAAACCAATTTGATTTTTGTCGTTGATCCTGAACATGGTGGCGATACGGTAACCCCAGGCATCGCTGTTTTGTTTGATTTGCACCGTGCCGTCAGGGAGGCTGTAGGTGCTTAAATTGACTTTTTGGGTTTGATTGCCCACCGCCCAGTCATTATCAAGACTCACCGCAACAGTCCATTGGTCGGTTACCTTGTAGGATGCAGCAAGCATATAATCCTGGACGACCAGCGTGGCGGCGGTGGTGGCGTATCGTAAGGGGCTGTCGCCGCCCCATTTGTCACCGAGTCCCCAGTATGAACCAGCGCCGACGCCGAGGCTAAGCTTTTTGTTAATTGGGGTAACTGCGTAAAAATCAGGGATATTGTTGATTTTCCTGTCATTGGTGTAATGATTGCCCGTTGCGGCGCTTTTAAAACTGGCTTGAGGAGCAATGGCTATATCACCGGCGGTGAAGGTTGTGGTCTTTATCTGATTCATACCCGCAGGGTTATAGTAGACGGCGGCAGGCGTGCTGGCGTCCCCC
>JAGWOI010000010.1 GCA_028870995.1 Candidatus Omnitrophota bacterium | reverse complement strand
ATCAAGCGGCTGGATTCATCTTTGAGCTCATCAGCACTAAGTTCGCTGTCGCCTTTGTCCAGGATGAAGTCGAACCTGAAGGGATCCTCCGCGTGCACCTTGATGCCTTTGAGCAAAGGCGGGTCTTCCGGAGGGCTTAAGGCTACCATGACGCCGGGGGCCGGTAAACGAAAGTCGCCCTCTGCAAAGCAAGCGGCAGGATAAGGGCCGGTCACCATTGTTATTAAAAAAGCCAGAAAGGTGATGAAAGAGATTAATGGGGTTTTCATACCTAGTATAAAGTATATACGGTAAAAGGCTTCTTGGAGCCGGTCAGGAGGGTTTGAAGAAAGCGTTTCCCAGCCTCAACAGCGTCGATAAAAACCGAGGAGATAAAATTTAAATAAAAATTTCTTGAAAATTAAGGATAGAAATAATTCTCGTAATCGGAAGGAAGCTGGTGGGTCACACTGCGGACAATCCCCTTTTCATCGATGAATAGCAAGGTAGGGACGCCGATCAGGAAATATTTGTCCTGAACAATGCTGTTCTCATCAACGAAACTTGCCAATTTTATATGTTGCTGGGCCAGATAATCCCTTACCTGGTCCTTATTTTCTCCCACATCCACCAGGACAGGGGTGATCCCCTTTTGTCCTATGGCGTCAAGGTCGTCATTGAGCTCGCTTAGATCTTCATGACAATGCGGGCACCAGGTGGCCCAAAAAACGACAATGGTTTTCCGTCCCTTACTGCCGGCAAGAACGGCGGATGAGGTCCCGTCTGTTTTGGGCAAAACAACATCAGGGGCAGGATGTCCCACCAAAGGGGTCCTGACCGCCAGCTGGGATAAGTTGGCCATGGCCCAGACAGAAGGCATGGAGAATAAAAATAAAAACAGAAAGATCAGGCGCATGAAGAATTGATCCAGTTGAGATAATCACCACTGCCGTGGACAATAGACAGGGCGATGATCTCCGGAGTTTGATAACTGTGCAAAGATTTGACCCTGCTGACGATCTTTTCGAACAGATCTTCCTTCGTCTTTAAAACAAGAAGAACTTCTTGAGACGCATCTATTTGACCTTGCCACCAGTACAAAGAACGGACCCCTCCCAGGATATTGGCGCAAGCCGCAAGTTTATCGTTCAACACCCCCCGGGCGATTTTTTCCGCTTCTTCGGTGTCTTTGGCCGTGACCAGGACGGTTATAAATTTCACGCTCATATTAGCATCATCAACGATATCATGCGGCCGGCTTTAGCTCCCTCCCGCCGGAAAGAAAAATACGTGGTATTACAGCATGTGCATATTCCGCTGTCAAAGATATTTTCTTGACGAACTCCTGCCTGCAACAATTGGTCCCGGTTGGCCCCGATCATATCGGCATAGATATAGCCGTCCCGGCGGTGCAGGTGGGCCGAAAAATGTTCATAAAATTCTTTCCCCACTTGATAGCAGCATTGGCGTATGCAGGGCCCCAGGGAAATCTTTAAATCCGAAGGCTGGCTGCCATACCGGGCCTCCATGCGCTGCACCGTCTTGGCTGCAATGGATTTGGCGGTCCCCTTCCATCCGGCATGGGCCAGGCCTACGGCATGACGCACAGGATCAAGGATAAAGACCGGCACGCAGTCTGCGGTGCGTATGGCAATCGGCAGGTTTTTCTCCTTGGTGATAAAAGCATCGGCATCAGCGCAGCCTCTGACCGAAGCCGCCCCTCCTGAGGCCGCAAGAATATCATCGCCATGGATTTGCTTGCGCCAGAAAACTTGAGGAATGTCGATGCCGGTCTGCCTGTACAGAAAGCTGCGTTGAAGGTCGGTCAAGGGCGCGTCGAAATCGACGGGCGTAAAATCAACCGCGGCCCCGCTGGTCAAGGCAACAACCCCCTGATGTTTGCTAAAAAATTTTTTAACCTGCATCGATCAGGTCCTTAGGCAAAGCGCTTTCGATATTCACAACCAAGGGGTCCATCGCCCCCTTTTTATGGTCCTCGATGCGCTGGATCTTGCCGTCGAGCCTTTTAAAACTTTTATCGTTGATATCGGCATACTGACCGCCCAGCTTGGTGATCGATTCCCCCAGCTGCATGAAACGGTTCTTGAATAATTCATAGTCCTTGGCAAAACCTTCGATAAGGTCGATGACCTTTTTGAGGTCTTTTTCGAAACGGAAATGCTCATGGGCCTGCCGCACCACACTGAGCATGGCATACAGGGTAAACGGCGAACAAAGCACCACCTTTTGCTTAAGGGCAAAATCCATCACATCCGGCATCTTCTCCTGGATGAGGCCAAATACCTGCTCATTGGGGATGAACAACATGACAAAATCAAGCGTATTTTCCGACGGGTTGATGTAATCGCGGTTCTGGATCTCCTTGATACGGTCCTTGACGTTTTTGATGAATTCCTTCTCAAAGGCGTCCCGCTGCAGCCCCTCGGGCGCATTGACCATCTGCAGGTAATTGTCCAGGGGAAATTTTACATCCATGTTGATGCAATGGCCCTGGGGCAAAAGAAAGGTATAGTCGGGCTTGGTGGCAGCCGCATTGACATTTTGTTTGAGATAATTGACGTTCTCGATAAGACCCGCATAGCGGATGATGTCCTCCGCCATCCGCTCCCCCCACTGCCCGCGCAATTTGACGTTACCAAGAATATTGTTTAATCTGACCGTGGTCTCCGCCAGTTTCTGGGTGGCCGTGGAGGCATTCTTAAGCTCATTCTCAAGGTTACCGAACTTGCGGGCCCGGTCGCTTTCCGACTCCCGCAGCATCTGCTGGTATTTAGCCAGCTCCTCCTTCAATCCCGCCACGGTCTGCTCGATGGCCTGCTTGCGCATCTCCATTTGGGCCGAGGCCTGATTCTGCGAAAGCTCCATCTGCTGGCGGGCGGTCTGCAAGAGCTGCTCCTGGGCCAGGCGCATTTCCTGGGCGATCTGCTTGCGCAAAAAGAAAACCAGGACAACGGCAGCGGCGATCAAGACCAAGATTCCGGTGACGGCTAGAATAATTTCGGGCATGGCAATTGCTCCCATTTGATCATTTTACCACTGCGGTCAAAATACACATACACCTTATCCTTGGCAGTCCTATAAATGGCATAGCGGTAGAGCCAGCGCTGGGTACCGTCTTTTAAATCTTTTTTAAGAACGGGCTGGCCAAAGGCATACACAAAGGAGCTTTTGTCCTTATACTCATTGATATGCCCCCGGGCAATGACCTGTTTTAACTTGTCGTAATGATCGTCATTGTTTTTGATAAGACGCTTTTGGTCATCTCCTTCCCGCGCCACCTGCCCCAGCACCGAAAGCCCCTGGAGATTATTGACGACATTACAACCACACAGGCCGAGCAAAGCGGCCGCCAACATAGCCTTTTCAAAAGGGATTCTCATTTGCTTATATTGACCTTTTCTTCCTGCAACTGATCCAAAAGCACCATGATATCACGCTGTCGTTTTTGGATCTCCTTAAGCCGGATGCCGTAGTCCTTGATCATATTGGGGTCCCGGCCGAAGGACTCGCTTAAAAACCGGGATTTCACGTAACTTTCGGTTTCCAGCTGCTTGCTTTCCGCTTCCAGGGCCCGGGTTTCCTTTTTGATCTCTTCCAGCCGCTTGAGGGCCTGGTTGTGACGCTCTCGGGCCTCTTTTAATTGCTGATTCTTGATGTCTTCGGCCGAAGATTGAATTTGTCTTTTTTCCTGTACCGGTGCCGCCTTGGACTTTTGACCGCCGGACGCAGTCTCAATACCGGCTTTCTTCTCCAAATAATAATCCAGGCTGCCGTGGTAATTCTTCAACTGGCCCGGCGTCACCTCAACGATATGATTGGCGATATTTTTGACGAAGAAAAGGTCGTGGCTTATAAAGCACAGGGTGCCCTCATATTTTTGGAAGCAGCTGGTCAGGGCCTCCACGCCGTCGATATCCAGATGCGTGGTGGGCTCATCCAGGCAAATGAAATTAGGCGGGTTGATGAGGAGCTTGGCCAGGATCAAACGGCTCTTCTCGCCGCCGGACAGCACGCGCACCGGCTTGAACACATCATCGCCTTTAAAATTAAACACACCCAATAAAGTCCTGGCCTGGGCCTGGGGCACGCTGCGCTCAACGGCGGACATCAACTCTTCAAATACCGTGCGGGTGGCGTTGAGCACATCCAGCCTTGTCTGGGAAAAGTAGCCCAGATTGACCTGATGCCCCAACTTGCGCGTGCCCGAATCAAAAGGCAGGACGCCGGCTATCATTTTCAATAAGGTGGATTTACCGGCGCCGTTGGGGCCGACCAGGCACAGTTTCTGGCCCTTGGTGATCTCAAAATCCAGATCCTTATAAACCTGCTTATCCGCATAGGATTTATTGATCTCCTTGAGCGTCAGGACCGTGTAGCCGCTTTCCACGGTCGGCGGAAATTCAAAATCGCGGATGGAATGTTTTTCCTGCGGGATATGGATCTCTTCGAGCTTCTCGAGCATCTTGCGCTTGTTGCGCACTGCCGATGCCCGGTTGGGCTGGGCATGAAAGCGTTCGGTAAAGCGTTCCAGCTGCTCGCGTTTCTGCTCGACTACCTTCTGCTGCTTTTCGAGCGTGCGGTTCCGGATGGTCTTGGCTTCCTCATAGGCCTCGTAATTACCCTTGACCTTGGTCATCCGCGCATCTTCCAGGATGATGGTGTAATTGGTGACGTCGTTTAAGAAAATCTTATCGTGCGAGATGATGATAAAGGTCCCGTCGTATTTCGACAAATAATCCTTGAGCCATAGGGTGGCGTCCAAATCCAGGTAGTTGGTGGGTTCGTCGAGCAGGAGAAGATCATATTTATACGTCAACAGTTTGGCCAGCTGGGTGCGCATCTGCCAGCCGCCGGAGAGATGGACAATGGGTTTATGGAACTCTTCTTCCTTGAAACCAAGCCCCATCAGGATTTTTTCAGCCTTGTGTTCCAGCTCATAGATGCCTTTATATTCCAGCTGTTCCAAAATATCGCCGTAACGGTCGCTGTCGGCTTTATGCTCATCTTCAAGTTTATGTTTTTCTTCCAGCAGCCGGCGGATCTCGTCATCGCCGGAAGTCATTTCTTCCATGACGGTGCGGTCCGAGGCATATTTGGCTTCCTGGGCCATGTAGCCGATATTGAGGCCCTTTTGGATCTGCACCAGCCCCGAGGTCGGCTCCAGCTGTCCCAAAATGATTTGGAACAAGGTGGATTTGCCGGCGCCGTTGGGGCCGGTAAGCCCGATGCGCTCGTTGGGAAAAATGCTCAAGGAGACATTGTTCAGGAGCATGCGCTCATCGAAATTCTTAGACAAATTGCTGATTGTAATCATTCCAAAATCCCCACCACTCGGACCGTTTCTAGATATCTTATTGTATTGCAATGACTTCCAATAGAACTGCCCCCCGTCATTTTGAACCATGGGGACACTTCTGTCATAAACCTTTTAATTTCTAATGCCCAACAAGAAACGGTCCACCTCCTCCTGACTTAATATTCGCCACTGACCTTTGGGCAATTGCCCTAACTGCAACCTCCCCATGGATAGGCGGCATAAATAAACAACATGATGCCCTACCGACCTGGCCATCATGCGGACCTGGCGTTTGCGCCCTTCGTTTAAGGTGATTTTAAATTCCGTCTCGGTGCCATTATACTTCACTTCCCTGATGAGGCAAGGGGCTGTTTTTTGACCTTCGACAACAACCCCCTTCTCAAGTTTGGATTGCTTCGACTTTGTCAATTCCCCTTTAACGCGTACCAGGTAGGTCTTGTCTGCGTGAAACCTGGGGTGCGTCAGCCTGAGCGCCAGATCACCGTCATTGGTCAGCAACAGCAAGCCTTCACTGTCGCGGTCAAGCCGGCCGACCGGGCTTAAATGGCGCATGGACGAGGGCAGCAAATCCATGACCGTCTTTTCGGCATGCACATCGTCCTTGGTGGTGGTAAATCCTGCGGGCTTATTAAGCATCACATAGGCATACTCTTTAGCGGCGATTCTTTGCCCGTCAACCGTTATATCCTCGCTGCCGTCAACCGGCGTTGAAGGTTCCTTGACCACCCGGCCGTTGACCGCCACCCTGCCGTGCTGGATAACATCCATGGCTTCCCGCCGGGAGCAGACGCCGTTATGTGATAAGTACACTTGTAACCGCATGATTAATTTCTTTGCCGCAGGGCTTCGTAAAGGATGACGGCGGCGGCCGTGGACACATTCAAGGAATCGGCCAGGCCTTTCATGGGAATTTTGACAGCCATATCTGCCGTTGAAAGCCAGAAATCAGACAACCCCTTCTCCTCGCTGCCCAGCACCAGCGCCGAGGCGTCCCTGAGATCAGGCTGCGTATATAATTGAGAGGCGGATGGAGTACAGGCATAGGTCTTGATCTTATGGGACTTCAAAAAGGCGGATATTTCCTGAGCCGAAGCGCAAACAACTGGTATTTTAAACACCACGCCGGTGCTGGAACGGATCACATTGGGATTATAAACATCAGTACGCGGATCGCAAACCAAAACAGCCTCCACCCCCACAGCGTCGCAGGTGCGCAAAATCGCGCCCAGATTGCCCGGTTTCTCCAAGGATTCCAAAACTACCACCAAAGGCCTGATAATGAACGTAAGGTCTTTCAAAGTAATCGCCGGGGTGCGGCCTAAGGCCACCACGCCTTCATGGCGCTCGCCGTAAGCGAGCTTGTCCATGACCTTGTCACTGACTTCAATGGTTTCAATCTTTTGGGCCCTTAATCTTTTCAGCAAAGCTTCCTGCCGGCCTTTGACATAAAAAACTTTCTCCAGGGCTATGCCGGCCTCCAGCGCGCGGCTGATTTCCCGTACTCCGTCGATGATGGTCAACCCCTTGAGGCGGCGCTCCCGCGACTCGCGCAAGCCCAAGGCCTGCCTGACCAAGGCATTCTGTAAACTGGTTATTTTTTCCATGGTCCTTTATGATAAAACGTATTAAGGATCACGGCAACTAAAACCGTAAGCTTAGTATTTGACGGAACACCCATAGGATTTGGTCGTATTCACAGCCACCGGCTTGCCTGACATCGCGGCATCAAGCGCAGCACTGACATAATTATGGGCGCTCTTAATATCGGCCGGATCGGCACTGGGAATATTGTCAATGGCCCCCTGGTAGATCAAAATCCCTTGGGGATCGATCACGTACATGCTGGGCGTGGTTTGGGCATCATAAAGGCGGCCCACCTTGCCGTTCCTGTCGATCAAAACTGCCGTCGGGCCGGCACCCTTTGACTTCATGAATTGATTAAATTCTTGCGGCGTATAGCTGCCCTGTTTGCCCGGGGCGGAAGAATTGATAGACAACCAAATCACGCCTTGGGATGTATATTGTTTTTGCAGGCTTTGCATATTACCGCTGTTGTAATGTTTTCGGACAAAAGGACACTCAGGATTAAACCACTCGAGGACCACCCATTTGCCTTTATAATCGGACAAGGAATGTTTATGCCCGTAAGTGTCGGTCAAAGTAAAATCAGGGGCGGCCTTGCCGCTGACCACCTGCGCCAGCCCGTTGACCTGCAAAAAACCCAAGCTCACAATAATGCCCAGCAATATGTGTTTAAACATGTATTTTCTCCTGGTTTCAATGATTGATATGTTTCAAAACCGTTGTAGGCGTGATCAATTGCGGCAAAAACTCCGGCTTCAGGGCTCCCGGCGGATAATAAACATAAACCGGGATACTGTCCCTGCCGTATAGAGTCAAGGCCTTGGTGACGGCAGGATCATATTTTGTCCAATCCGCTTTGAAAGCGACAATCCCTTTGTCCTTAAAGGCCTGGACCACTAGCTGATTTTGCAGCACAAGCCGGTCATTGACCTGGCAATTGATGCACCAGTCCGCCGTAAAATCGATAAACACCCCGTGCCCGGACTGGCGGGCCCGGTCAACCGCGGCCGATGAATAACTTTGCCAATGGATATGGTCTGCGGATTTATAAATTTTAGACAGGTCGCCTAAGCCGGTTTGGATGCCGAACACCCACATTAACCACACCACGCAGGCGAGCAAAATAATCCCCAGTACCCTTTTTAAATAAACCATCCACCGGCCGGGTTTGGGGACAAACGCCAGCAAGGAAGGAAACGCGCTTAATACCACAAACGGCGAAGCCAGGCCCAGACCTAAACACGTGAATATCCCGAATCCGACGATATTGGGCTGGCTTATGGCCGCGGTCAAAGCTGTCCCCATAAACGGCGCGGTGCAGGGACTTGCCACCACGGTCGTGATGATACCGCTGACAAAACTCTGCCAATAACCGTTCTGATGCCCGCGCACGCCGCCAATCTGCGGCGCCTGGAATTCAAAAACACCGAAGAGATTAAGCGCCAGGACAAATAAAATCACCGCAACAGCCATGACAAAGACCGGCGACTGGAATTGGAATCCCCATCCCGCAAACTGACCCGCCGCTTTTAAAATAAAAAGCAGCAGCGCCAGCGCCCATACGGATGAAAGAATGCCCAGCGAATACAGCAAGGAATGACGCAAGGCGATGGTTTTATCGGGATGACGCTCCACCAGGTGCAGGACCTTGATGGACAGGACAGGCAGCACGCAGGGCATGAGGTTCAAAATCAATCCACCGATCAAGGCAAACAAACAGGCGATCCAAAAAGAGACTTGGGTCCGCGGCGGCGCCACCTCGATAGGCGCTTTAATGACAATTGCCTTGGGCCAACCGTTGGCCTGCCACCCTGCCGGATTGACCGCAACACCTTCGATGGGTTTCAAAGAACCTTGATAGAGGTGTGACTTCGTTAAAGTCACCTGATAACCCTCATTAGTCTTTTGCGAATGCTCGGCAGCGGCGTGCTCGATCACATCATTGCGAAAAGGATAAAAAGTAATGTTCTCCCCTGCCTTCAAAGGGGACTGAATCCCAAGCCGCCATTGATTGCCATCCGGCATGACTTGGCTTGTGATGGAAGGAATATCCTGCGGCAAATCCTGTCTGGTTTTATCGAAGAGACTTTTGGAGGCGTTAAAAGCGGCCTCTTTCGGGGCAACAACAACCGGAAGAGCCAGCTGCGCCTTGCCGGGGATGCAGATATCACTGCAGGCGAGCCAATTGAGATCAGCATGCAAATCAGCCTTGGAAGGCTGAAAATCAGCGCTGACGCTGACAGGCACCATCAAGAGCACTTCATGCCCATACCCATAGCTTGTCAGCGGGCCCACATCCAAGCGCTCGGGATACGGCCATTGGATATTGCCGGCCTTCATGCCTGCCGGCAAATCCCATTTGATCTTGGGCGCCAGCCCCGAATCCCCCGGATTGCGCCAATACACATGCCAGCTGTCATCCAGCTTAAAATCTACGCCTACCCAAAAGGTTTTTCCGGGAACGACGGTGTTTTGCTCGCTGATAAGCTGCACATGGGTGTGCGCCTGATAAACGTCTTGAGCAAATACCGGACGGGCCGCAGTTAATAAGAATAACAACAGGGGGAAAAACTTTTTCATGTGGCTATTATACTTTAACCTTCTCAAAAACCAATAGTGGTTTCAATAGAAACTCAATACCGACCGGCCCCCAGTAACGAGAATCCCAGCTATTGGCTGCAAAGTTGCTCAACAAGAAGTACTCTCCCTTCTTCAATATGCCCTCTTGCCTATAAAAAACCCTTAACGCCCTTCCTGATGAATCCTTTGTTTTTATATTATAGGCATGGCCATTTAATATCAACGATCCTTGCTCAACCTTAAAATGATCGCCGGGAATTCCTTTGATTACTTTAAGCACCTTGACGGCGCCCGTACTGCAATTACCGGAAGCCAGATAGTGACGGTCCATCCCATATCGAGCAATCTTAGGTGTCAGGCAGGACGCCGCATAATCCCCTTTCCGAGGAGTGCCTTCAAATCTCATATAGATACCATAGGCAAGCGAGTGGGTAAAGAAATTAAAATAAATGCGGTGAGTAAAATTCAAAATGAGCAAGATGAAAAGCACCAATAGCAGTCCCAGCGTGGTTCTCATCGCTCTTTTCCTTTTTAAGTGATATATGGCCGCCAGCAAACCTGGAAGGACCCACCATTGCTTGAAACCGACCAATTTTCTCCCTTGGCAACGGGCATGGTTATGGAAGAGTACCTTGTATCGCCGCCGCTACTGCTGATTGTTGAGTTGGAGGTGATCAATCTTCCATTGATGTAACCATAAATGTAAAGATTGGTACCGGGGAATATCCCATTGGCCATTACAATGCCGTCGGTAAGCGCGGTACCTGATGATCCGACACTGCAATTCAAGGGTCCTAAAACCAGGCTGCTTGACTCTCCCGGAGGCGGCATGCTGCTGGAGACGGTATTGCCGCTATAGGAACTTGCGGGAAGACGGTTGACCACGGCAACCTGTATGCCGTCTGCCACTTGACTCAAGACAGTAAAAATCGATCCACTGACCGAGATCGTGTAAGGATTTCCAAAAGGATTGACGGCATTCCAACTGCCGGGAAGAAAGCCGTTGGATTCAAGGTCCTTTGCCGGGACAGCTCCTGTTGGTGTGATTGATGCCGGCCAGGTATTATGGGCTATATAATAGGCTCGGGCCGCATCCTGAATGGCCCCGATATCCATGCTGACTTTCTCCCCGGCCCTGTCTAAAAATGAACGCGTCAAAACAGGGATGGCCGCCGAAGCCAGAGTAGACATGATGATCAATACACAGGACATCTCCAAAAGGCTGAAGCCCTTTTTATGAACTGTATAGGTATCTTTTGTCATAAAGTAAACGGGCAACAAAAGTATTGGGCACGGTTTGAGTGATGGTTACGTTGTCCTGCCCTCCCGATGAGGAAATCTGTAACAAAGGACCTTCGGGGTTCCACACTGCCATTCCTGCCGGAACCAAATTAGAGACTGATAGCATATTAGATGTGCAATTAATTTGATAAGCAGTCCCAAAAGGACTGGAAGTGACAGCCCGCGGCATGAAAGCTGGAGCAAGTTCGCTGATATCCGCCGGACAGGTTCCCTTTGACTCCAAATAATCAATAGAAGCAAGGGCTATCGATTTCATTTCCATAACCGCCTTAGCAAACTTGGCGTTTTGGACACGCCTCCAGTTATTCGGCATAATCATTGCCGAAACAAAAACAATGATCGCCACACAGGCCGCCACTTCCAAAAGCATAAAACCCCGATTATTTAGAAAGCCGCTGTCCATGTTTGGCTTGAAGCAGTGTACGCTGGAGCTGATTGTGCTATCTTCGTCACCGCAGCCGTTAAAGAAGTGGCTGCTGAAGACGGCACATTAGTAAAAGTAATGTCAAAATAATTGGCATTTGACGAATCAGGCGCCACGGTGATATTTCCTTTCCATGGGTTTTGATTTGTCCCTGAGGTGAAATTTGCCGGCAGATAACCACCTGAGGCAAGGGTTGAGAGCGATAAGCCTGAATAACTACCGCCGTTATTGTTATAAAAAGAGACTGCCGCAGTTTGCAAGGACTTGACACTCGCCAATGCACTGGTTACACGGCTGGCATCCGTGGTGCTCTGCCCTGCAAAAAGCACCGCGGATAAGATCGCAGCGATAACGATCATTACAATGGTCAATTCAATTATGGTAAATCCTTCTTTGTGACGGCACCTGTATTTCATCTTATCCTCCTTTTGAACGGTTAACTGTACAAACTTGAACTCATGACGGCCATATTTCTATAAATAAGAACATAGAAAGAGGCGATGAAGCCGGCAAAGGCAAATGCCAAACTCATTAAAAGTGGGTTTATAAGCTTGATCATGGCCTGGACGGATGCTTTGGACTTTGAATCGTAATATTTATAAATCTCATAAAAATATTCCGTTCTTTTTCCTGTCTCATCGGCTTTCTTCAAGCTTTGACAAAGAAATGGAGGGAAAAATCCGTCTTTCTCAAAGGCTTCTCCCAATGAGTGGCCGCTATTGATTCGGTTCTTAATTCCCACAAGCTTATTTGTCACGAAGGTCTTCTGTGTCGATTGGATGTGGGAAAGAGCCTCTGTGATGCTGATTCCGCTTTTTATATAAATGAACAACTTTAAAAATAGATGGGTAAATTCTATTTCTTTAAACATATTGCCTACTATGGGTATATTGAAAACGTATTCCAAGAATCCGTCTTTTTGCAAACGCCATGCATATGTGAGACCGGCAGCCAAAACTGGAAAACCGAGGATCAACATCCGCCAATTATTTTTCATAAACTATGCATACCCGGTCAGTATTTTCATTGATACGCTGTGCTTTTGATCGTCGGACAAAAGGAAACCCAGTTGAGGGATCAAATTCATGGAAACAACAATAGAAGCAACGGTCAACACAATAAAGACGGCGATCGGATAAATGAAAGAACCGATAACTTTGTTCGTGTTCTCGTTTAAATATTCAAAATATTCACCTATTTTCTTTGAAACCTCCGGGATTTGACCGCTTCTTTCAGCGGCATCCAAAAGCATAGGGACTATGTGGGGGAAAACCTTGGTGTTTTCAAAGGCAGTCTTTAATGAATGGCCATCATTGAGAGAAACGAGCAGGCTTTTCAACGCAGTCTTTATTTGAAGGTCCGCGGTCGTTTCGCCAAGCGTCCTGGCAGTTTCATTGATAGACAAGCCGCTTTGAAGCATTCTTGAGAAATCGATAAAAAAAGGGCCTAATGTAGAACTTGGGATCAGCCCTTTGGTGCATATCTTTTTCAATGCCATGACCATATCAGGGGTCATGGTGATGACGGTCAAATCACCCATCTGTAGGTCGGCCAGCACATGGTCCTTGGGACCCTCTAAATGAAGACTTAGTTCCTTCCCTGTTTTTGTGAGAACTTCGGCTCTCCAATACATAGCCCACCTTAAAATTAATAAATCTTATTTCCAGTTCCGTGCCGCTTCCTCAATTCCTTATTAGATATGCGGTCTACCCCAAAACCCTCACAACCTCTTCTAAAGACGTTACACCCTGGTTGACCAAACGAGCCGCTTCATCGACCATAGACTGATGACCTTTTTCCCTTAACAATTGCGAAATTTCTCCCAATTGTCCTCTACCAATCAAACTTTTAATCTCTTCGTCAATAACCACGACTTCCGCCACCACTGTTCTGTCCCGGTAGCCTTCATGACATTTCTCGCAGCCTCTTGGCTTGCATATAACCTGAGCCTCTTCCATTAAATATTTAACTTCATAAGTTTCCAAACTTTCTTTTTGAATGCAAACATCTCTCTTACAATATCTGCAAAGTTTTCTCACCAACCTCTGTGCCACAACAGCTAATAAGGAACTGGCGATATTAAAAGGTTCAATGCCCAAATCATTAAGTCTTAAGATGGCCTCCAGCGGGCCATTGGTGTGAAGGGTCGAAAAGACCTGATGACCTGTGATGGAAGCCCGGACTGCTTCCCGGGCTGTTTCCTGATCGCGGATCTCACCGACCAGAATGATGTCCGGATCATGACGCAAAAAAGCACGTATGGCCCTGGCAAAAGTAACCTCCTGGGCGTGATTTATCTGTAACTGGGTCATCAGGGTATGATTGATCTCTATCGGATCCTCAACGGTCAAAATCTTTTTTCCGATACTTTTAATATGATTGAGCATGCCGTAGAGGGTTGTCGATTTGCCGCAGCCTGTAGGACCAGTCACCAAAATGATGCCGTAGGGTTTTTTAAGCATTTCTTTGATGAGCTTCCAATTAGACTCCGAATACCCCAATCTTTCCAAGGGAATCGATGCCATGACCTTGTCGTGAAGTCTTAAAACAATGGCAGGCCCGTAGGCGCTCGGTACCTGGGAGAAACGGATATCATAATCTTTCCCGGTATCTTGGCATTGATAGCGGAAGCCACCTTCTTGAAATCTATACTCCCCAGGGTTGGCATGGCAACGGTTTAAAATGATGTTGGCAATGGCGTGAATATGCTCTTTCTTCACACAACAGATGAATTTAAGAATACCATCGATCCGGAACCTGACCTCAGTGACTTTAAGGGCAGGTTCGATATGAATATCAGTCGAATGAGTGATAACGGCCTGCTTGATGATTTGGTCAAACCATGTCGTTACCTTGTCCTCATCGTTCCCACTGATTTCTAAGGAAGGCGTGTTTATATTCCTGCGATTCTCTTCCAGCGCTAAAAGTTCCAGGGCTAGGCGGACCTCCTTCTCACTACCGATGGCGAATGAATCTTTATCCTCTGTATCGAGGGCCAAGGCCACCTTTAAATGATCTGTGACATCGACATTATCTATATAAGAGACCACAAATATCGTCCTAGGCCCGTCCTTAACAGGAAAAATTTGGTTTTTATTAAAGAACTCAAAACCCATACTCTTGACGGCTGAATAATCAGGCACATATTCTCCAGTAAAAAATTCCCAGCCGATTTCCCGTGCAATCAATTCTGCGATCTTTAAATCATCGATAAAATTATAATGCTTTAAAATTGCTCCTATACGCTCATGGCGGTTTAACCCTTGGGCCTGCAAGCAGAGATTAAGCTCTTCTTGTGTTATTAAATTTTCTACAATAAGTAATTCACCGAATTTAGCCATCCTTATATTCCACTTTCTTTTCCACTTTCTTTTCCACTGATTCAGAGATCAGACTTTCTAATGCCTTTAGAAATCGGCCATTATTGAGACTTAAATTGATAGGTAACCATTGAATTTGGTTCCAAAAAATGAATGGTGACTTCATTATCGGTAATGGACTCAACTTCCATATTCTTTAAGACTTTGTCTTTTTTCTTAACCGTATAATCCACCCCATTGACGGCTAAAATAGCTTCCCGGTGTTTGCCGCCCCCCCCAAATACTCTATCCTGATGTTGACGTTGGACGAATCCGCAGGATTGGCACCATTATCCAAGGCAAGATTATCCATTTTAAGTTTGTTAAGCTCCGACAATGCTTTTTGCTCTTCCAATTCCAGGTCTGTCTCTTCACGCTTCATTTTAAGAACCCTTATACGTCTTAACTGCTGTCTATCCATGCTCATCTCTTCTTTCATTCTTTTCATCTGTCCATCACGGTCAACATCACCGCCCCCTTGCGGTTGGGTCACGATTGGGATATGGTTTTCATGAATGATTGTCGGTGTTATTGGTCCTGTCGAGGCATTGACATTCTGATGAGGAATCCTGACCGTCAAGAGACACATCAGACAGGCAGCTACAACGGTGATGATGATTGTTCTAATATTAAAGCCGTTAAATTCCATAGATCTCTCCTTTGATCATCCAAGAGCCATCTTCTGCAATAATTGCATCAACCTTAAAATCGGTCTGATTTTCTAAAAAATAAATATCATTTAGAAAAAAGGCCGGATCTGCCGGAAAAGAAGATTTATTGATTCTTAAGATAACCGGCAGAGCCTTGACATTTCTAAAACCGGAATCAATCAAGTGTTCTTCGAGGCTGTTTTTTCCATTCTTGACAGCGAACTCAAGCATCATGTCGATGCCGTCATAACTCTTCAGCATACGCATAAAATTGACAAATGAATTAAAAGATTCGCCAATATTAACGGGAACTGTAGGGACACATTGTCGTTTTGCCCTTAACTCTTGCCTCATGACGTTAACAACCCGGTCAAGTTGATCTTTTTGTTTATCCAAACTTTCGGCCTGGCTCCTGCATACGAAACCGGAATTAATCAACAAAATTGATACAATAAAAGAGCCCAAAATCATCATTTTGTTCATAACTCTATCCTCAAATATTTTCCTGCTCTGTTATGTGCCAGGAAATCATTGATCCGGGCTCTTTTTAAAGGGCCGATGGGGACAATAGGGTCGAACAAGCCATCCTGTTGTGAGTAAAGGTACTCCTCTAAGTCGAAACGGCCATCCTCCCTCCTTTCAAAACTAAAGGAATGTACTTCATAACTGACCGGCAGTGAATTAACGGTATTTAAAAAATAAAGGGCATAGTTGATCTTTTTTTGCCGTTCAAGCATATTTCGGTAAATGAACGGATCGAGCTTGTTTAATTCCTCTTCAAGCTCCCATTGACGTCCTTCTTCCTGTTTGAAAGCGTTCCGCGCCGCCCCTAAAGCGACACGATTGTAAAAAAAGAACAACGTGCCGGGAACAAGAAGCGATACAGATATGATAAGGTTTTGCATTCTTTGCCGCGATTCCTGCCTTCTTCGCCTTTTGATAATTTCTTCAGGAAGGATATATTTGAGGACAAAGCCTCCGGCCCTCAAGCCTTCCAAGCCGAAACAAACACTATCGACAATCTCCACTGACAAATCCTTTTCAATCTCCTTGAATTCCGTTCCAAGGATTTTGTTGTTGGTGACAATGATTAATCCTTCTATATTTTTATCCTTCTGCTCAGCTAATTTCTTCTCGAAATTGATGACCGAACGTTTAATTTCAGGCAGGATTTGCTCGGGCTTATCATGAACTATCGTCCGTGTCCGGCTGAATTTAAGGCCTTTAAAGACAGTGATGAGTTTTTCGCTACCTAGGTCATCAAGCAAAACAAGCACCTTATTCGCAGGGAACCTCTGCTGGGAAAGCAGTTTACGTGCAGCAACGGCATAAGGCACAAAGGTGACAATTTTATCATGAGATAATAAAGAATAAACCTCTCTGACCTTATCAGTCTTTATGCCGATGACCTGAAAAATATTGTTATCTATTCTTTCATCTTGAAGGATGTATTCACCTTGATAGCTGTCGCTGAATTTCTTGGCAAGAATACTGTCCTTTTTATCTAAGGCATTCTCAGAGGCCGAAGCAATAAGGATATCAGCATCGACAACGCAGAGGTGGGCTTCAGACAGTTGGCGGAAGGAGCCTGCTTCCTTTTTGACCTTGTTCATTCTGTTGCCATCGCTTAGGTAAACGTCATTATTGAATAATAAATAACTCATATATTTTTGATGATATTTTTAGGGGTGATTAAGATGACCAGCTCTGTTCTTTGATTGGATTTTGATTGAAACTGAAAAATATTACCCAAAACAGGAATTCGATCCAGAAAGGGTACCCCCTGCCTGGAATTTTTTCTCGTACCACTGATAAGCCCCCCAAGAATCAAGGTTTTCCCGGGCTCTATGCCCACATTGGTGGTGATGCTTTTAGTTGATACCTGGGGTTCTTGGATGGTTAAGCCGTTACCAGCGGGCACATTGATCAAGGAATCAAGGGTGTTTAAGGCGGCAGATATGTTCAAGACAGTTTTTTTATCTTCAATCTTAGCCTCTAATCTCATGGTGAGACCATCGGAAACCTGGGAGGTGACGACATTGGATTGGGCGATGTTATTGCCTATAGTCTGTCCAGTCCCGCTTATATAAGGGATACTGGTCACTTCTTGTATAACAGCGGGGAACATATTTGACACGGTGATCGACGGCTTACTTATAACATTGACGTTCCCCATGGCATCGAGAGCCTTGAGCATCAAGGACACACCCCCCCTGCTTGTCCCGCTCCCGGCATCAGGTCCGGTGGCTGACAAAGTCAATAATTGTCCGCTCAAGAATCCCGAGGCGTTGAAGTTTGTGGAAGCCGTAATGTTGTTCAAGCCTGCCAAACTCCTGCCAATGACATTCCAATCAATACCGGACTCGTGATTGGCAGAAAGGGTCACCTCGATGATTTGTATTTCAAAGCTCTGCTGCCTCCCCAAATTCTCATTAATGGTGGAAACAAGCTCGTTTATTTTGTCTAAAACAGCAGGCTTGTCCGTAACAATGATTGAACCGCTTACTTTATTTATGGAATAACTTCCAATTTTTGGCGTGATCAGGGATTTAATGTTGTTTTCCAGGTCGCTCCATAAAGAAAGTTTAGGGGAAGCATTCTCGTAATAAATCTTTGTTCCTACCTTAATATCTTGGTTATTTTGATTGGTGGATCCCGCATAATTATTATTTTCGCTGCTTGTGTAAGATTGATTGGAGGTCTCATCAGTAAAAGATTGGTCCACGGCCGGCATATTGATATTAAAAATCCTGGTCTCCGTCTCAGTGATAATCAAATCGTCTTGCGAGACTTTGAAACCATATCCAAATTTATAAAGCAGGCTTTTTAAGGCCCTCCAAACCTCGATGTTCTCGAGATTTATGGAGGTCTTTTGGGAATCGATATCAGAAGAAGTGATAATGTTGTAACCGGTAACTTGGGAGATGGTGGAGAAATAAATTTTAAGAGGCAAGTCATTACCTTTCAGTGTGATCTTCGCGTTCAGTTGCGGAGGCAGGACGCTCACCGGCGCTAAAATGATTTTTTCCGTAGGAACCTTAGAATGAGTTTCCTTTCTTTCTACCGTTGATTCTGGCAAGGTATCCATCTTAACGGCAATGACCTTATCCTCATCCTTCCCCACAGACACCGCAAGCCTTTGGATAACCATCTTTGTATAAAAATTGTCATTGGCCACACATCTTAAGACGTAGTCCTCTCCAGACATGCCGCTTACCGTCATCTCGGCCACTTCATTGGCCGTTGGCATCAATTCCAACACATTGGGATTCTTATCGTTATGCCGAACAACGTAGGTGTCGGCGCCGAATCCCCTGACTACGCTGGTAACAGGTTCAGGAAAGACTACCGTTGTCACATGGTCTCTTTTGACGTGTAGATAAATTTCCTTACCGTCATAAACGTAATCTTTGATTTCTGCCCTTGCTGAAGACATAAAACAGGCAAACAGCAAAAAGAGAAAGATTTTTTTCATGATTGGCCTCGAAACTTTTCTGGGGGGATTTTTTGAAGCGGATGCAGTATGTCACACATTTCATAATTTGTCAAATATTATTTTGATTAATAATCAATAGTCAGAACAAAAAAAATTTCTGGGGTTTTTACAACTTCACCCCAAAAAAGGGCAGCATGCTGATAATGCCGGTGGCGAAGATCAAGACGATGAAGGTCCAGTACACGAACTTATTGGCGGGATTCAGGACGAGGTCGCCCATGAGCTTCTTATTCGAGGCGAGCATTCCTAATATAATGGCAGGAGCGATCAAGACCACGATCTGCAGCACCATCAGGTTAAGGGCAAGTTTGATGAGATTAAAGGAAAACAGCGGGATGATGACAGCTGGAATGGACTCAAGAAGATATACCTTAAACCAATGTTTTCTCCCCCACCCGACGGCCTCAGTCACGCCCCAGCAGCTGCCGAGCGAAATGACAATAAGTGCAATAAATGAGGCGGCGATAAGGCCCACCCCGAAAACATACGGCGCAAAATGCCCGGCTACAGTCGAAAGGCTTTGAGACAGCACCTTGGGCGAAGTGAAATTCAAATTGTCCACATTAATGCCGATGGCTGATACCGCAATCGCCACCATGATCAATTCGGAAAAGATAGCCCCCACCAGGGTTTCAAACCGCACGGCCCAGACACTGCTGCGCTGCGTCCCCTTCTCGGCGGTGGCGGAGACTTGATAGAATAGCATGAAAGGCATGATAACGGCGCCGATGTTGGCCGCCAGCATGAAAATAAAATCAGGAGATTTGGAAAAATAGAAAGGTGTTACTTCGATGCCGTTGCGCGCGGTCAAAAACGCAGCAACCACCCATACCGCTGAAAAAAGAACAGAAAGAATGAGCAGCGGCTTTTCCGCTTCGGCGTATTTTTTGTTATAAACCACCAGCACATGGGCCATAAAAGCCAGCGGCACGGAGATAAACCTGGAAACACCCATCATCTGAAAACCAATGGCGATACCGGTATACTCAACCACATAGCTGATGATGTCAACCAACGCCATGGGAATGGCGCAAAACACCGCAACGCGCCTTTGGTAATTCTCCCGGATGAGCTCTCCCAAGCCCTTGCCCGTGACAACCCCCACACGCCCCGCCACTTCCTGGATCACAAACAAAGGAATGACCAAAAGCATGATAAACCAGACAAGCTTGGTGCCGTACTGCGCCCCACTGTCGGCCGCGGTGATGGCGCTGGCCGCATCCACGTCGGCGATCATGACCAGCCACGCCGGGCCCCAGGTTTGGAAGATCTGGCCCATCCTATGTCTTAAACGTTTCATCATATTAGAATTCGTACTCAACGACCCATTTCAACTCCCCTTGAGGGGCCGCTTGGGAGATCCCGAACAAATAACCGATATTGTACTTAAGATGGCGCCTACCAAGGCCTATACGCCCATAAAAGCAAGGGCCGGCCTGATGGCTTTGTAGATTATATGTTAAATGGCTGTTCATTTCACTAAAATCATTCCAATACTCAAAGCCGGGCTGGAAATAAGGTGACAGGCGGTATCTGGTGCTCCAGGATGCGCCGGCATCCGTATAAGGAGAAGCGCCTTGGCTGACTTGCTGATTAAAACTGATATTCAAAACATTGGTGAATTTAGCAATGGATTTTTCCAACAGCAGCTTGGCCTCGAACTGGCCCACTTCCTTACCTTTAATTGGAGCCTCATAGGCCAGGTAAATGCCGGGATCGACCCAGTATTTTCCCTTGGGCGCCAGCTGAAAAATATTCTCCCATTCCAGATGGGTCGCCCTAAAGCGGGTAATGCCCTCATCAGTCGGCTCCCTTTCCATCTCAACTTCGAACTCGGTATGCCAAAAACTATTCACGCCATACCCGATCGTGTTTTTGTATTCTTGAACGGCATTCTTATTTTTCGCGTGATCGAAATCATACTGCCCCGTGCTTTCATATTCCCACTCCCCGGTTTCCGCGTAAGGCTCATAGACAAGCTTCTCGGCCAAAGCAGGACGGACTAAAACAACGGCAGAAATAAGGGCGATGCTTGCTGCGATTCTAAATTTCACTTAATTGCCTTTCTAAAATCTATTGAGCGACAATGATGCCCTTGGAATCCTGATGATAATCCGCCCAGTAGCCGTATTTGCCGGGCTTTAAGGGGCCGATATAAACCGTGATCTGCTTATGCCCTCTCACCACCTGCTCGCGGTCCAGGTCAAAACTTTCGAATTCTTCGGCAGTGGGATCTTGATTATCGATGGTGATTTCCAGTTTTTTTCCGGCAGGGACGGTTAATTGCGGCGGGATGAATTGATGGTTCTTGATGACAATCGTGTTGGGGGCAATAGGCGCAAGAGGCTGATCTTGGGCCAGGCACGGCAGCGCCAGGCTAAGTCCTCCTATCAAACAAAAAATAAGTCGTTTATACATATATTTCTCTCCCTGACTAAGAATCAAGCTTTTCGGCTATATACGTCTTTGTTCGACTTATTTGTAGGATTTAAAAAAGCCGTTCCCTGAAAGAACAGCTATAAAAAAACAAGCTTCAAATAAGTCAATTAATGACTTATTTTAGATAATACCCTTAATTTGTCAATGGAAATTTTCCAAGCCCTACTGACGTGCAAGCCATAATAAAAGGATTGGAAGGGCTGTCCCGACGGACAAACAAACCCAGACGATCCGGGCCTGATTGTATTTGAAGGCCATGAGAATGCCTAAAATCGTGGTGGCTATCATCCCTAAAGACATTAAAAGGACCAAATACCGGAAAGGCACTGAAGGTTTGGGCACCTTGTGGCCGTCCACCCAGCGCTGATTTTTGTGCACCTGGGAAAGAGACTTAATGATAGCCGGCGGCTTATAGCTGCCATCCTTGGAGGCTTCGTGCAGACCGAAGGTTTGCCACGTGCCGCTGATAAGAAAAAAAAGGAGCAGGGGTGCAAAAAAAACGCCCAGGTACAGGTGGGCATTCCTCATGGCCTTAAGGTTCATAGCTTAACAACCTTCTTGTCCCTCTTTTCCTTATATATGTTGCGTGTATCAAAGATCCGGCGGGCATTCTTGTAGATGAGGTCGTAATCAACGGCCGTATGGTCAACGGCAACGATCACCGCATCGTAACTTTTGATTTTGGCCGGGGTCAATGCGATGGCTTTGAGGTCTATCCCGTCTATTTTAAGGAACGGGATCAAGGGATCATAATAATCCACCTTGGTCTGTTTTTTCAGCAGTTCGATAAGCCTGATGGCCGGCGATTTTCTTAAATCTTTTACGTCCTTTTTATACGTCACGCCCAATACCAGGACCTTGGCGTTCTTTAAAGGCTTGGCCACCATTTTCTTCAGGCGGTCCACCGCATAGGCCGGCATATCATGGTTGGTGTCCGCCGCAAGCTTGATGAATTTACAGCTGAAATCATGGTGCTTGGCTTTCCAGTAGAGGTACAACGGATCCTCGGGGATGCAATGCCCGCCCACGCCCAGGCCGGGATAAAACGGCATGAAGCCGAAAGGCTTGGTCTTGGCGGCATCGATCACTTCCCAAACATTAACCCCCATGGCATGGCACATCCGGGCGATCTCATTGATCCATCCGATATTGACGATGCGGAAAGAATTTTCCAGAAGTTTGGTCATCTCCGCGGCCTTGGCGGTAGAGACTTTGTGAACGTGTTTAATGGCCTGGCCGTAAAGCAACGCGGACAATTCCGTGCAGGTGTCTGTCAAACCTCCCACCACCTTGGGGATCCGTGTCACATCAAAATTCTTATTGCCCGGATCGATGCGCTCCGGGGAAAAAGCCACATAAAAATCCCGGCCCACCTTCAAGCCGCTTTTCTCCAATTCCGGCTTGATCAGCTCCTCCGTCGTGCCTGGATAGGTGGTGCTTTCCAAAACGACCAGCATGTCCTTATGCACATGTTTGGCCAGGCTCCTGACGGCGCTGACAATATAGGAAATATCGGGAGTGTATTTACGCTTCAAAGGGGTGGGCACACAGATGATGACTACATCCGCCTGGGCCAACGCGTCAAAATCCGTCGTAGCCTCAAAGGTCTTCTTGTCAACCAGGCGGGCCATGAAGGAACTGGGCACGTCGGTGATGTAGCTCTTTTTGGCCTGGATACGGGACACCCTGTCCTGGTCAGTATCGATGCCCCATACCTTGAATCCCTTTTCGGCAAAAGCCAGTGCCAGCGGCAAACCGACATACCCTAAGCCGATCACCGCCACCCTGGCCTTCTGTTGAAGGATCTTATTCTTTAACTTGGTAGACATGAAGGAGTAGAATACCGAAATTTAAGGCCCTTGTCAACGCGAAATTCCTCCCAATCCCTGCAAGACCACCAAGAGCCCCACCAGCGCCAGGACGGCTGAACTGATGTAGGGCGCTAGGCGGGCCCATTCTGCGAATCCGGCAAACTTGCGGCTGACATGCTTCACGGATACGGCAGCAATGACCCCAACTCCGACAAGCGTGACGGCCAGACCGATGCTGAAGGCCAGAACCAGGGCAAAGCCCAGCGTGAATCTCTTCAGTTGCAGGCATAACAGCAGCACGGCAAATGCCGACGGGCACGGCAGCAATCCGCCCGTCAGGCCGAACAGGATGATCTGGCTTGTGGTGACATGCCCGTTTTCCAGGTGCTTTTCCAGTTCCCTGGCATGTTGGCGCTCATGCGCGTCACCAAACTCCAAATGATCATCATGGTCATGGTCTTCGTGTTCATGGTGATGCGCCTCCAACCGGGCCTGTCTTGTCCGGTAAAATATCCAGCCGGCAAGACCGATAACGATGAGGCCTGTGGCTAATTTAAAGTAAGGTTCCATCCCTTCCACATTGACAACGGAAGAATAATGCAAACCAACGAAGGCCAGCACCCAGATAATCGCGGTATGGGAAATGGTCGCCGACAAACCCAACAGGAAGGCCTGGCCCACCGTGCCGCGGATGGCCACGATAAAGGCCGTCATCATGGTCTTGCTGTGACCCGGCTCCAGGCCGTGAAGGATCCCCAAAATAACAGCCACGGGGACAAAACTCCAGGCGTGGCCGCCGGCTAAATAGTCATTGAATGAACTCATAAATTAGAAACGCATCTGTGACAGAGACCTGGGGCAAAGCCAGGTTAAGTGCATCTCTGTTTAATCATGAGATGCCCGGATCATTAAAATAGGAACACTGGTCCGGTGTCTTAACTCATCCGCCACACTGCCTAAGATCCAATCTTTCAATGGCCCGTGCCCGTGCGTGCTCATCGCCACCAGATCACAATCTTTTTGTTCAAGACACCGGATGATTTCCTTGGAAGGTTCGCCATAAGCCAGCTGTGTCTCGGCAGAAATACCGGCAGATTGAAACTCCATCTGAACTTTGTTCAAATACTCGGTATCTTCAGTTATTTCAGTGCTGACGGCATCCGGACCGAAAGTACGCGCGGCCCAACCATCAGCCACATGCAGTAATAATATTTGGGCTTGCATAAACTTCGCAAGCTGCTTGATGTGTTCGATGATGGCTCGATCGGTTGAGGTGCCATCTAACGTTACAAGAATTTTTTTATACATCTCTTTTTGTTTTTTTCTTGTCTATCCGCCAGCACCTGTGATGACGCCCCAGGCCTGCTTCAAAGCATCAGGCAAACCGTAGAAGTCAAAGGCCGTTATAATTAGCGCTGACCCCCATCCTGCGGTAAGCAAAAACCAGCTGGGCCGCCATTTTCCCATCCGTTTACGGGAACCGGCAAGGTGCAATAAAGGAAACATGGCAAACGGAAGTTGTAGCGCTAAAACCACTTGACTTAAAACTATGAGGTCGTTGACATTGTTAGCCCCGCGGACACCAACAAAAATAGCTGTTGGGATGATAGCCAACGAACGCGTAATAAGACGCCGTAACCAGGGTGCAATCTTCCACCGCATGAACCCTTCCATGACCACCTGGCCCGCCAATGTACCTACTATTGTAGCACTTTGCCCGCTGGCAAGAAGCGCTACAGCAAAAAATATGCTCGCGGCAGATGTACCCATCAATGGGGCCAACGTCAGGTTGGCGGCCTGAATCCAATCTGTCGAAGCATTGAAGTGCACTACCTGTCCGCCGGCAACCGTAACGCTGGTTTTACCGTAAAAAACAATCGCAGCAAGAACCAAAATGGCGGCATTGATGACAAAAGCCACCGACAGATTGACGCTGGTATCAATGGCATTGAATCGGATTGCCCTTCGGATAGATTCACCATCCTTCTGAAACTTACGGCTCTGCACCAGAGCGGGATGCAAATACAGGACATGCGGCATGACTGTGGCTCCGATAATGCCGATAGCTATATAAACCATACTGGGCGAAGCCAGAGCGGGCACGATGATAGCCCGGCCCATTTCCTGAAAATCAGGGCGCGTCTGCGGCAGAACGAAAATTTCAATAAAATAGCAAATGCCAATAGTTGCCACCAGCAGCAAAACTACGGTTTCAATAGTACGCATGCCGAACCGTTGCAATGCCAGAAGTAGCAAGACGTCGACACCGGTAATGATAACACCCCAAAAAATAGGAATATGAAACAACATATTCAACGCCACGGCGCCCCCCAGGACTTCGGCTAAATCGCAGGCTATGATGGCAATTTCAGCCATAAACCAGTTTGGCCAACGTGTCCACTTGGGGTACCATTCATATAAACATTGAGCCAAGTCCCGTCCGGTTGCAATCCCAAGCCGCGTGGCAATGACTTGAAGAAAAATGGCCATGAGGCTCGCTACGGCCACCACCCAAAGCAATCCATATTTGAATTGCGCACCACCTTGCAAATCCGTCCCCCAGTTGCCGGGATCCATATAGGCCACACTCACCAAAATTGCAGGGCCAAAGTAAGCTGCCATCTGCTTCCAGAATCCGGCGTGAGACAACGGCACTTCAACACTACTGTGCATCCCTTCCAGAGACATCGCACCGGCGCGTGAAACCGAACCCTCGACATCGTTTTGTGCTGATTTAGAGCCACACGTTTCCATCGCGCCTCTCCTTGCCAACCAATGTTTGATATACTGTATCATTTGAAATCCAAAAAAATTTATGCTGCCTTTTCCTGGCATTTTCTGCACATACCGTAAAAATGCATCTCGTGGCCCAAAATCTTAAAGCCTTTCTTCTCAATAATGGAATGATAAACCATATCTTCCTTCATGTCCGGGAACTCAATAAAACCATGACAGTAAATACAAAAAGCATGGTGATGCGGTTTTTCATCATATACATGTTCAAAATGACGGTGCTTATCCCCAAAAGCAGTCTCACGGATGACACCGGCTGCCAACAAATCATGAAGGATGCGAAAAACCGTTGGCCTTGAAACCTTAAGGTTTTTCTTTTGGCATTTCTTTGTTAACTGCTCAGCCGTAAAATGCCCATGGATTTGCATAACCTCATTAAAGATAAGCTCACGGCCACGGCTTACTCTAAGGCCTGTCCTGGCCAAATGCTTTAAAAACCTGCCCCTCTCCTGGTCTATTTTAGAAGTCGACCTTGAATCGAACCTACTCATATGAGATAGTGTATCATTATATGAACAAAAGTCAACTTTCACCTCTCTTGAGAGAAAAAACCTAAAATAACGTGTAAATAAACGGGGATACCGCCGAACTTTGGGCAAAGATAATCAAGAGGCTAACAAGATGAGGATAATAATAAATTGACCCCCGGGAGGTCCATAGGACAATTTTATCTTCTATTTTTGCTTTGCCTATCCATTTGGTAATTTTTAGTCACGTCAACGGCGGAAACGAAATTGAGATCAGGGGCCCAGCGCATGGGGAAGATCAGATTGGTTCTTTTAAAACTTGCAGCATAAATGCGGTGACGGCGGTCCATGTGGGAAGCTTTCCGGGTAAACCACGCCTGGTCCAAGGAACTTGATTCGCCGGCACCCACATAATGCCACCGGCCGTCCCATATCTCCACCCAGGTGTGATTGCCGCTGTTGTCTGGCCACATGGGTACAGCCGCGATCCTGGCCGGAATACCGACGGAACGCAGGGCATCGGTCAGCAAAATGGAAAGCCCGGTGCAGGAGGCATAATGCGCCTGCATGGATTCATAAGGACTCTGGTCCGGTTTGGGACGCTTGTTTATATTGTAGGAAACGTGCAGGGTCTCGAAGACATATTTATTCAAAATGAGCACGGCCCGGTCAATGGTCCCGGCTTTAACAGCTATACGGATGAACCGCCGGTGGAAATCCCGGCGCCAGTCATCCCTGCGTTCGTTGAGAGAAGCGTAAGGCAAAACATTGTTTAAAAAAATATCCTGAGGGATGCTCTTGCCCCAGGGAACTTCCTTGACGGCCTGATACGCCAGGCGGATGTCCTGCATCAGGAAATCATCTTTTAAGGTCTTTGCGTCGCCGGGCGACATGTTCCGGCGCAAGAAAGAAAGGGCCTGCTGTTCTTGAGAGCTGAGTTGCTTTGCGCAAGCCGTATAGACGAATGAAAATAATAAAAAAGAAATAAAAATTTTACTGCAGGCCCCAAGTCTTACCACTTATTTCAATCTTTCCGTCAATTGATACAACAACCCGTTGGCCGTCTCTAATTTGGGCAGCATGAACTGCCTGGCTTTGATCTTGATATGGCACCTTTCCCAGCCCTTGGACTGGATCGTGAAGGTGATATCGCAATTATACACCTTGGCCCAAATTTCGCCCTTGCCTTCGTCAGTTTTTTTGACAGTGCCTTTGAGGTCCGCGATCAGTCTTAAACACTCCCGGTGCACCCTGGATGAAGACGTGTTCAAATCGGCGTCGGCAGTGTCCTTGGCCACGGCAAGGCCGATGGCCACAGCCGGAAAGAAGCCGACCCCCAGCACGGCCGTTGCCGCATAGAGACCGGCGCTGCGCAGGGCAGTGGGTTTCATGGCCTCCACCAGGACGATCGTCACTAATTTGGGAATGCCGTTGATGTTGCGGATCTTAAGGTTTTTAACGCCCACATCATAACCCGAAACGCGCACAGGCGGCGCATGGGTATAATCTTCCACAATCACCTTGCCCAAATTAAGGTCAAGTGTATCTATTTTAAAAACAGGCAATTTCATGGGCTTCCCCTTGTTGGCCGCCTGCTGCTCTTCGACGATCTTTAAGGAGTCGACATTAAGCTTTCTTTCCTTATTCTTGATGATGATGACCTTATCCATGTTGAAAACCACATAGGGAAAATGCATTTTACCCTTAAGCAACTGGGGCACATCAACATCCACCATCACTTCAGGCATCACCAGAAAAACCTGCTTGGGAAATCCGGGCGGATTATACATCCGGAAATTCTTGATAATGATCTTGTGGCTCAGGAGCCCCACTGAAAGGGACCCGATTTCGACCTTGGCTCCGATGATTTTGGGGGAAGCTATATCGACGGAGGTCTTAATGAGGAAATCTTTGGCCTCAGACAGAATGAACACCACAACCATGGAAACAGCCAGAAACCGCAACAAGGGTATCCATTTTTTCATATTAAAAAAAGGGCAGATAGCCAATGACTATCTGCCCTTTCCTATGAAAAAAGACGATTGATCATTTATTGTTGAATATATTTTTCCTTCAACAGGGCGATCTGCCCGGCCGGATAATTCTTGACCAGCTTGCCCTGGCCGTCATAAACCGATACGTCGCCGTTTTCATTCTGGATTGAAGAATAAAGGACCTGGCCTTTATCGTTCTTAGCCAAAATGCCTGCCGGGGTGCGTTGGAAAATGATCCCGTGATTGCCGGCCATGGCCACCTTGACCTGATCCGTCTTGGCATTATAGCTCATCATGAGCTTCTGCTTGCCGTTTTGAACCATGCGGGTGGAAGGCGTATTGGAAGCGGTATCCACCGGGTTTTTGCCTGTCCAGAATTCGATGGAGTTGAAAATGATGGCATCCGCAAAAATCGCCAGGCTGTACACAGGCGTTATGGAGACAAGCAGGAAGCATAACTCGTCGGACCATTTATCGGATTGGGAACGGTGCCAGCTATAAAGTTTGTGTGTCAATGAAAAAGAACCTGTACAACCTGTCGCAAAGAACGCGACAACAAGCATTGAGGCCACAAGTTTCTTCATACTCCCCTCCTTAAAGATAGTTGGATTAGAGACCCGGATGAAAATGAGCCTGTGGGCCTTGGCTTAACTGTTGCTATGTTACAACAAACCAAAATCTTAGGCAACTCATTTGGGGATTTAAAAAGCGGTTTCTTTAAGAAGCTTTCGCCGCTTGTTGAAGCTGCTTGGCCACTTCGTTGTTCAGATTGAAGGCCCTGGTCTGCCAGGAAGCGGCCATTTCATTCTTGTATTTAGGCCAGCAATCGGCCCACGTATGCCAGCCCGGCTTTACCGCCGGTCTGTTCACCCAGGGGCTGTTGGGGTAGTATCCGAAAATGCCGTCGGGATGAAGGTAGTTCTTGACGGCTTTGTAGGTCCAGTAATTCCAGTGGAAGCCAAGGTCATTAAATGCTTTAAGTTCGTCCCTTAGATAAAGATGTTCATTGTAGAAACCCTGGCGGTAATTGACGCCGAACTCGCCGACATGCACCGGCCGTTGCATTTTTTGGGCGAGACGGAAATACCCCTCCATGCGCCGGCGGATAACGTCTTTGTCATAGCCTTTCCATGGATAGGTCAAAAACGGCACGTAATTGAAGGTAAATTCAATGGGTTCGTAAAAATGGATGCTGTAGATCCAGTTGTCGTCCGGAAAATCATCCAGCACATCGATCTGCTGGGCCCAGTGCTTGCCTTCGATAAAAAGCATATGATTTTTGTCGCAGCGGCGGATGGCCTTGATCAATTGGTGATAAAATTCATTGAGCAAACCGGCGCTCTCCAGCACAGCTTCATTGAGCAGATCATACCCGGCGATAACAGCTTCGTCCTTGTAACGGTCGGCCAGCATTTCCCATAATGAGTAAGTCTTGTGGCGGTTGGATTTCTTGGTCCACAATTCCGCGGGTCCCAGGCTGTCGGAATGCCAATCATGGTTTTGGGCGCCATAAGCCGCGTGCAAATCGAGGATCAAATAGACCTGGTGTTTGCGCGCCCAGGCAACGGCCTGATCGATATAAGAAATGGCCTTCTTGTCCTCGGCCACCTTATAATGAAACGGCAGGCGGATGCTGTTCATCCCCCAGGAGGCCACCTGCTTGACGTCGGCCTCGGCTATAAAATTGTCCCTGAAGCTTTTCACAAGCGTCTCCAGGGCCCTGGCCCCGTGCCGCCGGACAAATTCCTTCTCAAAGACTTGCTGCGGCCAGTTAGGCGAGTACATGAAATAAGCTTCCATCATCAGCCATCCGCCGAAATTGACGCCTCTTAAGTGCACCCGCTTGCCGTCGCTGTCGATAACGAAAGTCTTGTCTCTTTTGAGGAGTTTCATACCAGTTCCTTGAGTTTTAACAGGCGCACGAATTCCCCGATCGCCTGGGGGGAAAGGCAGCCGCTGTTATGCCCTCCCTCTATTTTTAAAAATTGCTTCGGTTGGGCAGCAGCCCTGAAAAGCTTCTCGCCCACGCTGTAGGGCACGATCTCATCTTGGGGGCTGTGGAAAAATAACTTGGGGACCTCCAAATGCCTGACCTTATCCACTGAATTGAATTTAAGACCGATAAAAATGGAAGGGATGAAGGGATAATGCACCCTGGCCATGTCCCTGGCGCTGGTGAAGGACGACTCCACAATGAGCAAAGCCGCCTTTCTTTTGAGGGCCAGATCGATGGCCACACACCCGCCCAAGGAGGCCCCGTAAAGAATGATCTTGTCCATATTCACGTCGCCGCGGGACTGCAGGTAATCATACGCGGCCTGTCCGTCCCAATAAATACCGTTCTCCGAGGGCTTGCCTTCGCTTTTGCCGTAGCCCCGGTAATCAAAGATCAACACGCTTAAACCCAAATCATAAAAAAATTTTACTCTTGATAACCTGTCAGCGATATTGCCCGCATTGCCATGGGCAAAAATGAGCGTTGCGCGGGCTTTTGGGTTTTTAAAAAACCAGCCGTTGAGCGAGACCGGCCCCCTGGCCTTAAAATAAACATCCTCCCATGGCAATCCTAAGGCCGAAGGGTTGGCGGCCAGTTGGCGGCTGGGAAAAAATACGCCGGCAGATTCCATATGGCGCACCAGGGCAATAAAACCGCCCAAGGCAATACCAAGGATCATCAACACGTCCACCATTAAAGAAAGCATGACTTTAGACATTACGTTGCGGAACAAGGGACAGCATCAGGCGAATGGATTTTAATATATCTTCGGTCTGGCAAGGTTTGGCCAAGTAATGGTCGGCCTGCAGGTCGAAACCCTTCCTGTAATTTTCAAATTCAGCCTGGGCTGAGACGATGATCACGGGTTGCCACCGCTTGAGCGGCGGATTCTGGCGTAACCGGCTTAAGACCGCCCACCCGTCCATTTTAGGCATGGTCAGATCCAGGACGATCACATCGGGCATCTCACTGTTGATTTTGTCCCAGGCCTCCTGGCCGTCCTTGGCCGTAATAACATGATAGCCCTGGGCCGAAATTTTACGCGCCAGGATCTCGATGACCGCCTCTTCATCATCAGCGATCAAAATTTTAATCACGGGAGCGCTCATCTGGCGGACGAATAGCTTTTCAGATCGTAATGGATCGACTTCTCCGGCATGGTGATGCGGTCAATGACGACCTTGGCCTTGGCAAAGAAATCAACCGCCATGGTGTCATGATAGTCTGAAAAAACAACCACCCGTTGGACGCCGGCGGTTATCAAGGACTTGGCGCAGGTGGTGCAAGGCATGTTGGTGACGTAGGCCGTGGCTCCTTCCACCGCGTGGCCGCGCCTGGCGGCCTGGACGATCGCGTTCATCTCCGCGTGGACCGTGCGGACGCAATGGTTGTCCACCAGCAAGCAGCCGGCATCCTCGCAATGGGCGTCACCGGGAATGGAGCCGTTATAGCCTGTGGCGATGACATTCTTATTTTTGACGAGCACGGCCCCGCAATGCATGCGCGGGCAGGTGGCCCGCTCGGAAGCCAGCATCGCCAATTTCATAAAATACTCATCCCAATCAGGTCTCTTAGGCATGGCTTATCTTAACAAATTCTTCGTGTCTTTGTAAAAGTTTTTCGGCTTTCTAGAACGTACGAAGCCGGTGTAGGATGCGGCCGGCGGCTTCTTGAAAGACCTCCGGGGAAGGCAATAAACTCAGGATAATATACGTCCCGCCCGAAAAATCAAAAAAATATCCCGGATAGACCAGCACGTGGTCTTTGGCCAGAAGCTCCAATACCAGCTCTTCTTCCGGTTTGACGGCGGGAACACGCAAGGTGGCGTACCATCCCCCCTGCAGGGAAAGGATTTCGGTATGTTTCTCTTTATGGGCGGCCAGCCATTGGAGATTCTCTTTGACCCTGGCAATAATCTGCTGCTGAACGCCAGGAGCATGGGTCAACCAGGCGCTCAAGGCATTTTGGACCGGCGTATTGACGGAAAGGAAGGTGTCGGCAATGGTTTCCAGACGGCTGAGAGCCTGCTGTAACTGGTCCTGCGGCCCTGAACCCAAAATCCACGAGCACTTCATTTGCGGCAGCCCTAAGGATTTGGAAAGCCCGCCCAAAACAAAGGTCAACACCTCCCGGTTACCCGCACAGCCGGCCGCGTCTGCCGCCTCAAAAGCGTATTCAAAGAAAACCTCGTCGGAAATAATGCTCAATTGATGCTTACGGCAAATCTTGTTCAAGGTATTTAACTCGGCGCGGCTGATATAGGAACCGGTGGGGTTGTTGGGATTGACCAAAATAACGGCACGGGTATGGCTGTCCACTAGACCTTCCAGGGCATCCATGTCCATCCGCCAGCGCCCGTCATACACCAGCGGATAATGATCAAAACGGACATCGTTGATCTCCAGCAGGAACTGGAATAAAGGATAACTGGGCCTGGGGATCAAGACCTTTTCCCCGGGATTTACCAGAAGCCGCATTAAAAATGAATACGCTTCCGAGGTGCTGGCTGTCAGGATGATCTGGCCGGGCGGCAGGGAAGCCTGCGGGGCATAATACCGGCTCACGGCCTGGCGCGCCTGGAGAAGGCCGCAAGAGTCGGGCTGGTAATTAAAGTTTTCGGTAGAGCTTAAAGGTTCCAGCAGCCCCCGCGGATAAACAAAGCCGCAGCTGGTTGGATTTGAGGCGGTCAGATCCATGACGGCCGTGCGGGCAGCCTGGAGTTCTTCGAGCTTTTTATTCAGGGCGTTGATCTCCTGGGACCAATCGGTCCGTCCGGCAAAAGGGAATTTATTCATGAGGTTGTTTTTAGGCGGGCCAGCTCCTGCTCTTTGGCGGCAAGGGCCTTTTTTAATTCATCGACTTCGCTTTTGGCCACCCATTGGACGTCTTCCCGTCTTTCTTTCAGTTGGACACACTCGTCCTTTAAGGCCCGGATTTCCCTGGCATTGGATTCCAGAGTGGCCTGCTGGCTGCCGGCCTTAATGGAAAGCTGGCGTTTCTCGTCGATGATTTGATCGTACTTGATCCTTAGTTCCTGCAGCTCCCTTTCCAGCCGCGAACGGTGCGAACGCTCCTTCTCCAGGTCACCCTCGGTCCGGGACACCTGCTCTTTTAAGCCTTTTTCATGCTGCTTGGACCTCTCCATGGCGGCCTGCTCTTTTTCGCGCCAGCTTTTTTCAAGCGCCAGTTTCTCGGTCAATTCTTTCACTTGAGTTTTTTGTTCGTCAGCCGCTTGCTGGGCGCGCCGCTGGTCCATTTTCATTTTCTCGATCTCGCCCCGAAGGGCCTGGTTCTGCCCCTGCCAGCGTTCCGCCGCAGATTTCCAGTCCTTGGTATCAGCGGCTGCCGGAGCGGCCGCCGCAGCCGCTTTCTTTTCCTTCTTCTTTTTGGTTTTGACGGCGGGGTCGGCAGGCAGCAGATAAACGGCTACACCTAAGGCGACCAACACCCCAAAACACAAGATAATGATCCAGAACATATCAGACCTTTCTATCACATCTGCCTTTTCCCATCAAGCATTGGTTTTTGGACCAATAGTAGGCAATCTCGTTGAGATAACGCAGGTAGAACCTTTTGGCATTGGCATTGGTTGTTTTTTGGGCATACGCAGACATGATGGCAAAAGCTTTTTGAAAATGCGGCTGGGCCATCTGCGGCTGCCCGTTAAAATAATAAGCCTTGGCCAAAAGCAATTGTCCGCGGCCGAAATCAGGCTCAAAGGTCAGCATCCGTTCAAACAGGGCGATTTCACTGGACCAAAAGGTGTTCTGGTGCCATGTCAGCAGCAGGCATCCTGCCAGGACAACGCCTGTCAGAAATTTTTTGAAATCTTTCATAAAATGATCGACCGTCGTCACCAAAAGGATAAGGATGCCCGCCATGGGTAAATACAAAAAATGCTCCGGTGTAAGGATAAAGGAATATTCATTGACCAGAGGGACCACGTTCAACACCGGCAGAAGCGCTGCCGTAAACCAACCCAGCCCCAGCACCAATATCCCCCGCGCCTGCGGACGACGCCTGTAGATAAAAAGAATGACCAATACGGCTATCCCTAACAGGCACCACGCCTGATGATCGGGCTGCAAGATGTCCGTATTGCGGTAATAATGCAGGTCATAAGGGAAGACTATCAACCGCACATACATAAGGATATCCCGGGCGATCGCCGCCAGCCTTAAACCAAACTCACCCGGCGATGCCATGACAGCCTTCAGCAGCGAGGCGCCAGTCACCATGTGCCTCAAGGCCAGCAAAACAACGGCCGCCGCTGTATAAAAAAACCAGGCAACAACATTCCTTTGCCCCCGGTAACAATCGATGGCGACGGCCAGGGGGATGAACATCAAGGCCTGTTCCTTTCCCAGGCAGGCGGCCACAAAACAAAGCAAGGCGAGAACATGCCGTCTTTCTAAATAAGCATGCAGGGCGCCTAAAACACCCAGGGCCATCCAAAGATTGGAGATCCCGGCAATGCAGTCGACCGCTTCGGTCTGCACCGGATGAACGAGGAAAAGAGCGGCCACAACCCAGGCCACCGGCTTCTTGAGGCCCAGTCTTTCCAATAAGGCCAAAAGCAACAGCCCGTTGATGATATGGATGATGACATTGACCAGGTGAAAACCAAAAGGATGGGGGCCGAAAAGGCGGTATTCCAGGCGATAAAAGATCTCCAGGAGCGGACGGTAATACGTGTTAAGCCCTCCGGCCGCCGTGGACACCTGGAAGGCCTGCCACCAATGGTTTAAATCTGTGATGTGGGGATTCTTGAGGATAAAGACAACATCATCGTGGACAAAGGGATTGCCCAGGGCATTAAAAAAGGCCGCTAATCCCAGCAAAACCAGCGCCAAAAAACGGCCGGCGGGGCTCATCGGTCGGCTCTCTAGCCTGCCAGTTCTTTTTTAAAACGGGCGGCAAAGATCTTGATCTCCTCAAAATACCCGTCGAGGGATGACGCTATTTCCTGCATGCCGTCGGTCTTGCCTTCCTTGGCCATGGTCTCCAATTTAAGGCAGGCGGTATACATGAGCTTGGCGGAAATGTTGCCGGAAGCGCCCTTCATCGAGTGGGCGATTTCCCTGATGCGCACGGCGTCCCCGGCGGCGATGGCTTCATCCAGGCCTTTGCGTTTAATGGCAAAATCTTCTATATAAATATCAAGCAGTTCATTAAGCAATTCCTTGTCGTCTTGAACGCGTTCCAATACGTCTTTTAAATCGATGATTTCTGTGCTCATGGCTGCCTTTCTCTTTAATAGCTTTCTTAACTCTTCAACCGTTGGGTCACAAGACTGACAATTTCCTGATAAAGCAATTGGCGGTCAATGGGCTTGGAGACATAGCCGTCCATCCCGCCCGCCAAATACCGTTCCCTGTCCCCGGCCATGGCGTTGGCCGTCATGGCGATGACGGGCACATGCAGGCCCGTTTGTTTTTCTTCCCTGCGGATGACCTGGACCGTTTCCAACCCGCCCAGCACAGGCATATTATCATCCATCAGGATGACATCAAAGGTTTGATTGTTCAACACATTCAACACTTCCTGGCCATTGGCAACGGCGGTGACCTTCCATCCCAGTTTTTCCAGGATTTTGGTGGCGATACGCTGGTTGACCATGTTGTCCTCGGCCAATAAAATGCGCAAGTTGACCAATTCCGGAGGCAGCGCAGGCCCCGCCTCCTGTGAAGGCTTCTGCTCGACAGGCGCACCGGCAAACACATCCGGCTTGTATCCGAAAATAATATCAAAACGGAAGGCGCTGCCTTCACCTTCCTTGCTGTCCACTTCGATGTGTCCCCGCATCATCTCAACGATCTTCTTGCAAATAGCCAGTCCCAGGCCGGTACCGCCATAGCGGCGGGCCGTGGCATTGTGCGCGTCGGTAAAGACATCAAAAATATGGGGAAGGTTCTTGGGCGAAATACCGATGCCGTTATCGATGACCTCAAATGCCAGCTCGCAGTCCTTTTCTCCCAGGGCTTTGACCTTCACATTGACCTGCACCTTGCCTTTATGGGTGAATTTGACGGCATTGTTGATGAGGTTGACCAGGACCTGCCTGAGCCTTACGGGATCTCCCACCAGGATCCTGGGGATGGCGGGATCAATGGTCCAGACCACATCGATGCCCTTGTTGCGCGCCAGGACCATCAGGCCTTTGCACACATTCTTGACGATGTCGGGCACGTTGATTTCCAGATCCTCGATCACCACCTTGCCCGCCTGGGCACGGGAGAGATCCAGGATATCATTGATAAGGCTCAACAAATTATCCGCCGCATCCTTGGCCACCTTTAAATTGTCCTGCTGCTCCTCATTCAAGGGCGTGTCCAGGGTCAGGTCGATCATGCCGATGATGGCGTTCATGGGCGTACGGACCTCATGAGACATTTTGGCCAGAAAGATGCTCTTGGCGGTATTGGCCTCTTCCGCCGCAAGTTTGGCCTGCACGATCAATTCCTTGGCGCGCTTTTGCTCGGTGATGTCCTGCAGCATCCCCACGGAACCGACGATGTTGCCCTGCTCGTCCTTGAGGATATTGACTGACAAATCCACGTCGATGATGGAACCGTCCTTGCGGATGGCCCTGGTTTCCAAATGATGTTTAAAGCCGCTCTGGCGGATATTAAGCGAGCGAATGGCCTTCCATTCTTCCGGCGGGTACAAGGTGTTGACCGGCCTCAACAGCAGCTCCTTGACATCCATGCCGAAAAGCTGTTCGGCGAACTTGTTCCAGGAAACGATCCGTTCCTTTTCATCCGTCACGGTGATGGCCGCGGCCGAGTTATCCAGGATGATGCGCAACTTGTTCTCCGATTCGCGCAACTGATGTTCCGCCAGTTTCTCGCGTGTAATGTCATTTAAGATCCCGATGGAACCGACCACCTTGCCGCGGCTGTCCTTCAAAACGGAAATGGAAGCGCTGACGTCCAAAAGCGTGCCGTCCTTGCAAATGACCTTGGTATCGATATTGGAAAGCATGCCATGATGGCGGATGTTCAAGGAACGGAAACGCTTCCATTCCTTGGGGGGATATAAAATGCTGACGGGCTTGTTGAACAGGTCATCCCTGCTCATTCCCAGCATCTTTTCCGCCATGGAATTCCAGGCCACGATGCGTTCTTTACTGTCGGTGACAGTGATGGCGGAAGGAGAGTTTTCAAAGACGATCTTAAACAACTGCTTGGACTCGATCAAGTCCTGCTCCAGCTGCTCCTCAATTTTAAAGCCCTTGAACTTTTTCATGTTTTATTTTTGGTCAATTGGAGGTTCTTGACAATGGCAATGACCGTAAAGATGCCGGTGACAACACCTAAGAACAACAAACATATCTTAAATACATGGATCCATTCCGTATGAAAACCGGTGACCTTCACCGCATGCAAGACCAAAAAAACCAAAAATACGATGGGCAGAATGGCGAACCCGCAGATAAGAAAGACAAGAAGAGAGAAGAGGCAGGCAATCAAAATGACGCAAAGATTGTAGCCCAACAAGGAGCCCTTGGACATTTTGCTGGCAGCAATTCCTATGCGACGCATGGGTATTATCCTACCACTTAAACCTTAAGGGTGGCAACTATAAGATTTTATTTATCGCTCAAATTTAACCACGTTCTGCCACCAGGCATGGCTGTCCCAGGAAATGGCTTTTTTCCATAACTGCCTGGCGGTCGTGGTTTTAAGATAATCGGGAGCGCGTTTAAAAAATGTCCTGGCCACCGGATAACCGTTATCCACGTATTCCTTGGCCTGGATCAGGCATTCCAGGATATCGGCGTCCCGCGCCACGATGCTTTCCCGGGAAAGCTGGCGGTCATAATCCTGGCGCATGGCCTGCAAAGCGGCCTTGACCTTATCTTCCAGGTGCGCGATCTGGTCGGCGAACACTTTCTGTTCCGCCAGGCGGAACTCGATGTAATGGTGGCCCATTTTATGGAGGTCATTAATGCGGGCTTCATGGATGTCATTAAAAAGCGTCATGGTCACCACCTTGAAAGGATCAACTCCTTCCCCATGCGCGATGTAGTACCCGATGACCGCGCAGCGGAAACAGTGCTCGGCCACGGTCTCAGGATTTTCGATGCCGGCCACCCACCAGCCGCTGCGCTTGACGCGTTTTAAAAGGCCGGCTTCGGCAAAAAAATTGAGGGCAGCTGTTTCAGATGAGACTTTTCTGCTTTTTTTGGCGGATGATTTCATAGCACAACATGGACGTCGCGTGGGCGACATTAAGCGACATGCGTTGATTTTTCATGGGGACCATCACCTGCATGTCCAGTTTTTTAAGGATGATGTCCCTGACGCCTTTTTCCTCGGATCCCATGACCAGCCCTAAAGGGAATTGCAGTTCTGCTGATGTCAAACTGCCGGCACCTTCAACCACGGTGCCCACGATCCAGAACCCCATTTTCTTGGCCCTTTCGATAGCATGGCCCAAATTGGACACGCGGGCGACACTCAAATAATTCTCTCCGCCGCAGGCCACCCTCAGCACGGATTCCGTAATACCGACGGATTCCGTGGTCGGGATGACGATATCGAAGTCGCCCAGCGCCCCGCAGCTGCGGATGATGCCGCCCAGATTCTGGGGGTCGTTTAAATTATCCAGGAAAACCGGCGTGCGCTTTTTATCCAAAGCCTGCTGCAGCAGTTCGTCGATGGGGACATAGACAAAATCGCCGATCTCAGCCAGGATCCCTTGGGTATTAAGGTTCTGCGCCATGCGCTGGATCTTGGAATGCGGTACTGTGGCCACACTGATCCCCCATTGATGGCATTTCTTGCGGATATAACTCAAATCCGCATGATGCTCATCGATCAGGATCCGTTGGATGGACTTCGGATTGGACTTGAGCCTTTCGATGACAGGGTTTTTACCGTATAATTTCATTTTTTAATTCCTAACCGCAGATAAAATAACGGCTTCAAGATGCTCCACCAACTGATGATGGGGACCATCTTGGTGTACCCGCCCATTTTTTTGGGCGGATAGATCTTGGTAACAAAAACCTCCTTGAACCTATACCCCAAGGTGATCGCCTTCCATAATATATAAGGTTCAAGCTCGTAGGTGTCCAGCCATTCCTGGTTGAGATTGATGCGCTTGTCCTCAAAGATCTTCAAGCGGATCGCCCTGAACCCATTGGTGGTATCGGTCAGGCGCCGGCCGGTAAAAAGCGAAAACACCCACGGGTGAAGGCGGGTGGCGAATTTGCGGTAAAAAGGCATCTGCCCTCCGGACCCCACCTTGCCCAAATACCGGGAACCCTGCACCAGGTCATAGCCCTCCTTGACAATGGGCTCGAGCAATTGGAGGATCTCTTCGGGATTATCCTTATCATTGCCGGCCATGATCACGATGATATCGTAGCCCTGCCCCCTGGCGTATTCGATGCCGGTACGGATGGCGGCCCCGACACCCCGGCGCTGAGGGTGTTTGATGCTCGCCACGCCGCGCTCCTTATAGGAAGCGATCATTTCCGTGGTGCCGTCGTCAGAGCCGTCATCAACGATCAAATAAGCTGCCAGAGACGGCATCTTGCTACGAAGAAAGCGTTCGATGACATTGCCCAATTTGATCTTCTCATTGAAAGCCACCGGTACCACTAAAATCTTAGGGGTCATATGGGAATGACCTGGTTATGGCTAAGTTGGTAGGAAGCACCGCAAGCGCATTTTAATTGGTCGTTCAAGCGCCGGCCGCAACGGCAGGCATAGCCTGCCCGGCGCGCCGGATTGCCCACCACGATTGTATAAGCAGGGACATCCTTGACCACGACACTGCCGGCGCCGACCACGGCATAGGCCCCGATGGTGATCCCGCACATCACGGTGGCATTAGCACCGATGGTAGCCCCCTTTTGGACCAGGGTTTTTTCCAATTCCCAAGCATCAGCCCGGTGGCTGCGGGGATTGCGGTCATTGATGAAGGCGACCCCGAATGAGATAAAGGCATCGTCTTCGATGGTAACACCATCGAAGACCGCCACCCCGTTCTTGACGGTCACATGGCTGCCGATGACAGCGCCTTTTTCAATGTAACAGCCGTCGCCCACGTTGCAATGGCTGCCGATGACGGCTTCTTCCATGACATTGGCGTTGGCCCAGATGCGGGTGCCTTCGCCGATTTTGGCCCCCGGGTGTACCATGGCCCGTTCATGTTTAAAAAAACTCATAATTTGATCAGTTCTCCACGGCGGTTGATGGATTCGCCGATGGCTGCCAAGGTACGCACCACGTCCGCGGCCTTGCCGGCATCAGCGATCACCGGCGGCTGGTTCTTTTCAATGCACTGCAGGAAATACTGGGCCTGGGCTTTCAAGGGTTCGTTAAAACCGATCTTGGGGATGGTGATGCTGCCCTCCCGGGAAAGCAGCTGGAATTCCCCATAGGTTTCGTAGTACACGGACGTCTTTTCCACGTGCTTGTCGTAAAGCTTAATAGGACCTTCAACATCCAGATCGTCCCAGGCGGCCATCTTTTGGTTCCCCACGACCGTGATCTGGCGCACTTTTTTGGGGTCCAGCCAGCTGACATGCACGCTGACCATGATATTGTCCGGATAATCAAGCGTGGCGAAGCCCAGGTCGTCCAAATTGCCGCCCAGGCATTTATGGCCCCGGGCGGAAACCGACACCGGAGCGCTGTTAAAAATATAATTAAAAATGGAAATATCGTGCGGGGCCAGGTCCCAAAGGGCATTGACGTCATAACGGAAAGGCCCCAGGTTGGTGCGCTGGGAGTGCGCGTAATGGACCTTGCCTAATTCACCGGACACAATATAATCGCGCAGCTTGGCAATACCCTGGTTGAAGACAAAAATATGTCCCACCATCAGCGCCTTGCCGGCTTGTCTAGACGCCTCCCCCAATTGGAGGCATTCTTCGGGACGCATGGCCAGGGGTTTCTCGCAAAGCACGTGTTTGCCGGCCTGCAATGCCTCCAGGGTAATTTTAAAATGAAAGTTCGTCGGCACAGCCACGACTACAGCATCAATGGCCGGATTCTTGAGAATATCGTTATAGTCCTTGACGGTTTGGATATCAGGGAAAAGCGCCTTGATGGCGGACAAACGCTTTTCGTCAAGGTCCGCAACCATCAAGACACGGGAATTCACTAATTGGGAAAAGACACGTATGTGATTTGGTCCCCAATGTCCACAACCAATAACACCTATCGAAATCAATTTGAACCCTCCCGTTCCGTACTCGAAGTTACCATTGACGAGCAAGAAATAGGGAATATTGCCCGCAACCGATCACCCCGACTGAAATCATTTAATGCCCCCTGCTTTATAAATTAATAAATTCAAAGCGGCCTTCGTTCGAATTTCAACCCATTATACTGAAATCACCCTAAAACCCAAAGTTTTTCTTTGGGGATTTGTTGAAATTAGGTTAAAATTCTTGGACGCGTTTTCAACAAACCTTACGACAAGCAAGAAACAGGGAATATTGCGCCGGAACTTAAAAATCACTCTTTTGGTAGCTTTGGGGCTGATCGCAGCCTTCGATATTTTTACGGCTTACGCCCGGGCTGTTTTCCAGATCCAGGACCGCACCTCCATTCCCCTTCATAGCCTGGGATTTCAATTCATCGGATTGGAGAATGTCTTTAAGGATATCCATACCGTCGGCTACTATACCAATAAAGATTTGAAACAGCCGCTGGCGGTTGCCCAATTTGAACAAGCTCAATATATGCTGGTGCCCACAGTCCTGGACCTTAACCATACCCAATGGCGCTGGGATATTTTTGATTGCACCAGTCCCCAAATAGCCCTGGAAGCCATTAAGCGCCTGGGGCTGGTTCCTATGAAAGCACATAACGGCATCATCCTGGCCTATAACCCTAAGGGTATCGAATGACGTATTGGATCGGCATCATTATCAGTTTGGCAGCCGGTTTCCTTGTTATCCGCCGCATGGCCGCACGGCTTGACCCTGTGCTGCAATTCTTTTTGGCTTTGGGACTGGGGCTTGGGATCGACGGAACCTGTGCTTTTTATGTCCATATCCTTTTTAATCAATTCAACCGCTTCATCCCCGTCGGCCTTGTCCTTGCGTCAGCTGTTGTTCTGTTTTTTATAAAACCTTTTTCCATGCCCCGATTTAAACTGACAAAACAGCATGCCTGGGGTCTCTTGGGGCTGATCGTCCTGGCCGTTCCTCTGGCTGTCAGCGCTCATTACTATCCCCTGGGCGGCTGGGATGCCTGGTCCTGCTGGAACCTGAAGGCCAAGTTCATCTTTCTGGGCCATGAAAACTGGAAGGACATGCTTAGCCCCCAGTTTTGGCGCAGCAACACCCAATACCCCCTGCTTTGGCCCTTGATCAATGTCTGGTTCTGGGATTTAAGCGGCCGCTTTGACCAGGCAGTTCCCATGCTCAACAGTGTTGTCATTGCCCTCTTGACCGCCGGCGTTCTGCTGTTGGGACTGATGGAACTGACCGGCCAACTCGCCGCCGGCCTGCTGGCGGTCGCGGTCATCATGGCCCTGCCGATCGACATCACGCTTTACACCAGCCAGTACAGCGACAGCCTTCTGGGCCTTTATCTGCTGTCCGCCTTTTTATGCCTGCTTTTATCTGAAAAATGCAAAGAACCCAAATTAAAAATATTAAGTCTGATCTTTTTAGGACTGATGAGCTTTGCCAAGGACGAGGGGATGGTGGCCTCGGTGATCGCCGCCCTGCTTATTTTTTGGCATCAACGCAAAGACAAAAAAAATTTAAAAGCTTTTATAACCGCTTTCTGCCTGGCCGCCCTGCCGACGCTGCTGTTCAAATTGTTCTTCGCTCCCAAAAACGAAGCCTTTGTCAACGGCCTTCTGTCGGCACAAAAACCGACAACTTGGCCCAGGCTGGAGACAATCGCAGTTTATCCCTGGTTCGAATTCATATCAGCTAAATGGGCCGGATTTTGGTTATTAGCGGCCGGGGGGATCTTATTGGCCGGGAAGAAATTATGGTGCCAGGCCTTAGGGGTTATCGGTTTAACCCTGATTCTTTATTTGGGGGTTGTGCTGGCCTACTACGCGGTGAACACCTATTTTGAAATAGTCTGGTGGCTGTCAACCACCCTGTCGCGCATCCTCTTTGCCCTGTTGCCCACGATCGTCCTGTGGATTGCTGCCGGGCTTAAGGACGCTTGATCGTTTTGATCTTGTACTTCAACACGCCTGCCGGGACCTTGATCTCCAGGGTCTCTCCTGCCTTGTGACCCAAAAGACCTTTACCGATGGGCGAGTGGATGGAGATCTTGTTCTCCTCGTAATTAGCCTCTTCGGGGGAAACCAGCATGTAGGTCAACTCTTCGTCGTTGTCCAGGTCTTCCATGGTGACGATGGCGCCGATGAAGATCTTGTCCGCCGGGATATTTTCGTTCTCGATTATGCGGACATTGGCCAATTTGCCTTCCAACTCGGCAATGCGGGCCTCATTATGCGCCTGGGCCTCCTTGGCCGCGTCATATTCCGCGTTCTCGGAAATATCGCCCTGGGCGCGGGCCTCGCCGATGGCTTTGGCGATTTTCTGACGCTCGACGGATTTAAGATTTTCCAACTGGGTCTGGAGTTTTTGGAACCCCGCCTTGGTCAAATAAACTTCATTTCCCATATTACATCGCCTCGATGGCCTTCATCATGATGGGAACAACGGCCTGGGCTTCTTCCTTGCTCAAACGGCCTAACTTGGTGAAGCTCCATTGACCATCGATCTGGTTTTCGCGGGTGATCTGCAGCTTCTTGGGTGCCCCATTATAGGAGTAGACCCCCACACTGATGCGGGTATTTTGAAAGTCGATGACTTCCTTGAACGATGACACGTCTAACGATTGATCATAAGGCATTGCTTTTTCCTTTCCTTGATTTTAGGATAAACCCGGTAAATTAAACCCAGGCATATTCTTCATTTTATTGGCCGCCGCCTGTTGAGAACGCTTGATGGCGGTATTCAAGTTTTTTATAAGGTCCATCTGGATGCGGTTCTTATTGGCCGGCGTCAAAAGGCTTTCATCAATCTCCAGGGATTGGAATAGCTGCGCCCCATTGACCACAAGCTTTATGCCGCGGGTTTCCTGCACTTCAATAACAGTGGCTTCCAGCTCCTTTTTGAGCAGGTCCGCCTGCTTTTTCATCTCCATCAGCTTTTTAACTTGATCCAACATAATTCCACCTCATTCAGAGTACATATTATTTATAACCTTTAGAAAATACTTTATACCCTAACTTTTATCTTTTGGCAAGCACTAACCTGCCCGACTCCGGTCATTGCAGCCTATAGGCAAGACCATACAGGCTTGACACCAAAAATATCTGTAAAAACCTAATGACAAAAAACGCGATGATGGGCGAGATATCAATAGGCATGGCCGGCAGCAGGCGCCGGATCGGCTCCAGCACCGGCTCGGTGGTGCGTTGCAAAAACTGGTAAATGGGGTTAAAAGGATCCGGATTAAACCAGCTGATGATGGCGCGGACAAAAATCAGGACCATCATGACGTTCAGCACGATATTGATGACATACGCCAAACCGTCTATAAAATTACCTAATACAAACATGACCGCCTCCTTAATGCTAGAAAACTTTAAATAAGCTGCCTTCCATCAAACGTTGATTGACCCGGTTGAGAATCGACTTGGTTTTATAGGAAACATCCCTCCAATCATGCAGCATCCCCTGGACGCTCTGGCTGGTGCCCTGCAGGGAGATGGCGGTCCTGGTGATGACCGCCGCCATGTCTTCCACATCCAGGGGGTCCTGGCCGATGATGGGGGCCCTTAAGTCAAACGGTTTAAGCGAGTGGTCCTCACTGATCTCGATCAATTTTTGGCCCAGCACACCTTCGGTCCGTATGCTGACCCTGGAACATTTGCGGAACTGTAATTCATACTTTTTATAGATGTCCATGCGCACCTTCAGGCTGCGGCCTTCAACGGGCTGGCTCAGAAAATCAACCGCACCGACCACCCCCACATTCACCCCCGAAATGCGGATGGGAGAGCCTTCGACCAGGCCGCCGACCTGATTAAAAAGGACAATGACCTGGAACTTCGGCTGGGTCAAGCCGCGGTCGATCCCGATCACAAAGACGCTGACCGCGATCAAGGCCAGGCCAGCGATAAAAAATAAAGCCGCCCCTAATCTTTTAGCATTTTCACCGTTGTGTTTCTCCATAGCCCTCCCTGCGCCGGCTTGCGGCGGCATTTATGAAGTCGCTGCCTGCAAAAATTCCTGTACAAATGGTTCCTTGGATTCCTTTAACTGTCGGGCCGTCCCTTCGGCCGCGATCCGGCAGTCGTTGATAATAAGCAGCCGGTTGGCAATGCGGAATGAATTGCCCACATCATGGGATGTCAAGACGGTGGCTGAACCTATCTGCCGGGAGACGTGACGGATCAAATCCGATATGTCACGGCTGCGGATAGGATCCAGGCCTGAAGTCGGCTCGTCGCACAAGAGCACCTTGGCCCCCAGGACAATGGCACGGGCCAGGCCGACCCTTTTTTTCATGCCGCCGCTCAACTCGCTTGGCATTTTGGCTTCCACACCCTCCAGGTCGACCAGTTTCAAGACCTCACGCACCCGCGCGGAGATTTCGGCGGCCTTTAGTCCGGTATGTTCCTTCAAGGGAAAAGCCACATTGTCGTACACATCCATAAAATCGTACAGGGCGCCCTCCTGGAACAGATAGCCCATTTCGCAGCGCACCTTCAGCATCTCCTCCTCGCTTAAACTGGTAAAATCCACGCCGTTGACAATGACGCGGCCTTTGTCCGGCTGGACCAGGCCGATCAAATGTTTCAAAAGCACGGTCTTCCCCGCGCCGCTTAAGCCCAGCACCGCAACGATTTCCCCCTGGTTGACATCCAAATTGATGTTTTCCAGCACCGGCTGGTCTCCCAGGGTCTTATACAAACCTTCCACTTTAATCATCGTCCCGAGGCTCCCAATACCGGAACTTATTCTTATCAAATTTGGTATAAATACGCTTGTACGGTTTCGTATCGATCTTCGCCACAAAGATCTGCACGTCCCTGTATTCGCCCACCTGATAGACTTCCGGATCGCTGAACACTTCATAATCATTGACCGGATACCATTTGTCCCCCTCGAATTGGATGGGTTCGCCGTTACGTATCCACTCTGCCTCGATGAGAGGGGACGGATAACTCTGCAACTGCCCGCTGTTTTGGGGAGCCATCGATGCGCATCCCGCCACACCTGCCGCCAATACCAGCCACAGCCCCATTTTAAGGCATCCTTGACTCATAAATTTACCCCCAAAATGTTAGGATGATTTTGGTCAACACCGCATTGGAAACAATCACGGCGATGTACGAATACGCCACGGCCTTGGTGGTGAAGCGGCCCACCCCCGTTGCCCCGCCCCTGGTAAAAAACCCCTGATAACAGCAGATCCAGCCGATGATGACGGCAAAGAAAAAGACCTTGATGAAGCCGCTGAAAAAATCCACATAACCCACGGCCTGAAGAGTTTCGTGAATGTAGAATTCGCCCGTCGTGTGTGCCTGGGTCACGGCGATCATATACCCGCCGGCAATTCCCAAGAATTCGGAAATGATGACCAATATCGGCAATGCCAGAAAACAGGCCAAAAACCGCGGCACCACCAGAAACTCCAAAGGATCGACTCCCATGGCGCGGGTGGCCAAAATCTGGTCGTTCGTACTCATCGTGCCCAACTCCGCCGTGATGCCTGCCCCGGCTTTGCCGGAAAAAATAAGCGCGGTAAAAACCGGGCCCAGTTCGCGGACCAGGGACAAAGCCACTAACCTTGCGATAAACTCCTTGGCGCCGAAACGCTGCAGGGTGATAAGGCCCTGCAATCCCAGGACCGTGCCCGTGGCCAAGGAGGTGAGCATGACAATGATGATCGACCCAACCCCCTGTTCATACACCTGCGCCCACACCTCCTGCCAGCGCACCCGGCCGCGGACGGTCAAATACAGGATCTCCCTTAAAAAGAATATGGCCTCGCCGAGGCTGTGCAGGTGTTCATAAATGCTTTTAAGCAAGCGGGCGGTCATTATTGTTCTTTCAACCAAAGGCGGCGCAATTCTTTGTTGATATTCTCCTGCCGCGTTAAGGGGATATACTTCCCGCCGGAATCCGCCGGGGGATGCTTTTTACCTCCATGGCAGCCGTCCCCTTTGCCGACAAAGGCCGCCACGTGCATCACCTGGGCACCCAAGGAACGCGCGTAAAGGAAGATCTCCTTGTCATCGGAAACAACCACGCAATTTTTCCGCTCCTGGTCTTCCTCGACCATGCGCTTGATGGCCTCATCCGCCGATCCAGGCGCAAATATCACCCGCACGTCTCCCTGGGGTGCGGCGCTGAAATGCTCCGGGTTCCCGTCGAAGACCACGGTCACTGCATTATTCGCACTGCCATGCGGCCGCGCGGCCTCGATCCACTTTAAAAGCCGGATGCGGCCCTCTTCAAGAGGAAGATTGCTTAAGGACGGCCTCTGCTTGAGAACATTGTATCCGTCCAGAAGATAATGTAGTGACATAGAACAGCCCGCATAAAAGTCCGTTGAGGATATTGAAGGCGGAATTAACAAGGCTTAAACCGCCCGCCATTTCCTTGGACACCCCCACCAAAGGCAGCAGGTACACCCAGCCGATCTCCCTGAAGCCTAAACCCCCGATGGAAGGCAGGGATGTCACCACACAGACAATCGGGGAAAAAATAATGAAATAAACCAGGGGCACATTCATATGCATGCCCTTAGCGGTCAGATAAAACTCCACAGCCAGCACGATTTGCGCGAAAATGGAAATGGAAATAGCCTCCCAGCCTTTGACCTGTTTGCCCCTTAAAAGGATGATGTCATGATGCATTCTCATCAGATTCTCCCTGACCTTCGGCCAGGCGTGGAAGGCCTCGCAGGCAAAAGCAAAAATACGCCGGCTGAAAAGCACGACCGCAAAAGCAGCCGAAATGAGGCTCAAGGCCGCAATGGCGCCGATGACCAGTTTATTGCTGATAATGCCATGGCCCATAAGGTAGGCGCCGACAGCCAGAATGACGATGCCGGCGAAGCCTGACAGACGGTCCAGGACGATCGAGGCGAACATCTTTGGTTTATGCCCGGTCTCCTGGGCCAGCCCCAGCCCGCGGATCACATCGCTTCCGACGGTGGAAATCGGCGCCAATCCGCAAAACTGAGACAAGAAGAACCACCGTATGCTTGAAAGATTCCCGGGTTTAAGCCCCAGGGCCTTCATGAGGATCCGCCACCGCCAGACGATCAAAAAATTGATCAAAAAGAAAATGATCCCGGCTGCGGCCAGGTAACGCATATCCGCGCCCTTGACGGCCTGCCAGATATGCTTGTAATCGATGGTCATGAAAAGCCAGGTCAAGAGCCCCAAGCTTAAAACGAAAGGAAGGACAGTGGTAAAAATGCTCCTGTGTTTGGATTTCTCCGTCATGGGCGATAGCCTTTCAGGGCCGTCAAGGCCCCCTGGAACCCGCGTTCCGCAATATAGGAACTGCGCACCAGCGGGCCGCTTTCCACATAAAGGAACCCCATATCCAACCCTTTGTGCCGGTAATGCTCGAATTCCTGGGGGCTGTAAAATTTCTTGACGGGAAAATGACGTTTGCCGCGACTAGGCGCCAGGTATTGGCCGATCGTCAGGATCTGGCAGCCGGCGTCCAAAAGCTCACGCATCACGCCCGTGATCTCTTCACCGGTTTCGCCCAAGCCCACCATTAAGGATGATTTGATAAAACTGTTGGGATTTAATTGGCGAAAGGCGTGCAGCACCTGCAGGGAACGGTCGTGCTGGGCCTGCGGCCGGACGGCGGGGCTCAGGCGCCGGACGGTTTCGATATTGTGGGCGATCACTTCAGGCGCCGCCTGGCTTAACACCTTCAGGGGTTCTTGGCGGGCGCTGAAATCCGGGATCAAAACTTCGATCTTGACCTCCGGTGTCATGGCGCGGATGGCGGCGATGGTCTTGGCGAATTGGCCGGCGCCTTCATCCTCGACGTCGTCGCGGGCCACGGAGGTGATCACCACATAACGGAGCCCCAACTCCTTGACTGACAGCGCCACACTTTGCGGTTCCTCGGCATCGATCAAGTCTGGGCGTCCGGCAGGCACCGAACAAAAACGGCAGGCCCGGGTGCAGGTCCCCCCTAAGATCATGAAGGTCGCCACCCCCTCCTTCCAACAGGATCCCATATTGGGACAATGCGCGCTCTCGCAAACCGTATGAAGGCGGCCGGTCCTGAAAAGCGCCTTCATGTTCCGGATCTTGTCCATGTCCGGCACTTCCTGTTTAAACCAGGCAGGCAGCTTGACCAGACCGGAATCAAATTTTTGTTCGGTAATCATCGTTCTCACCTAAAACCTTGCCGGTGTAGGAGCCGTTCTTCCATTGCGACAACACCTTGGTCCGGTCCTTGGGATTTAAATAATCCAGGATCAATTTCCCCTGCAAATGGTCGTATTCATGCTGGAAGACCCTGGCCAAAAGCCCGTTTAACTGGGCTTTGACCCGACGGTTCTCGACGTCAGTATACTCCACCCAGACGGCTTTGGCGCGCTTGACATCCACCAGGACCCGGGGAATGCTTAAGCACCCTTCTTCCATGAGTTCGCTCCCCGCTGATTTGACGATCTTGGGATTGACGACAGCCATGACCACCTTGCCCGTATCCACCACAAAAATTTGCTCGTTGATGCCCACCTGAGGCGCGGCCAGGCCCACCCCTTTGCAGGCCGCCATGGTCTCGAACATGGCCGCGATCAGCATGCGCTCAACCGGACCGACCTCCTTGACCGGCTTTGATTTTGCCACCAGGCAGGGATCGCCGTAAATCCTGACTTTTAAAGGACCATAAGACATAAATTAAGATTTTTTGATTTTATTGGTAGGGCCAAGATGAACGATTTTAGGTTGAAGGCGCCTGGCTTCCTCGGCCTCCGCCAACGCGTAACTTAAAATGATCAACCGGTCGCCGACATAACCATGCCGGGCGGCGGGCCCGTTTAAACAAATAACGCCGGAATCGGGATTGCCGGCAATGACATAGGTTTCCAGCCGGTGACCGGAACTTTCGTTAAGCACATGCACCTTTTCCCCCGGAATGATCCCCGCGGCTTTGAGGAGATCGGAATCGATGGTGATGCTGCCTTCGTAATGCAATTCCGCCTGGGTGATGGTGGCATGGCTTATTTTGGATTTCAAAACTTCAATTAACATACATCTCCTACTGTTAAAGATGCGGGTTCAATTTCGCCAACAATCTGTCTTTGGGCATGGCCCCAACAATTTGATCTACCGGTTTGCCGCCCTTGAAAATCAACAGCGTCGGAATGGACATCACATTAAACTCACCTGCCAGCTGCGGCGACTCATCCACATTGACCTTGGCGATCTTCATCTTGCCCTGCAGTTCAACCGACAGCTGCTCGATAATGGGGGCGATCATCTTGCAGGGGCCGCACCATTCCGCCCAAAAATCCACTAATACGGGCTGTGTTGCATTGACAACTTCAGCCTCGAAATTTTTCTCATCCAGGTGTAAAGCAGCCATAGACCCTACCTTCCTCTAGATTAATAAATTTTTCTTCTAGAACAGTGCCGCTACCTTAACTTTTTTTAGAAAAGCGGCCTTTCTCTAATTTTTATATCTGCCTTAAGCAGACAATAAAAAAATCCCAATAATAGCTCTTGGGTATATAAATATTATCATGACAATGCTTTATTTAAAAGATAAAACTTATACTAATGCACCCATAAATGACAGATTTTTCCGGTAAATATCCCTTCATAGGCGCCAAGGCTGTGGCCTAGAATGGCCAGCAGCAGCCCCACACAGGCAAAGCCGGGCTGATAAATTTCCGCCACCACCGGAGCGGAAACCAGTCCCGCGATATTGGACATGGAAGCCGTGGCCACCAAAAACAACGGCGCCCGGATCAGCCGTGCCGTGACCAGCAATACCGCCAAATGGATAATGATCACCAGGGCCCCGGCCACGATCAGGACACCGGCCATAGCCGCGTGGTTTAAGCTGGCCCGGGCGCCGATCGATGTCAACACAAAATACAGGACCCATTTGCCTGACTGATGCGCTCCGGTTTGCGGAATGGTCCTGACAGGGGTCGTTGACATCACAATGGCGGCGCTGGAGACCAGAATAATGCTCCAGGCATAGGGGGAAAGGACAGCTGGCAGCATGTGCGAAAACATTTGGCAAAACCTTGATACGAGCAGGGCCAGACCTATGATTAAAACTGCCCTAACCCATTGTACCGGCTGTTTTTTGGTTTGAGCAAAATCCTCAGTACGCCGGGCAAGGTCATCCAGGATCCGGCGGTCGGCACGGGTAAATGCATCAAACTCCTTTTGGCGGCCGGCCAGGGCCACCAATATCCCCATCCACGTATAAGGCACCACCGTATCCACAATGACCATAGGCAAGAAAACGGCATCAGGAGTGTTCAGCGCTTCTTTGACCGCGATCATGTTGGCGCTGCCGCCGGTCCAGGAGGCGGACAAGGCACCGAACCCTGCCCAGAACTGCGGTCCTACGAGCGGTTTAAAGATAATAAAGCTGATGACCATGCCCAGCATGATGCCGAAGGAGCCGGCAAAGAACATGACGAGCGACCTTGGCCCCAGGCGCCAGACGGATTTGATGTCCAGCTCCAAAAGCAGCAAAAACAATGCCGGCGGCAAAAGATATTTGGTGATTTGGGCGTACAGGTGGCTTTTAGGATCGATAAGCCCGCAGGTGGACAGCACCATGGGCAGGAAATAGATCCAAAACATCGCCGGCAGGAATTTGAAAAGGAATTTCGTGCGCTTATGGCCGGCCAAATACAAAACGCCGAATTCGACAGCGGCAAGGATAAGGGCGAGAAGAAAATAATGATGGATCACAGATCGATACCGATTCCGGCTTTAACCATGCTTAAATCGTAGGTCCCGTTACTTGAAAGATACGGGTTGCGGCCTACTTCCCCTTTAATAAAAAACGGCGTATCCAGGTCGATAAAATCAAAACACCCCAGACCCGCGGCCAGATGGGCTGACGCTGTCATCGCCAGGTTTGATTCCATCATGCCGCCGATCATAAGCTTGATGCCGGCGGCACGGGCCAGGCGGCTGATCTCCACCGCGTGCACGATGCCGGTTTTCATCAATTTGATATTAATAGCGCCCGCGGCCCTGGCCTTGATGATGCGCAAGGCATCGGCCAGGGACGAGGCCGATTCGTCGGCACACACGCATACCTTGGTTTCGCGGGTGACCTTTTGGAGACCCTCCCAATCCGCCTTGGGCACCGGCTGCTCGATCAAGTCAGGCACCAGCCCCGCTTTTTGCAAATCTTTCAAAAATTGCAGGGTTTGCCGGGCCGAATACCCCTGATTGGCATCAAGGATCATTTGTGAGCCGGGCGCGAGGCGGTTGACCGCCATAACCCTCTTGAAATCGAGATCCATGTCGCGGCCGATCTTGATCTTAAAGGCGCGGAAGCCTTTTTTATAAAACGCGCGCGTTTTTTCTTTGGTCTCCTCAAGATCGGCGATGACAACGGTGATGTCGGCCCTCAGGGTTTTCGGTTTGGAACTCCAGAGCCGCCACAAAGGGATATTCAAATGACGGGTCAAGGCATCGAAGACGGCCATTTCAACGGCCGCCACCGCGCTTTTGTTGTGAGGAAACCGGTCATGCAGCCGGGCGGAGATGGCCGGATAATCATCGATCGTCCTGCCCTTTAGCCAGCCGCCGGCATGCTCTAAATTCTTTGAAGTTTGTACAAGGGTTTCACCGGTGATGTGGGTGGCCACGGCAGCCTCACCGCAGCCTTTAAGGCCTTTTTTAAGATGAAGAACGAACAAGAGATTATCCAGTTGATCGTGCTGCCCGCTGGCCACGCGGAAGGGCTGGGACAAAGGGGCACGGAGCTTTTTAACGGAGGTTCGAGCGACGAGCAAGGGACTAGTCAAGGGACACAAGCCTTGTAAGCCTTTTTAATAAAGACCCTTTGCGGGAGTCCGCCCCTAAGGATAAATCCGAAATGATGACCCGGTCAACAGCATACTTGACCTCGCGGCCGTCCACCCTTTTCATATACCCGGTCGTGTCATGAATGGCATAAGGCTTGCCGTCCACCATGCCAAGATACAGCATAATGTGTCCTTTCATCCCTAAAAGAGTGTCGGCAAAAGGAACCTTGGCCAAGGCCGCCATCTTCGCGTCCTCATCCTGATCTTCGAGATCAACGATATCATGACCGGCCTGCATCTGGTCCTTGGAATCCCTGGGCAGCTTAAGCCCAACGGTGGCAAAAACCATCTCCACGAACCGCGAACAGTCCTGCTCCCCGTACATGTCGCCCCAGCCATAAGGCTGGTTTAACATCATCAAGGCCTGCTTATAGATATTGCGGGCGGTGAAAGGCAAAAATCCGGTATTGACATCCTCCGCATTCATGTAGGCCTGCTTGACCGCAAGGCTGCCGTCCGTGTCCATGACCGGCACATTGACCGTCACCCGGCCGTCATCGACACCGGAAAGGGGCAGCCGCGTTCCCATGCGGACGTAATCGTAAAAGGAGGTCATGGATTCATTAAGGAAAATATCGGCCTTAGGTTTTATCACAACCACAAAATCATTGTCCCCGGCATATTCCTTGACCTGATTGACATCCCCCAGGGCGATATTCTTGGCTTCGACCCACCCGTCGCTCAGGCCGCTCATTACGTAATACCAAAGCCCGTCGGCCGAAGTATGGACCACAGCCACCGGCGTGCCCACATCCAGCGCGCTGTTTTGCAGCTGGTCAAAATCAACATCCCCCTTTTCTTCATAAAGCCCTTCCCGGGTCGGCAAAGAACGCTGTGCTGCAAAATGCACCACCAGACCGTAACGGGGGGCCTGGCCCATCACCACCCCGCTTAAATTCATATTGCGCCTGACCCTGTCCATAAAATCGGCATCGGCTTTGACGCCCGAGGCGGTGTAGTAGTACTTGGCGGAAATGTCCGAAAGGGTTTTTTCCAGATCAGCGAGCAATGATTCGGTCTTTAAATTATCCACCAGGCTGAAAATATCCTTGGTCAATTTCTTATCATTGCGTAAGGAGCTGTTGAATCGGTCAATTCGATCGGGGCTCATGATCACCGCGTCCGGCGCAGGATGCCGGCCGATCCAGAAACCGGCGGTTTTCATGACCCGCAGGATGTGGCCGGCAAGGGCGGGCGCTTCATAAACGGGTTGGGGGGCCTTGATTTCATAGGCCCTTGTTCCCGCCTCCTGGGCCCATCCACAGGAGGAGAGCAACAAAAAAACAACCAAGGAAAAAGTCTTCATAATTTTTTTTATTTTATCACAAAGATGAAAGCTTCAAGGGTAAATAAATTGAATCGGCATCTGCACATCCGGATGCAGGCTTTTATGCACGGGGCAGCTGTGAGCCGTCGCTTCCAGCATGGAGCGCTTCTCCTGAGGGATGCCGGGCGCCATGCGGATCACCACATGGATGCTGCCGATACGCCGCACCGGCATGGCCACCATTTCTTTGCTGACCTCGACCGTACTGCCTTTAAGGTCAATATTGTGCCGCCCCGCGACAATGCCCATGACCGTCAGCATGCAGGAACCCAGGGCCGCCGCCACCAGGTCCGTCGGAGAAAAAGCCTCTCCGCGGCCCTGATTGTCCTTAGGCGCGTCCGTATGAATGATGCTGCCCGAAGGTTCGTGGGTCAAGGTGCAATGCAGTTGTCCTTCATAAACCACGCTCATTTTAACCATATGCACTCTCCTTCTTTTTCGTCTATCCTTGGACCGATTCTACAATGATCCCTTTTTTAACATACAGCGGCCTCACAAAAGTCCTGATCTTGGGCAGGTATAAGGCAAACATAACAGCACCGATAATGGAAAAAGCGCCGCCGAACAATAAGGTGAAGGCGCCGCCGACCCTGGCCGCCCAAAATCCGGCCAATAAGCTGCCGAAAGGCGACAGGCCCATGAAGGCCATGGTGTAAAAGCTCATGACCCGGCCGCGCTTGTCCTCCTCGACCATGGTCTGCAGCATGATATTGCTGGATGCCATTTGCACCATCATACCAAACCCGCACAACAAAAGCACGGGCGCGCCGACCGCCAAAACGGGAGCGCGGGAAAAAATAACCACCGCCACGCCAAACAGGGTGGCCATGACGGCGATCTTGCTTCCCAATCCCAGCACGGTCCTGCGGCCGGCCAGGTAAATGGCGCCGGCCAAAGCCCCCATGCCTGAAGCCGCCATCAGCAGCCCCAAGGCCCTGGCCCCGCCGTGAAAAATATCCCGCGCAAAGACCGGCATCAGGGAAGTCAGGCCGCCGGCCACCATGCTGACCAGGGACAAAAGCATCAGGATGGCACGGATCGGTATGAAATTAAACGCGTAGGCAAAGCCTTCCGCGAACTGCCGGGCGACAGAGGCCTCATGGCGGTTTAAACGTTCCCGCCGCGGCAGTTTCATCATCACCAGTGACAATAGCACGGCGATGTAACTTAAGGCATTTATCAAAAAGCAAGTCCCTTCACCGTACAGGGAGATCAAAATACCGCCGATGGAAGGCCCTATGAGACGGGCCGCGTTGACCATGGAGGAATTAAGTGCGATGGCATTGCTTAAATCCTCCTTGTTATCGAGCATATCCACGGTAAAGGACTGCCGTACGGGGATATCAAAGGCGTTCACCGCCCCTAAAAACAAACTTAAAAGGATGATATGCCAGACCTGGATCAAATGCAGGGCAAAAACGACATAAAGGACGGCGGCCTGAGTCATGGCCAGCGACTGGGTGATCAATAAAAGACGGTGGCGGTGATGACGGTCGGCGATGACGCCGGCCAGCGGCGCCAGCAGGAAGGTGGCGATCTGGCTTGAAAATCCAACAAGTCCGAGGAGAAAAGGCGAATTGGTCATGCGGTAGACCAGCCAGCTGACCGCGATCTGCTGCATCCACGTGCCAATGAGGGAAATGCTCTGCCCGGCGAAAAAAAGACGGTAATTTTGATGGCGCAGCGCGCGAAAAACTGTTTTAATGTTCATTGTTTTTTAATCTAACACGTCCACAGGTTATGCCAAGCAAAATTTCATCCAACTATTTCGCCGCTGCCCTGCGGCACCGCGATATCCGCTTCTGGATCGGCTCCGTGGGATTTTTCACCCTGGGCAGCCGCGCCCTGGCGGTGGTCATCGGCTTTCAGGTGTATAAGCTTACCCACAGCGCCCTGGCCCTGGGATGGTTGGGTTTGATTGAGGCTGTCCCTGCCCTTTCCCTGGTCCTGATCGGCGGTTATGTGGCTGACCATTTTTCACGGCATAAAATCCTGATGACGACCAGGACCTGCTCCTGCCTCTGCGCTCTGGCCCTGGCCCTGCTTTCCCGGCAAACCTACACGCATTCGTTGACGGGCCTCTACAGCGTCATCTTCCTGGCAGGCATTGCACGGGGGTTTTCCGATCCGGCCACGACAGCTTTTGAGGCCCAGGTCGTGCCCAAAACCATCACGGTCAACGCTTCGTCCTGGATCGGCAGCATCTGGGTCAGTTGTTCCGTTATAGGGCCGGCCATTATCGGCTTTGTCTTCGCAGCCTGGGGAGCGGTGGGAAGCTACATATGGATCACGGCCTTCTTCATTTTATCGTGGTTTTCAACCCTGGCCGTCGGCCCCAAACCGCAGACCATCCCCAAGGAAAAAGAGCCGTTTTTCAAAAGCGTTTCCATGGGCTGGCGCTTTGTCTGGGGCCAGCAGCCGTTGTGGGGCGCCATGACCCTGGATCTGATCGCCGTCCTTTTCGGGGGCGTCATTGCCCTGCTGCCCATTTATGCCACGGACATTTTGCATGTGGGACCGCAGGGCCTGGGACTGCTTAACGCCGCCACCTCGGTGGGCGCCTTGAGCATGATGCTCTATGCCACCAAGCATCCGCCCATTGCCCATGCCGGACGCAACCTGCTTTTAGCCGTGGCCGGCTTCGGCGTCAGCGTGCTTATTTTCGGCTTCTCCAGGAACTTTCTGCTGTCTCTGGCCGCACTGGCCTTGAGCGGGGTTTTCGACGGGGTCAGCATGGTGATCCGGCGCTCCATGGTCAGGCTTTTGTCGCCCGACGACATGCGCGGCCGCATTTCGGCGGTGAGCTGGATTTTTATCTGCTCTTCGAATGAACTGGGGGCTTTTGAAAGCGGGATGGTGGCAGCGGCGATCGGCGCCATCCCTTGTGTGGCCTTGGGCGGCATCGTCACCTTAGGCGTGACCGTCATGACCGCATGGCTGGCGCCGCAGTTGCGGGGGCTGCGTTTTGATCCGGATACGATGGAAAGGATTTACCGGCCGTAACCGTAATCGCTGCCGACAAAGGAACCGTCGGTCTTTTGCTTGATGTTCTCGCCTATAAAAGCACCGTCGCTGCGAACCTTGGTATGATCTTCGGCAAAAGGGGTCTGCAACCCGCTTTTGACATCCTGGCGGTAATTGTCTCCGGAAAAGAAATTGTGGCCTGACAGCTTGGTATTGGCGCCGACAAATTGGCTGTCTGTGCTTTGGCTGACATCCTCCCCCATAAATGAAGCATTAACAACACTGGCGGAATCATCCCCCATGAAGGAGCTGTTGATGGTTTTGGGGTCCCGGCCGATGAAGGAACCGTCTGCCTGAACCGTCTCATCGGCAAAAACCCCGCCATTCAAGCTAAAAACGGCCAGGATAAAAAATAAGGGCAGATATTTTTTCATGCTAACCAAAAGTAAAAGCATAGACCTTTGTCCCCTTATCAGGAAATCCCAGCTGAAGCAGATGCTCTGAAACATTTTTAAAACCTGTCACTTCATAAAGGCGCTGGCTATCTAAAATTATATCAGTCTGCGGCTTTCCGTCCACCAACACCTTGATTTTGTTGCCAGCCTTGGCCGGACCGGCCACCAGGAAAATCTTGCGGGCCCTGACCTTGAACTCCAGGGCCGCACCGCTACCTGCCGCGGCGGATTGTCCCTGCACGTCCCATACCCCTTGATAGGCAAAATGATCGAGCGGGATCTCCGGCGGCAGGCTATAGACACGAGCGCCGGCCTGGACTTCCTCGGGAGACACAAAACGAGCCATGCGGCCGCTGCCCAGGTAGGTTTCGGGCGTGCGGTCAAAGCGCGGGGTCCGGTCCTTGACGGATGTAAGCGAACCTCCAACCGTACGGCCGCTTTCTTTTAAAAGGGCGCGGATCGCTTCCTCGGTTTGATCATAATGCCCTTCCCCAAAATGGACGCGACGGACGTGTCCCTTGGCATCGATCAGGTACTCCGCCGGCCAATAGCGGTTGTGGTAATTGGACCAGGTCCGATAATCATTGTCCTGCGCCACCGGATACGTGATCCCGAATTGCTTAAGGGCACGTGCGACATTCTGGGTTTCCCGCTCAAAGGCAAATTCCGGCGTGTGCACCCCGACGATCACCAGGCCGTCATTTTTATACCGCTGCCACCATGACTTCAAATGCGGCAGGGTACGGACACAATTAATGCAGCTATAGGTCCAGAAATCCACGAGCACAACCTTGCCCCGCAGATCTTTCATGGTCAACGGTGCCGGCACATTAAGCCACCGGCTGATGGCGGCAAAATCCGGCGCCGGGCCTAGGTCGTTCAAAAGTTTTTCTCCGCTCTCATGGGCGGACTTTTCACGTCCCGCCAACCGGTCCAATTCTTTCTGCAAGCGGGCATTGTTTTCAAATTGGCCCAGAAAGCGGCTGTAGCCTGGAAAAAGATCAAGCACCCGGGCCTGCAGCAGTTGGGCGTAGTTGGTGTAGATCAGGATGGCGGCAACGATCACCACCGCCCCGAAAACTTGTTGGATAAGGCCGGTGTATTTGTTGACGGCCCGCATCTTGCCAAACCAGCCCGCACTCAATGAGGAAAATATGTAAAGAGGTATGCTTAACCCCAGCACATAGGCCAGGGTGACCCCCAGCACCCTGCCGTTAACGGCTTGAGTGGCGGACAAGGCGGCGATCGTCGCTAAAATAGGACCGGCGCACGGCGCCCAGACTAAGCCTAAGGAAAAACCGGTTACCAAGCCCGCCCCAAAACCACTTCCTTCTTTTTTAAAACGCCGCTGCCAAGGACCCAATAAACTGTTGATAAAGGCCTCGAACCTGGCCCCTAACGGCGGGACGAGCATGGACAACCCTAACAAGGCAATGACGACCGCCGCAATGAGACGCAACGCACTGGGATTGACGGGAAATATCCTGATAATATAGGAAATAAAAAGCGTGAAAAGAGTAAAGCTGCCGATGACGCCAAGGGTTAGACCTAAAGACCTCCGCTTTCCCCCGCCGGAAGAAACGGAAAAAACGATGGGCAGCAAAGGCCAGATGCACGGCGCCAGGATCGTGATAAAACCGGCCAAAAAAGCAAAGACCAAAAGTGTTGCCAATTAGCCTCCTGTAGCAAAGCCGGGATAAAGAGTCATGCCGCCATCCACAAAGATGGTTGTGCCGGTGATGTAATCAGCCAGGTCGGAGGCCAGCCACACCGCCACCCGGGCAATGTCATCGGGAACGCCCACCCGCTGGTAAGGGATGAGCGTCAAGAGCGCCTTCTCAGCCTCCGGCGTCGCCCAAGCCGCGTGATTAATGGGTGTCTTGATGGCACCGGGCCCGATGCTGTTGACACGGATACGGTAGGGCGCCACCTCCTGGGCAATACTTTTCATCAACTGCATGATCCCTCCCTTGGAGGCGGCATAATTGACATGCCCGGCCCAGGGGATGACTTCATGCACGGAACTCATGCAAATGATTTTACCGGCCGCGCAGGAAACGGCTTCAACTACACCCCGCCTTTTGAATTCCTTGACCGCTTCGCGGGCGCAGAGAAACTGCCCGGTCAAATTTACACCAATCACCTGCTGCCATTGGCTCAGGGTCATCTGATCGATGGGCGCGTCCCGCTGGATGCCGGCATTATTGACCAGGATATCGATAGTGCCGAACTTTTTGAACATGGCCTCAAACATCGGCTTGACCTGGTCCTCTTGAGACACATCCGCCTGAAAACCCATGGCTTCAGCGCCGTAACCCTGCATTTCCTTGATCATTTGATCGACGGTGTTGTCGTTATCAACGACATAGTTGATCACTACATCGGCACCGGCCTTGGCCAGGCCTAAGGCCACGGACTTGCCGATACCGGAATTAGCGCCGGTGACTAGGGCTTTTTGGCCTTTGAGGATGTTGCTGTGTTCTATCTGCGGCAATCGAGGCTCCGGGTACTCTCCCTTGTTTTTATAAATGTCAATGACCATAAAAGATTACCTCCGTTAAGAATTACCGTTAAAAACCTTTGTATTCCGCCTGCTGCTGGATAAGCTTGGCCACCAGTGCGGTCCATCCGGCCTGATGCGAGGCCCCCAAGCCCTGCCCTGTGTCGCCGTTGAAATATTCGAAAAATAAAAGAAGATCTTTCCAATAAGGGTCGTTCTGGAATTTTGGATTGCCGGCATATACCGGCCGGCGGCCTTGCGTGTCGGGCACAAAAATGTTTACCAAGCGCCGCGAAAGCTCCGAGGCAATTTCCCAGAGGTTCAAAAACTTTCCGGATCCGACCGGAAACTCGACTTGAAAATCATTGCCGAAATAATAATGGAACTTCTGCAAAGATTCAATCAGCAGATAATTGACCGGAAACCATACCGGTCCCCGCCAGTTGGAGTTGCCCCCAAACAGGCCCACAGTGGCCTCGGCCGGTTCATAATCGACGCTGAAGCTGTGCCCGTCCAAAGAAAAAACATACGGTTGGCCGTCATAGGTCTTGGAAAGCGAACGCACTCCGCAGGGGCTTAAAAATTCCTTCTCATCCAGGACCCGCTGCAAAATGCGCTTGAGCTTATCGCGGTCGACGATGGACAACAGCCTGAGGCCCTGCTGGCCTGCCGTTTCCATGCAAGTGACGTTGCCTGTCAGGTCCGTCCGGTATTTCATGAACCATTCCACCCTTTTCTTAAACTCCGGCAGCACCTCCCAGACCTTGGGATCGATCGTCTCCACGGCAAACAAAGGCAGTATGCCCACCATGGACCGCACTTTCAGGGATGAATGCCGGCCGTCGGGCAGCCGCAGGACATCATAATAGAATCCGTCGGCCTGGTCCCACATATTGATCTGGTTGGGGCCGATGCGGTTCATGGCGTCGGCGATATGCAAAAAATGGACATAAAATTTGCTGGCAATATCTTCGTAGGAAGGGTCCTGCGGCGCCAATTCCAAAGCAATGGCCAGCATATTCAAACAGTACATGGCCATCCAGGCCGTGCCGTCGGCCTGGTCCATGTGCCCACCGGTAGGGAGTTGACTGCGGTTAAACACGCCGATATTGTCAAACCCTAAAAACCCTCCCTGAAACACATTATTACCCTCGGCGTCTTCGCGGTTGATCCACCAGGTGAAATTCATGAGTAATTTTTGAAACACCCGCTCAAGGAATAATTTATCGTCGATGCCATGCATGCGTTTGGTGATGCGGTAAACGCGCAGGGCCGCCCAGGCCTGCACCGGCGGGTTGACGTCGCTGAAATTCCATTCATACGCTGGTATCTGGCCGTTGGGATGCATGTACCACTCGCGGGTGAGCTTAAGCAGCTGGCGTTTGGCGAATTCCGGGTCGATCATGCTTAAAGGGATGGTATGGAAGGCCAGGTCCCAGGCGGCAAACCAGGGATATTCCCATTTATCGGGCATGGCGATCACATCTTCACTGTAAAGATGCTCCCAGCCGCTGTTGCGGCCGCTCTTGCGGTTGGACGGAGGGACCGGCTGGGCCGGGTCCCCGTCAAGCCACTCTTCGACGACATAATGATAGAACTGCTTGTTCCATAAAAGCGAGGCAAAAGCGCTGCGTTGGATTTGGCGTAACGGCCCCGCCAGCTGGAAAGGACAGCCCTGGCTGTAGAATTCATCCGCCTCTTTTTGCCGCAGGTCGAAAACAGCCTCGAAACCCCTGCCCAAGGCATCCTTGATATCATCCGCGTTGGCCAGCCGCAGCCGGATGGTCTGGGTGGCACCGGCCGGTATATTCAGCACATAAGAGGCTGCCATCTTGGTGCCGGTTTGCGCCGGATTGACGGCCTCTTTCCGACCAGCCACGACGTACTCATTAATCCCGTCTTTGACATAGGGGCCGGCGTTCGGCACGCCGAAGATCTTCTGCGTATCCGTATCATTGTCACAAAAAAGCAGCTCTGCCCCCTGCTGGCAATAAAGAAAATAGCGGCCCAACTGCTGATGCGCGGCCTCGATGACATTTTTATCTTTGGCGGAAACTTTTAAGGAAGGCCTGGGTGCATTGGCCCAACTCCAAACATTGCGGAACCACAGCGTCGGCAACAGGTGGAGAACAGCCTCCTTGGGGCCGCGGTTGGTGACGCTGATGCGCATGAGAATGTCTTCGGGCGCATTTTTCGCGTATTCCGTGACGATCTCAAAATAACTGTTGTCATCGAAAATACCGGTATCCAATAATTCGTATTCCGGCATCTGGCGGGTGCGCTTTGAATTCTCATCCCGGAGTTTTTGGTAAGGAAAGGCTTTTTGGGGGTACTTATAAAGGTGCTTCATGTACGCGTGGGTGGGCGTATTATCGAGATAGAAATAATACTCCTTCACATCTTCGCCGTGATTGCCCTCCTTGCCGCTGAGGCCATACAAGCGTTCCTTTAAAAAGGGATCGGCCCCGTTCCAAAACACCGGCGCCAGGCACAGCCATTGATGATAATCGCAAATGCCGGCAATGCCGTCTTCGCCCCAGCGGAAGGCGCGCATGCGGGCCTGGTCAAAGGTGAAATAATCCCAGGCATCGCCGTCGGCGCTATAATCCTCGCGCACGTTACCCCATTGGCGGGCGGCTAAATACGGCCCCCAATGATACCAAATCGTTTTTTGCAAGCGGTCATCCTGCAGGCGTTGTTCTTCTGCGGTTTTAGACATTTTATTGCCGGTCAAAAACGATCAAGGTTAAAGGTAACGGTACCTGCCCCGCGCTGGCCTGGATCGACCGGGGCTCACCTAATTCCATATGCCTGGCATCGAAACCGTTGACGGCCAAAAATTTATAGATCAATTGCGCCCTGGCCCTGGCCAACGTCTTCAGAACCCCCTGGTCCAATGACATGTCCGCCACCAGCCGGCGCTTGATCTCGGCATTCAGCTTAGCGTAATCATAGCGGCCCCACCCTTTTTTATACTTTTTGGACAAGGCCCATAATGCACGCAGTCCGAAACGCCTGCGGTACATCCATTGATAGGTCTTCTCCGGGCTTGACTTTTGATTCAAATTTTCAAACCGCCTGTCGAACATCTCCTCCAGCAGCGCCCCCTTGTCCAATTGCGGATCATAGCTTCCGGCTATTTTCAAGACCAGGCTGGGATGCCCCTGAAGATCGCCCATCAGGGTGAAAAGCTTTTGTTGTTCACTGACCGTTAGGGCCGCCTGACCCGGCATAAAATTCAAGATGCCCGAAGCTCCCATATCCGGGAGCGGATCAGGCAATGGTTGGGCCTGGGCAGGAGATGTTTTCACGGCCTGGCCAGCGTGCTCGCGGATCAAGGGGACAGCAACAAATTCAATGACCAAATAAAGCAGGACCGCGGCAAAAACTACTTTCAAAACCTTTGACAGCATAAGCCCCCCTTCCTTATTTTGATAACCTTTTTAAATGGTCCGCCACCCTCAAGGCATTCGCCATGATGGTCAATCCCGGATTGACCGCAGAACTGGAGACAAAAAAACTGCCGTCCACCACATAAAGATTGTCCAGGTCATGGGCCTTACAATTGATATCCAGCACCGATGTCTTGGGGTCCCTGCCGAAGCGCACCGTGCCCACCTGATGGGCCGTGCCACCGATGGGAATATATTGGTTTAAGTACACTTGGCGTCTTAAGAGGAGCGGGTGGCAATTGACCTTGTCCAGGATGCTTTTCAATTTTGCGGTCAGTCGGCGATGACCCTCCCTGTTATTGACCGTGTAATGGAGGGATATGTTGCCTTGCTTATCAAGAAGCACACGGTTATCGGGATGGGGCAAATCTTCCGAAGTCAGCCAGAAATCGAGGGCATGATAAGCAACCTTATCCAGGATAAATTTAGGAACGAACGCCGGGGCATTGCCTTTTAAAATCCAACCATCGGTCTTGCCCAGCATCTGAATATGGCCCATGGGATACTCCCATTCCTTCCCGGCAAAATAAAAATCATTGAGGGCCAGTGTTTTTTGAAAAACGGTTGGGTTGGGGTTTTTCGAGATGGCCATAAAAGCGGAATTATTGTGGCACATGTAATGGCGGCCGACCATATCCGAACTGTTGGCCAGGCCGTTGGGGTGCTTATCATTGGCCGAACGCAATAAAAGGGCCGCTGAATTAATGGCCCCGCAAGCCGCCACCACAATGTTGGCGCTATATTGCTCTTGGGCGCCCTTGCGTTCAACATGCACGGTCCTGACCGTCCTGCCGGAAGCATCGGTTTCCAGGCGGGTAACGCGGGCCTGGGTCAAAAGAGTAACGTTAGGATAGGCCAACGCCGGCCGCACACCGATCATCTCCGCATCGGATTTGGCATGCACCAGGCAAGGAAAACCGTCACAGGTCGAGCAGCGGATGCAGCGGCTCATGGGACGGTTTTTCTCCAACAGGCGTATACCCAGGGGAAGATGAAACGGCCGGTGACCCAACCTTTCTAAGTCATCCGACAGCTGCTGGATCCGGGGTTCATGGCTGACCGGCTCGAAGGCATAATCAACGCTCGCGGGGCCTTCCGTGGGATCTTCGCCGTGTTTCCCGTGCACCTCATAAAGATGTTCGGCCCTGACATAATACGGCTCCATTTCTTCATAGCTCAGGGGCCAGGCCGGCGACATACCCCCATGATGGCGCACCTCGCCGAAATCCGCTGGACGCATGCGCAGCAAGGCGGCCCCGTAAAATTTCGTATTGCCTCCCACATAATAATGAATCCCGGGATGGAAATAGCGGCCATCCTTGTCCTTCCAGGATTCATGGGCGGTATATTCGGCTTGCTGAAAAACCGCACGGGAATTCCAGTTGTCTTTTTCCTGGAGAAGGAAGTCCCCGCGTTCAAGAATGAGGATGCGCCTGCCTGTGGGGGCAAGCTGATGGGCTAAGGTGCCTCCGCCGGCCCCGGTACCTATAATGATAAAATCATAATGATCCATAGACTACCTCTCGGAATAGCAACGGGGGTATTCTACACCATTACAACTTGTCTATAAACACTTGATTTCTTTCAAATCGGACTTTCTTGAGGACGGCATGGTGGTCATCCATGGCCCTGTATCCCACGGCACAAAGCACCACGGACTGTAAGCCCTGCTGCGGCAGTTCCAGGATCTCATCAAATTGCTGCACGTCGAAACCTTCCATGGGGCAGGCATCGATTTTACGGCGGGCGCATTCCGCCAGAAAAACCCCGAGCGCAAGGTAAACCTGGTTTCCCATCCAATGGGCTGCGGCCTCAGGGCTCTTGCCGGCCAGGGCGCCGATCATCACCTGCTCATAGTTAAGCAGGGACTCCTTGGGCACGCCCCGCACCTTGGAAATCACATCTACATAATTCCTGATGTGTCCTTCATCCATGGTTTTCAGGGCACAAAAAACGATCAACGTGTCCGCATCCGTGATCTGGGATTGGTTCCAGGCATGGGACCGCAACTTTTCCCTTAACCCCCGGTCTTGTACGACCACGAATTTCCAGGGCTGCAAGCCAAAGGAAGAGGGCGAAATCCGCAACACTTCCAGCAGTTGGTCCAGATCCTGTTTAGGTATTCTCCGGGAAGGATCAAATTTTTTGGTGGCATAACGCCAGTTCAAATGACTGTTCATGTTCGTCGATAAAAAAACCCCCTGCAGCCTCGGACAGGCCGCAGAGGGTTGGCAATACAAGAAACTTAATTCTTATATTTTCACTACGTTTTGGGCTTGTTCACCCTTAGGGCCGGTGACGATCTCAAACTCAACGTCCTGTCCTTCGGCTAATGATCTGTAACCATCGCCTTGGATGGCAGTGTGGTGCACAAATACATCTTTACCGTTTTCAGGGGTGATAAAGCCAAAACCTTTTTGGTCATTAAACCATTTTACTTTACCTTTAACCATAAATCTTTGAAACCTCCTTCTGATAGAATTTAAAAACTCGGTTAGTATACTCTCTTTCACGGGTTTGTCAAACTAATTGTTTCTTAGCGGCCTTCAAGGCGCCTTTGCGATTTTTCTGTCTGTATTGAGAGGGGCTCAAGGTGGTTATTTTCTCGAACATGCGGATGAACGATTCCAAATTCTCGTATCCCAATTGGTTAGCGATTTCCGTCACCGTATAATCTGATTTCTTCAACAATTCGCTGGCCCGGTTGATTTTGACTGAAAGGCGGTATTCATTGAAACTTTGTCCGCAGACTTCCTTAAAGACCCGGCTGAAATATTTGGGGCTCAAACAAATTTGTGCCGCCACATCCTCCAGCATGATCTTTTTGTCGAAATTGCGCTCGATAAACTGCTTGGCCTGTTCCACCTTGGCGTGAATGCCGTTACCGCGGGTGAATTCCTTTTGCGCCTTGGCCGCCAGCGTGGACCGAACGATCTCCAAAAATTTTGGGATATTAATGGGTTTTTCAATATAATCGTCGGCCCGTCCCCTGAGGGCATCGATGGCTATGTCCTTGCTGCTTTTGCCGGTAAGGATAATGATGGCCAGGGCTGGCTTGAGCTTCTTGATCTGGCGCAACACCTCCATTCCCGATATCATCGGCATGACCGCATCCAGGATCACCAGGTCGACGGCATTGGGTTTCTTCAAGATGGCCATGGCATCGGCGCCGTTAGGCGCTTCGATGACCTGATAATCGTCCAGGCAGATACGCAGCTCTTCGCGAAATTCCGCGTCATCATCTACAACTAGAATTTGATAAGCCATATTATCTTTCAAAGCCCCTTGGTATCTTTTCTATTATAATTACAGCTTCAAAAGACACAAGAACAGAAAACAAACACTCCTTAACTCGTCCATAATACTGATCCTTTGGAAATTTATTTGATAAATGATATATGAATGGCGGGGAGTGAAATTTATTACATAGGGGAGGCGTATGATTGCTCGTATTCCCTGATGATCTTCTCCCCCCTGTCGCCTGATACGAATAAATGCCCGTCCAGCACCTGGTACAGGCAGCGCACCACGTCCGAACAGATGTATTTCTTGTTGAGATACCCTCTGGCCCCGGCTTTTAAGGCTTTGAATGCATATTGGAGCTCATCGTAAGCGGACAGCATGACCGAAGGAAGCTCAATGCCCTTGGCCTTCATCAAACCCAGCAGTTCAAGGCCGCCCTCCCTGCCTTCCACGGAAATATCGATCAACGCTGCATCGAAAGAACCGTGACCGACGGCTTCCCAAAATTCCTCTTTCCCGGTGGCGATCCCGGCGATTTCAAGGTCGCCGTTCTCCTCGATAATTTCCTTCATCAATATCGGTATCAACGGTTCATCATCGACCACCAGGATCTTTTTCTTTTCCATAGGTTTATCCTCAATTAGGGCAAGGCCGGACCAATTTCAGCCAGAACAGGTTGATGGCGCGGGCCAGCCCGACAAAATCCTCAAAATCCACAGGCTTGTTGATGTAGGCGTTGGCTCCCATATCATAGCAGCGGCGGATGTCCTTGGGAAATTCTGAATTTGATAAGACCAGGACCGGGACATGGGCCCACTTGGAATTACGCTTAATCTCGGACAAGACCTCCAACCCGTTCTTGCGCGGCATGTTCAAATCCAGCAGGACCAGGTCGATCGCCGGCAGCGGATGGGAAGCATCTTGCGATTTGAGGAATTCAAGGGCTTCGATGCCGTCCCTGACGAAATAAAGGTCATGTTCAACACCCGCCTCTTGAAAGGCTTCCTTAATGATGACCTGCTCCGGTTCGTTGTCTTCGGCGATCAATAAGTTCATAAACGCTGCTTGATGGTAAAGAAAAAGGTGGTCTCTTGGTCCGGCGTTGATTCAACCCAGATCTGCCCGCCGTGGTTTTCCACGATCTTTTTGCAGATGGCCAACCCTATGCCTGTGCCGGAATACTCAGTTTTCGCATGAAGCCTTTGGAACATGTCAAAAATGCGTTCCTTGTACTGGGATTCGATGCCAATTCCGTTGTCTTTGACGCTGAAAGCCCAAGTCTGCCCCTCGAATTTGGCATTGATATCGATTTCCAAGCGCCGCTGAGGGCTGCGGTATTTAATGGCATTGACGATCAAATTCTGGAACAACTGGATCATTTCCAGGTAATTGGTCCTTATTTTCGGCATCGCTCCCTGCTTCACGCTTCCCTGTGCCTCGTCGATGATGGGCTTGATGTTGACCAAGACCTCCGTCAGCACCAGGGATATGTCCACCAATTCCGAAGACTTTTCCCTGCCGATTCGACTGTATTCCAGCAGGTCCTTGATAAGCTTCTGGGCCTGCCCCACCCCTTCTTTAATAAATTTTAAATAGCGCACTTCCCGGTCATCCAGCTTCCGTTGAAGACGTTTTTCCAAAAGGTCCACGAACGAGGACACCACGTGCAATGGCTCTTTCAAGTCATGCGAGGCGACATAAGCGTATTCTTCCAGTTCCTTGTTGGACCGGTGAAGCTCCTTGGTGAGAGCCTTAAAGGATTGCTCCGTCGTTTTAATCTGGTCGATGTCCGTACAGCTGACGATCCAGGTGCCGGCGTCCCCCTCCTTGACATCGGGGATCACCCTGACCAGATGCCACCGATAAAGGCCGTCCTTCATGTCACGCAAACGCATTTCCTTCTCATAGGTCTGGGGACTACGGTGCCGCATGCGCAGCCATAACGCCAAGAATTTCCTATGGTCCTTGGGATGGATGATGGATTCCCAATCGATGTCCGACACAAAGCCGGTGTAATCAAGCCAACGTTGATTAAAATACTGCACCTGCCCCGCAGGGCTTATCTTCACGATGCTGTGCGGGACGGCATCGGCCAGGTGCGACCAAAGCCGCCACCCTTCCTGCTTAACTTCAGAAAGCTGCCGTTCTTTTTCCTGCAATTCGATCTGCCGTAAGAGCACCGCCTGCTGCTTGATCTTCTGGTTCTTCTCAAAGAGTTCGACAAAGACATTGACCTTGGATTTGAGGACAAAGGGATCAAAAGGCTTGAAAATATAATCCACGGCTCCGCTCTCATAGCCTTGATTGATGTGGCGGATTTCTTTGTTGATCGCCGTCACAAAAATAATGGGCGTTGCCTGGGAGCGGAAGTTTTCCCTGATCCGTCTGGCACATTCAAAACCGTCCATCTCCGGCATCTGCACATCAAGCAGGATCACGGCAAAATCATTGAACAGGGTCTGCTGCAAAGCTTCCTGGCCGCTGCCGGCTTTAAAAATTTGATAGCGGTCGCAACCCAGCGCCGCCTCCAGGGCCAATAAGCCGTCCGGCCTGTCGTCCACGACAAGAACATTGGCCCTGGGAGCGGGCAGCGAACGGACAAGATCGCTCTCAGATTGAGTGGTTACTTTTTCAGCCATGAATACATCACTGCCAGCAGATGCTCGGTATCAACGGGTTTGGTAATATAATCCGAGGCCCCGGCAGCCAGGCACTGTTCACGGTCACCTTTCATCGCCTTGGCGGTCAGGGCGATGATCGGCAGCGACTCGAATTTGGATATCTTGCGTATCATCTTGATGGCGTCCATGCCGTTCATTTCCGGCATCATGATATCCATCAAAACAATATCCGCGTCGGTCTTCTCTTTTAATTTCCTTATACCCGTTTTGCCGTTCTCCGCGTGGGTCACGATAATACCCCATGGCTCCAAGATGCTGGTCAAGGCGTAGATGTTCCTCATATCATCATCGATGATAAGGACCTTCCTGCCCTTAAAATCTGCATCCTTGGGCAATAGTGGAACTCTGCTGCTAGTAGGATTACCTATTTCCGCACCCACATACTTATCCGGCAGGTAAAGTGTAAAGATACTGCCCGTGCTCGGGGCACTCTCCACCTTGATGATCCCTCCCAGCAGCCGTGCGATTTCGCGGCTGATGGTCAATCCAAGGCCGGTACCGCCGTACTTGCGGGAGGTCGTGCCGTCCGCCTGCTGGAAGGCCTCAAAAATGATGTTCTGTTTATCGATGGGAATACCGATCCCGGTGTCCTTGACCGCAAAGGCCAGGACGTATCTGCTCCTGTCCAAGGTGTCGATGCCGAACTTCCGGTCCTTCTCCGCCAGGGAAACGCTCATGTTGACCTCGCCTTTTTCCGTGAATTTGATGGCGTTCGACAACAGGTTCTTCAGGATCTGCTGCAGGCGGTTGTTGTCCGTGTAGATGGTCTTAGGCAGGCGCTCGCTGGCATTAATGGTGAAGTTAAGGTCCTTATGCTCTGCGAGCGGACGGAAGTTATGCTCCAGGTACTCATAGATCTGCGGCAGGAGGATCTCCTGGGGTTCAATGGACATCTTGCCGGCCTCGACCTTGGAGAGATCAAGGATCTCATTAATGAGGGTCAATAGATCTTGCCCGGTTGAATGCACGGTCGTCGCGTATTTGATCTGCTCCGGCGTCAGGTTCCTCTCCTTGTTCTCGGACAGCGCCTTGGAAAGGATGAGCAGGCTGTTCAAGGGCGTGCGCAGCTCATGGGACATGTTGGCCAAAAACTCGGACTTATATTTTGAGATCAAGGACAGCTGCTCGGCTTTCTCCTCAAGGGAAAGGGAAGCCATCTCCACTTCCTTGTTCTTGAGCTCCAAAAGCTTGGCCTTGTCTTCCAGTTCCTTGGCCTGGTTTTCCAGCTCGGCGTTGGAATGCTTGACTTCCTGCAAAAGCTCCTCGGTCCTCATGGTTGAAGAGATCATGTTCAAGATGACGCCGACGGAATCCATCAGCTGGTCCAGGAAGTTCAGGTAGTTGGTCGTGAAGGTCTTGAAGCTGGCCAGTTCAATGACAGCCTTAAGCTGACCTTCAAAGACGACCGGTAACATTAGGATGTTCTGCGGGGGCGCCCCGCCCAGTCCCGAGGATACTGAAATATAGTCCTTAGGCGGCTGGGTGATCAGGATCCTTTTTTTCTCGAACCCGCACTGACCCACGAGAGATTCCTTCAGGCGGTAGGTATTGGAAAGGTTCTTACGCTCGTTAAACGCGTAGCTGGCAATAAGATTAAGAACAGTCTCATCCCCTTCCTGCTGCGCCGCGAAGAAAGCGCCGTGCTGTGAGTCGACGATCGGGGTCAATTCGGACATGATGAGCTGGGCCACGGCGGTGAGGTTTCTCTGTCCTTGCATCATACTGGAGAACCTGGCCAGGTTGGTTTTCAACCAGTCCTGGTCCTTATTTTGAGCCGTGGTGTCCTTCAGGTTGGTGATCATCTGGTTGATATTGTCCTTCAAGGCGGCGACCTCCCCTTGAGCCTCGACAGTAATGGAGCGTGTCAGGTCGCCTTTGGTAACAGCCGTGGACACTTCCGCGATGGCACGCACCTGGGACGTCAGGTTTCCTGCCAGCTGGTTGACGTTATCGGTCAGGTCCTTCCAGATGCCTGAGGCGCCGGGCACCTTGGCCTGGCCGCCCAGCTTGCCTTCGATACCGACCTCGCGGGCCACGGTGGTGACCTGATCAGCGAAGGTGCTCAAGGTTTCAGTCATGCCGTTGATGGTTTCGGCCAGGGCCGCCACCTCACCTTTGGCTTCCAAAACGAACTTCTCGGAAAGATCGCCGTTGGCCACCGCAGTCACGACCTTCACGATACCGCGCACCTGCTTGGTGAGGTTGCTGGCCATAAAGTTGACGTTATCCGTCAAGTCCTTCCACACGCCTGAGGCGCCAGGCACCTTGGCCTGGCCGCCCAGCTGGCCTTCGATACCGACTTCACGGGCCACGGTCGTGACTTGATCGGCAAATATGGACAGCGTGTCAATCATGTTATTGATCGTCTCGGCCAAGGCAGCCACTTCGCCCTGAGCTTCAAGAACGAATTTCTGGTGCAGATCACCGTTAGCCACCGCGGTAACAACCCGGACGATACCACGCACCTGCTTGGTCAAATTACCGGCCATAAAATTGACATTATCCGTCAAGTCCCCCCAAACACCCGAGGCGCCCTTGACTTCGGCCTGCCCGCCTAATTTCCCTTCCGTGCCGACTTCCTTGGCCACACGCGTGACTTCCGCCGCGAAGCTGTTGAGCTGGTCAACCATCGTGTTGATCATGTTCTTAAGCTCAAGGATTTCGCCCTTGGCATCGACCGTGATCTTCTGCGACAAATCGCCTTTGGCCACCGCGGTCGTGACCTTGGCGATGTTGCGCACCTGGTTGGTCAGGTTGCCTGCCATGAAGTTGACGTTTTCGGTCAAGTCCTTCCAAGTACCGGAAACACCCTTGACATCGGCCTGCCCGCCTAATTTCCCTTCCGTGCCGACTTCCTTGGCCACACGCGTGACTTCCGCCGCGAAGCTGTTGAGCTGGTCAACCATGATGTTGATGGTGTTCTTCAACTCCAAGATTTCGCCCTTGGCATCGACCGTGATCTTCTGCGACAAATCGCCTTTGGCCACCGCGGTCGTGACCTTGGCGATGTTGCGCACCTGGTTGGTCAGATTGCCCGCCAATACGTTCACGTTATCCGTCAGGTCCTTCCAGGTACCGGAAACACCCTTGACGTCGGCCTGCCCGCCTAATTTCCCTTCCGTGCCGACTTCCTTGGCCACACGCGTGACTTCCGCCGCGAAGCTGTTGAGCTGGTCAACCATGATGTTGATGGTGTTCTTCAACTCCAAGATTTCGCCCTTGG
>JAGWOI010000038.1 GCA_028870995.1 Candidatus Omnitrophota bacterium | reverse complement strand
CAAAGGACATGACCACGGCATCAAAACAATTATTCTCAAAAGGCAATGCCAAGGCATCCGCCGCAGAAAAACAGATATTTTCCAAACCAGATCCAGCTTTCTTGAGACGCGCTAATTCCAGCATCCGTTCGGAAGCATCCACAGCATCAACGGCCACTGCCTTAAACCGGCCGGCAATCAAAAGAGCCATGTCTCCCGTACCAGTGCAAAGATCCAAAACTCTTTGGCCGGCCTGTAACTGCAAGTCCGCCACCGCCGCACGTTTATAAAAACCCTGCTGTCCCAAGGAAATGATTTCATTTAAGAAGTCATATTTCGGTGCCAGTTGGTCAAAAAAAAGCCTGTTGCCTTCTTTCCAAGAATCAGTATAAAAATGTTTATCAAAACCTACAGCGCGCACCATTTTGATGCCTTTAAGCTGTGTTCCTTCAGACTGTCCAGCGTAACTGTGTGGCATTGACAGCAACCCCCGCTCCATAACTGAGCATTAAAGCCTCCTGGCCGTTATTTAAGGTTTTCTCATCCATGAACCCTTTTAGGACATACAAAACACAGGGTGAAGACATATTGCCATATTCCGCTAAAACCCGGCGGCTCGGTTCAAGGTCCTCAGGTTTAAGATGCAATTCTTCCTGAAGCCTGTCCAGAATGGCCCGGCCGCCAGTATGAAAAGCCAGCAGTTGAGGCAGACGGTCAAGCTCCATACGTTGTAAAATTTTTCTAACACCCCCTGCGACAATCTCAGGGACATTTTTGCTAAGAACATTGCTTAATCGCCCATTGATGATTTTAAAGCGTAACTCTTCGCGGTAGTCCGGAAACAGCATGGAATGCTGCTTTTCGATGGTCCAACCGGGCTTGGACCGGTTGGTCACGATACAGGCAGCGGCCCCGTCACCAAAAATGGAATTAGAAATCATCAGGTCAATCGAATCTCCATCGAAGAAAGCTGCAGAACAGACTTCAACTGCAATCAACAATACATTAGCGCCCTCAGGTCGCGTCAAGAGAAACTGCTCGGCATTACGCAGGGCAGGCAATGCCGCCCCGCATCCATGCCCCACCAGATCCAAAATAAATATGTCGGGCCTTAATTTTAAGGATTCCAACACATAGGACGTCAATCCCGGACAAAGATACCCGGTGCAGGTGGCGATGATAAGCCCGTCAATTTGGTGCGGCAGAATCTCCTCGGCCTCCATACATTGCCGCGCCGCCCTGGTGGCCAGTTCAACGGCCACCCGCTCAAATCGCTTGGCGCTTTGATCATGCGTTTCATTAATGACCTGGCTGACCTCACCTATGCCGAAGGTACGGGTCACGACACCATCATCGGACAAGAAACGTCGGTAATACTTTTTCCGGCGTTCGGGGATATCCTGAGCAAGCATCAAAGGAATCATCTCCTTCTGATGGACTTTTAACGGCGGGTTGGCTGTTTTGATGTTAATGATCCTTGATTTCACTTGTTAACCTCCGGCGTATTGATAAATCAGTTCATTCGGCACACGCGGATGACTATGGTTGATGATCCCTGTGCGTAGAAAATTATTGCTGTTTAATAATTTGATGACGGCGGTTGAAGAAAAGGAATGATGAGCCAGACCGCCCCAAACCCCTGCCAGCCATCTTTGTTCTTGAAAATACTTCCTGTAATATTCCGTATAATGTTTCAGCCGTTCGGCATCATTAGGATAGGCAACAAGGGATTTAGCCAAAAGCCGTCCGCTCATAAGGGCGATACTCACTCCCCCTCCTGTGACCGGATTGATGAAAGCCGCTGCATCCCCAACATACCAAATGCCGTTCTCAAAAAACCTTTCCCCAGCCCTGGCAGGCACGTAAACAGCTTTCCAGGGCGTTATCCTTTCTGAGCCGTCCAGCATCCTTCCCAACAAAGGGTTCTCCTGAGACCAATAATCCAAAATCTTTTGTCCGTCACAATCTTTCTCGTTGAATAAATCCTCTTGCACCACGTAGCAGACATTGACTTGATTGCCCTCAACGGGATTGATGCCCACATGGCCGCGTGGGCAGCAAAAAAGGGACACCTGTTCCAATACAGCAGGCATATTGTATAAAGCGCCCAAGCCTAACTGAACATGCGATGCCTTGACCCGAGGGGAACGCCAGCCGCTGGCATTAATTAAATGATCTGTATAAATCACATACTTTTTATTCCTGTAGTAATGATCGATTTCAACCTCAAAACCCCTTGTATTGCTGAATGTTCGCCTGACCTGGGCGCCTTCCAGGACCTCAACATCCTCTTTCATGACCCGTTCAAGCAGCGCTGCGTCAAAAAGCTGCCGGCTGCATCCCAAGGCCTGTCCTTCCCTGATAGGTATGGTCACGGAACCGGACGATGAATAAAGCACGGATTTGGTGAGCGGTTTGGCGCCCCTCTCAATCAAGATCTGCCAAACACCTAACGTGGATAGCAACTCCTGATTTTGAGGACCAATAAATCCGCCGCAAACCTTGGGTCTGGGGAATATCGACTTATCGATGAGCATGACCTTAAGCCCCGCAGAGGCGAGACCTAAAGCACAAGAGGACCCGGCAGGGCCTGCACCTATAATCAAAGCATTGATTTTCTTCACAACTCTATTGTTATATTTCCGGAGGGAAAAATAAAGCAGTATATCGTTTCAAGAACGATTTTAAATGCGATCCGCTTCAGAAAAACGACAAAAGTGCGCAAAAAGTTGCAGCTAGAACAAAATTTGCCTCAAATGCCGTATTTTTTAAGCTTGTACCAAAGGGTCCTCTCGGAGACTTTCAACAGCTTGGCCGCTTCCGATTTGACGTTGCCAGCAGCTTTCAAGGCTTTAAGGATGGATTCACGTTCGGCCTGGTCTTTCTTTTCGTGCAATTCAAAGTGACTTTCCTGGGCTTTCGGATATTTGACCAGCAATTCCTTAACAACCTTGTGCAGTTCTTCCACGGTAAAGGGTTTCTGGATATAGTCCTTGGCCCCGTGCTTAAAAGACCTGACCGCTGAATCGACATCAGCGTAAGCAGTCATCACCACGGTGGGAATATCCATCTGCAGGCGTTCCATTTCATAGACCAGCTCAATGCCACTCATGGTAGGCATTTGAATGTCGGTAACGACAATATCCGGAGCCCTCGTGTATATTTCCTTAAGGGCGGCTTCCCCATTATCAGCCGTGCACACTTCGTAGCCCAATTCCTTAAGGCCAAGCCTCAGGACCCGTAAAAGCCTATCTTGATCGTCCACAACTAAAATTCTAGTCGGCATGCCTATGGCCTCACCGGCAAGACCACCGTAAACAGGGAACCTTGCCCCAACCAGCTTTGTACATCAATTTGGCCTTGATGCTCGTTGATGATCCGCTTGACGACAGCGAGCCCAATGCCAAAACCGCTTTCCTTGGTCGTATAAAACAAATCAAAAATCCTCTCTTTATCCTGAGCAGGAATACCTTTGCCATAATCCCTGAAAGTAATAATGATAAAATTATCCTTCTTTTCTGCGGCAATTTCAATGCTGGAGTTATCGGGCGAAACATCCAGGGCGTTTAAAAGCAAATTTAAAATGATTTGCCGGATTTGCCCGGGCACGCAATAACACAGAAGCCCTTCGGCTTTTTGGGTAAAATGAACGACCACGCCGGCCTGTCTCATTTTGGCGCTTGTCAAATCCAAAGCGGAACGGATAATCTGTCCAATGTCTGCATTCTCGCGGCTCTCGCTCTTTTTACGACTCAGGCTCAGCAATTCCTTGATTAAACTGTCGATACGGACGACCTCATCGACCATATATCCCGCCAATTCTCTCGATTCCTTATCCAAACTATCCCGTTTGGCCAGAATATCCGCGGCGCCCTTGATAACCCCCAAGGGATTGCGGATTTCATGAGCTAAAGACTGCGCCAGCAGTCCCGCCGTCATGATCTTCTGTTGGTAAATTTCCAGGCGCGTCTGCCTGTCAAGCCTTACCAGGAAATACGCAGCCCAAAGGAGCAGGATAATGATAAGGATCACTGAAATGACGATGCCGTTACGCAAAGTTTGCTGCCGCGCCTTCTTGGCCAAACCCATGGCTTTCCGGGCAAACGCGGCATCTGCCTTGCGTAAAAGCTTTATTTGGCTGCTGATCATTTTTAGACGCGCAGCATAACCTTTGGCCAGAGAGGTCGTCAATCCGCCGTTCGCTACAGCCGCATTATAGTCATTTAAATACGCCTGCAAGGGGCCAACAATATTTTTTAAATAACCCTCTTCGACTCTTTCGTGCGCCGTGCGTTCGGTGCCTTCATGCGAACCATACTCTTCGACCACCTCATTTAGTATAGCGGCAATATGCTTTACCTCATTGGCCGATTGTGCGTCCGGCCTGAAGACCTTGCCGTCAGGCATCGATACCAATTGGACGCTCTGATCATCCAACAGGTCTTCAAGCGACTGGACACGGTTGAATTCACTCCACTCCTCTTCAATGACATGCTGAGAAGCATGCAGATTATACAGAGCGTTGATACTAAAAGCGGTTTGTAGAATAAAGAGAAGAAAGAATACCGCGAAAGCGATGATTTTCTTTTGATTAAGCGTCATGATGAATTTTAAGGCGTTGAATATTAATTAGATTTTGTTATATTATACCGATTCCTGAAAATTGCAAATTCTCTTAAACGAACGGTCATAGCCTATGGTTTCCAGGGCCAAACTCATTTTATTCTTATTGATCTTCTTCCTTCCCTTAAGATGCGCCTTCGCCGGCCCCCCTTTTGAAACCGACGATCCTGAACCGACCGATTATAAACATTGGGAAATCTACGCGAGTTCAGGTTATGAGTACAGCGGCATCAACGGAAAATCATACAGCCTGCCGGAATTGGAAGCAGATTACGGCCTACTCCCCAACGTCCAATTATCGGTGAACATCCTCAATGAATTAAATCTGCCTCCCAGCCATCTCCAAGAAGCGCATTATGGTTACGGCGATTCGGAAATAGGGATGAAATACCGGTTCATCCAGGAGACAGGCATCATCCCGGAAGTTGCCATTTTCCCGTCAGTACTTATCCCAACAGGCAACAATAATGAAGGCCTGGGCAGCGGAAGATCTGACACCTTCCTTCCCGTTTGGGTTGAGAAGAATGTCGGATCATGGAGAGCCTACGGCGGAGCCGGATATTGGTTTAATCCGGGGATCGGGAACAAAAATTGGGTCTTCAGCGGCCTGGCGATCGAACATGACCTAGATAAGCATATAACCCTGGGCGGCGAATTTTTTCATCGAACGGCGGATACCTACGACGATAAAGGCAGCAGCGGTTTTAATCTCGGCTTTACCTACAACATCAACAAACGTTACCATATCCTTTTTTCTGCGGGACGTGACCTCGACGGTCCCCGCAAATTTACAAGCTATTTGGCCTTTGAAATATCTTTTTAAAATCAAACGGCCGGATAACGCCCTGCCGCCGTCTTGGCCGCATTCACTAAAGCGATCATGGCAGGAACTTCGATCAATGGCCCGATGACGGCCGCGAAAGCCACCCCTGAATTGATGCCGAATACCGCCACAGCCACGGCAATGGCCAACTCGAAATTATTGCTTGCCGCCGTAAAGGAAAGTGTAGCCGCCTTCCCGTAATCAGTCCCTATTTTCCGGGCCATATAAAAGGAAACGAAAAACATAATGATAAAATAAACTAAAAGTGGAACGGCGATCCTTACGACATCCAAAGGTATCCGGACAATGTATTCGCCTTTAAGGGAGAACATGACAAAGATGGTAAAGAGCAGCGCCATCAAGGTCATGGGGCTGATCCGGGGCATGAACACCTTCTCATACCACTCCCCGCCCCTTAACTTGATCAAAACAAATCTGGAGACAAAACCAGCCAGAAACGGGATGCCGAGATAAACAAAAACGCTTTGAGCGATCTGCAAGATCGTAACATTAACCACCGCGCCTTTTAGCCCAAGCCATGCCGGCAAAACGGTTATAAACAGCCAGGCATATAACGAAAAGAACAATACTTGAAAAACGGCATTAAAAGCAACCAGCCCCGCACAATACTCCCTGTCACCGTCGGCAAGGTCATTCCAGATGATCACCATCGCGATGCAGCGGGCCAGGCCGATCAAGATCAATCCGACCATGTATTCGGGCCAACCGTGCAAGAACAGGACAGCCAATACAAACATCAATAAGGGGCCGATGACCCAATTCTGCAGAAGTGAAAGAGCAAGGACCTTATAATCCTTAAACACGTCGGTCAATTCCTCATATTTGACCTTGGCCAGAGGCGGGTACATCATCAGGATCAAACCGACGGCAATAGGAACATTTGTCGTCCCTGAATTAAAACGGTTCCAAAAACCTACAATACCCGGCCAAAAGTATCCCGTGCCCACGCCAACCGCCATGGCCAAGAATATCCATACCGTCAAATAATTATCTAAAAAGGACAGCTTTTTCATTCTCTCCCTCACTTGACCGTGGTGATCCATTCTTCAAGCCGTTTTCTAATTTCCTCTTTGACCCAGCAGACTTTAATCAACTTCTCTTCATCGGTCCCTTCAAATTGCGATGGGTCCGTAAAACTCCAATGGATCCGCTGGGTCAATCCCGGGAATATTGGACAGCGTTCGGCACTGGCCCCGTCGCATACGGCAATCACATAACTGTATTGTTTCCCTTGCTTGTACAGATCAAATACGGCCTTGGTTTGCTTGGCTGAAATATCAATCCCTTCCTCTTTTAAAGCCCGGACAACGATGGGGTTTAATTGTCCAGGCTCAAGGCCGGCGCTTTCCACTTCAAATCTATCTCCTGCCATTTTGCGGAGCAACTCCTCGGCCATTTGGCTGCGGGCGGAATTATGAATACACACGAACAACACCCTTTTCTTTTCCATAAAACCTCCTTCCTAAAAATTCCACGCCATTTTCCACTGATTCAACGTGCCGATTTCCTTAAATTTTTAGCAGCAAAATCGGCCTTAGCAGAACTTACAGCATCCGCCTTCTATCTTAAGCGCCTTATTTTCGACCAACGCCAAGGCGATCTTTGATCTGGCCGATGTGATCATACGCGAAACGGTGGAACGATGCACCCGCATCATGGCGGCAGCCTTGACTTGAGATAACCTTTCGTAATCAAGAAGGCGTAGGGCTTCAAATTCATCCAAGGTCAGTGCGATCGAGCAGCAATTCTGCTGCTCCGCCTTTACCTTCGGCTGAAAATATCTTTCAGACGGGTCGCATTTGACCCAGCGCGTCTTCTTTGGCCTCATAGATCATTTATTATGCACATATGTGCATAATTAGCAAATTAAAAAAATCTTGAATATCATCAGCTTCCATTAACCGGCCAGCAGCGAGTTCTTATCACTCAGCACAGCCTCAAGGAACCTCTTTTGATCAAAATTCTCCCTAGCAAACCCAACCGCCGCCCTGCCCAAGGCCAGGCGTTTTTCCTCGTCACTTAACAAAGACTTTAAGGCTGCCGCCAGCCCTCTGGAGCCCCGCACCGGAACAAGCAGGCCCGTGACCCCGTCTTGCATGGCATCAACCGGCGCAGGAACGCTGCTTGCCACAACCGGAACTCCCATGGCCTCCGCTTCAACAATCACAGAACCAAACCCCTCCCGGCCACCGGGCAATGACAATACGTCCATGCAGGCCAAGTACTGCGGTATTTCTGGATTTGGAGTTATGACCTTAACTTGTCTTGAAGAAAATATCCAATTGTATAGACCCGGCTCAATGGCACCAAGAGGATCTCCATGGCCAATGACCAAGAGCCTTGCCCGGGGAATGGCGCTAAAAAGACTCCGGCAGGCATTGATCAACTCATGACAACCTTTATCGCTGCAGATGGAACCGACAAAGCCAACGACAAGATCCTCATCACCAAATCCCAGCTTACGCCGGTACTCGCTGCGCCAGGCGCACTTCTTGGCAATGTCAAAACGATCAAGATCGACCCCGCAGGCGCTCCCGTTCATGATCACCCGACCCTTGGCGCTGCCATAAAGCCCCTCCTTGAGGGAAAATTCAAGATTGGCGGTGCTGTCCGGTTCTATATGCGTTGAACATCGACAGCACCAGCGTTCCAGGGCCTTAAGCATCAGACGGCGCAGCCCCCGGAAACCCGCGTAACCGATCCCCCACTGGGCATACAAACGGACCGGCACGTGCGCAAGCCTGGCAGCGGTGCCTGCACAAAAAGCGGCAGCGGGCGTAGAGTATTGCACGATGCTGAAGCGTTCCCGTCTAAAAATCCGGTACAGCGCCGCAGTAAGCCTGAGAATGCCGAACAGGCCCATGCTGCGCCTGAACGGAAGCGGAATGTAGTGCGGCGTGCCTTTCGGCAAAACACGGCCCAATCCGGGGTCGTTCGCAGAGATCCAGGTAACATCCCACCCTTTTTCAATAAGGTACTGTGTTTGAGGGACCAAAAAATCCGTAATGGTCACGGGCAGCGTGGTCACAAAGCAAAGTCTTTTATTTTGGTCCGTAGTCATGGCTTCCTCATGCCTTTTTAAAAAACTTTATCAAGCTCATGATTAAGGAAGCGTTAATTTAAAATAAAAAACTATTAATTTTGTGAAATTACAATGAAACGTACCGCTTATCCCCTTTTCCCATCCGGCCTGGGCGACGTCAATACCCGAAAATAAAAGATCACGAACAGGGAAAAGGCCGCGATCCAAAGCACCTGGCTGATGCCGATCCAAAGCACGTACGGCGATCCGTTTAAAAGCGGCGGGAAGGTCCGGATGAAGGCGCTTAGAATAATGCACGCGAACATCAACGGCAAAACACGCGGCGGCTCTGCCAAATTTCGTCCTGTGTGCCCCCAAGACACCCGGGCCATCATGCCCAGGGTAAAAATACCGATGCCCCCGGCCGTAAAAGCATGGAGAGCGGAATCCCCGCACTGATGGTCCCAAGGTTCAAAGATCTTTAAGAAAAAACCGCAGATGATAAAGACATAACCCGCAAAAAGGACCCATAATAAAGGCTTCTTCCAGATCCCCTGGGTGTACCAGCCTGACAAGCGCAGGGTATGGACAATGACCAGCAAGGCGCAAATGACTGAAACGACCAGCGGCCATTTTAGAAAGACATCTATGACTGTAAACGCGGTCAATAGGATCAAACTGGCCCGGTCGAGCATGACATTGTTTTTCAGGGTCACCGGATACCCCACGCCCCGTTCAATAAAAAACGGCATCACCCGCCTACCGATGGTCATGATAAGGCTGGTGATGACATAAACGGCAAAGAGCAGGGTCTTTTGTTCCACGTCCGTATAAAACCTGGAAAGCGCCATATGGAAAATGAGCCCAGCCAGAAGGACCAGGATCAATTTGGAAAATACCGCGGATTGTTTCCATTGTTTGACCGCGGCGATGGGACGGATCACGGCAACGGACAAATACAAGAGAAAGAGCGTATCACTGAGCGTCATGGGCCATATCGGAAAAGGCCTCGGGAGAAAGGCCAACACGCGCCCTGACAGCCATAATAAAAAAAGGATCAAAAGGGGCATGCCGCTTAAAGTGGGCAGGCCTGTCCAGTTGATCACCGCCGTCAAAAGGAATCCGGCCACCACCGCCATGGTAAAGCCGAATATCATCTCATGCCCGTGCCAGATGGCCGGAGGCATGACCGTGTTCATTTGCACGCCCAGGACATAAAAGGCCATCCAAACCGACATGGCCATGACCGTGTACACAGCCGCTCCAAGGAAAAATATCCTGAATCCTGTCTGCAAAAGTGCCGGCGAATCGTGCTGCGGCTTATCCATAATGCCCTCCATTAGATGTATGAATGATCATTCCAGCCCCCTGTATTGATGGCGCTTAAACCGCACAAAAAGATAGATCGCCGGGATGCTGAGGAATAGAACCAGAAGTCCTGCGGTGATCAGGATCTTCGGCGATAAAAGGTCATCAAAACTGTCAAGATCACCTAATGTGCCCCCGAAATAGGCGGTTACAAAAGCCCCGGGGATCATGCCCAAAAAGGTGCCGAGCAGGAAATCCTTATAAGAGATCCTCGAAAGTCCACTGGCATAATTCAGTATCTCAAAAGGGACTATGGGGACAAGGCGAAGCAAAAGTATGGTCAAGAAACCCTTCTTTGCCAACTTGTCGCTGAAGTCCCTCCATTTTCCCTGGAGCAGCCGGTCAAGATACTTGCGCTCAACACAACGGGCAATGAAGAACGCGGCGCTTGTGCTGATGCCAGCGGAAACCAAAATAATGACCCCGCCCCATAAATGGCCGAAAATGAGCCCAGCGGAAAGGGAAATTGGCGCGTTGGGCGGAAAAATCAATAGGGTATTTATTAAATAGATCGCCAAATACGCCAACACGGACCATTGCCCGTAAGAGAGCACCTTTTCACGGATGAACGACGGGGTCAGGAATTTCAGACTTACCCAGTCATAATGGACGATCCACCAGGCAACAGTAATAAATAATGCCGCCGCTATCCCTGCTGCGATCAAAACCCGGGAAGATATCTTATTCATATTCTTTGCCCTGTCACAAAGTGTCTTTAAAAAGCAATAATCGCCCGTTGTAAGGATCGCATACCCAAACATCGCCCCGATCATCGGAGGCGACACAATGCCCCCCTTTGACCGTCTTTATGGTCTTGACCAGGGAAAGCCTCCCTTCCGGCGACACCTTCAAAATGGCCATCGTGGCGCTCTGAGCACCGGGCAGGTATAGATGCGCGCTGGCAGGATCATAACTGATCAGATCGACACCCGAACCCGACCGGAAACTGGACAATTCCTTGCCGTTGTGATTTAGATCGAGCACAACGGCCTTGCCCTCCTCACACCCTGCAAAAAGAAACCCCCTTTTTTCATCGAGAGCAATGCCGCGGGAACCGGCGCAGCCATTGGGCCATTTCTTGATAAGGGCATGGGTTGGCGCATCAATCACTACCGTTGCCCCTTTCCATAAGTGCGTATAGACAAGCCGCCTCGAGTGGTCTTCGATCAAAGATTCGGGGCCGCCGGGAACGGTAATGAACATTTCATGAGAGAGCCTGGGTTTATCCGGCGAGAACTTGAACACTTCGATCTGTTCCTTGGAGGGCTCTGTCACCCATACTTCGTTGGTGGTTTTTATGAAACGTACATAGTCCGGCTGGCCGGTCAAGGGAGCTGAAACGACGGTGGTTCTGGTTTTCGGATCCAGCACATGCAGCTGCCTGGTATCGCGGTCTGCTATAAAGATGAACCCCTTCCCTTCGTCAGCTGATGTCACACTTTGACCATGCCCGCCGTGATAACCATGGTCAATGCTAAATCCATTGATCATTGTGACGCCGGAAGTGCCCGGATCGATAAGATAAAGATTTCCTGTCAGACCCCCGGGCACCAAAACCTTCCTTAAACCGGGAACATAGCCCATGTCATCAAAGCCAATACCGCCTTGGCCGTCAGGCATAACGATGTAACTTTCTGCCTCGTGAGAAGCAGCCGCAGGATTTATACCCAGGCCGATAACCATCAGTAACAATAGTGCGATCATGGGGATCTCAACTTTCTTCAGCGGGCTTGATGCGCTTAAAACTCTTATAAAGTAAAAAGTCATAAACGAGCTTTAATCCCCCGGCGGCATAAAAACAAATGCCTAGGGTTGCGGCGGAGGCCATAAGCGGAGCCAGCAATAGGGGTGACACCGCAGCCCCTAAAGTCCTGGCCACATTGGTTATTCCGGAAGCGGCCGCGCGCTCATCGGGGGCCACGACAGCCATGGTATACGACTGGCGGGTGGGAACATCCATCTGAGAAATGCTGAAACGCAAGAGCAGAACGGCCATGGCCCAAAATACATTCGGCATCAATGGGACCAATAATAAAAGAACATTGGACGGAACATGGGTAAAGACCATGGTCCTGATCAACCCAATGCGCGAAGCCAGCCTGGCCGCTATCAAGCCGGAAAACCCCGCTAAAACGTTGGCGCACCAGAATAGGGCGCCGAGAAAAATCGGCTGGAGGCCAAAGCGGACATGGAACCAATACGCGATGATGCTTTGCAGAATAAAGCCGCCGCCAAACGCATCCAAACTAAACAAAAGCGCCAGCTTAAATATCATGGACTTGGAATGATGCAGCCCAAACCAGCGGCGCTCCGAGGGAGTCTCAAAACGAACTTCGATCTGGGAAGATAGTAAACAAAATATAAGCAAAAGGACAAACCCCAAGACGGCATAGCCAACAACCACCAGGCGGCAGCTGGACAGCAAACTAAACCCGTACCTTTGTAAGAGCTGCACCCCTGCCCCTGAAGCCAAGGCACCAAAGGCGGTGCTCAGCGAACCGGCCAAGTTATACCAGGCAAAAATCTTGGTGCGTTTTTGTTGGGCCGTGACATGGGAAAGAGAGGCTTGTTCAATGGCCAAAAATGGCCCCACCTCATTGCCGCTGGGGCTGATGACCCCCAGCGTTGCCGCCAAGATCAATAGATAGATATTCCTGGTCCAGGCAAACAACACGCCGGCAAAAACCATCAAAAGAGCGCCTAACAATAACATCTTTTTTCTGCCCTGGCGGTCGGCCACCGTGGTCAGCCACAAAGAAATGCCCGCATCCCCTATCAAGGTCATGGTCAATAATAACCCGATCTGGTTATGGCCTAACCCCAATTCAGCCAAATAAATGACCAGAATGGTGGAAACAAAACCGTAGGCAAAAAGACGTACCATCCGGGAAACAAACAATAGGCGGCCGTCCTGAGTTAAATTTTCCATGTAATCCCCCCTATGCAACGCGAACACATTATAGTGCTAAAAAATAGAAGTCAATAGGTCAAAAGCATTGACTAATAAAGCAATCAAAGGCAATATAATGGCTAATATTTTGGGGGAACTTGTGACTTATAAAGATGTCGTTATTATCGGGGCCGGCGGCGCCGGACTTATGTGCGCCATTGAGGCCGGCAAACGGGGCCGGTCAGTCATCATCATTGAACACAATTCAGACATCGGCAAGAAAATCCGCATCTCCGGCGGAGGCCGCTGCAACTTTACCAATTCCCAAACGAAACCCGATAACTACCTGTCTCAAAATCCGCATTTTGCCAAATCAGCCCTGGCACGCTTTACTCCTGAAGATTTTTGCCGGCTGGTCAAGAATCACCAGATCCCGTTCCATGAAAAAAAGTTGGGTCAGCTTTTTTGCGATGAAAGCTCACAAAATATCATCGAATTGCTCAAAAAGGAATGCGTTAATTATAACGTGGACATTCTTCTGGAAACCTCCGTTGTCCAAGCCTCCTTTCAAGACGGTCTTTTCTGCCTCTCAACTTCCAAGGGGGCTTATCAATCCCAAAGTCTTGTCATCGCCACCGGCGGCCTGTCCATTCCATCCCTGGGAGCGACCGACTTCGGCTACAAGATCGCCCGCCAATTTAACATTAATGTCCTGCCCTGCAGGCCGGCACTCGTACCCCTGACCCTTAAAGAAAAAGACCTGGCGGTCTTTAAAACCTTATCCGGTGTCTCCCTGGACACCATCGTTACCTATGAACAGGCCTCTTTTAGAGAAAACATATTATTCACGCACAAAGGTTTAAGCGGCCCTGCCATCCTACAAATATCCTCCTACTGGCAGCCCAAGAAACCCATTCACATCAATTTCATCCCTGAATTGGACATGCGCCAGGTCCTTCACGAACACCGCAGCGAGACCCTATTGTTAGGCAATTTTCTCAAACGCCATCTGCCGGCCCGCCTGGCAGAAGTCCTCTGCGATCATTTTTTAGGCAATAAACCGCTTAACCGCTATTCTTCGGAACAATTGCAGCAGATCGGCCAAAGATTAAATGATTGGCAATTTATCCCCTCAGGGACGGAAGGATATGCCAAGGCGGAAGTCACGGCCGGAGGCATCGATACCAACGAGCTTTCATCCAAAACCATGGAAGCCAAGAAAGTCCCCGGCCTATTTTTTATAGGCGAGGTCGTTGATGTGACCGGACATTTGGGCGGGTTTAATTTCCAATGGGCCTGGGCTTCGGGTTTTGCGGCCGGTCAATACGCGTAATCGATCAATTTCCTAAAATACCCGGGAACTTCTGCCGTAAAATGCAGCGGGGCTTGATGAAAGGGATGCTTGAAGGCAATGGAATGGGCATGCAGGGCCAAAAACCGGTACCTGCCGTCGGTCTTTCGGCCATACTTAACATCACCGACGACCGGATGCCCAAGATTAACCAGGTGCACGCGGATCTGATTCTTTCGGCCGGTCAGTAATTTTATCTTCAGCAGACTGAAACGCCCCACCTCCTTAAGCACCTCATATTCGGTGTGCGACAATTTGCCTTTCTTATCCTTGCGGCTTGAATGGACCACGTAATCTTCGTCCTCGGTCAGATAGCTTGAGATGGTGCCGGATCTTTGGGCCGGGACCCCGTGCACAACCGCATAATAGATTTTGACGGTGTCCTTCCAATTGTTCTTAAGCCATTGCTGGGCCTGGATGCTTTTGGCAAAAATCAATACGCCGGAAGTGTCCTGATCGAGCCGGTGCACCACAAACACGCACTTGCGGGATTTAGAATTGCCCTTACGCACGTACTGATTGAGGGCGTAATGGATGGTGGCTGTCTTATTCCAAAGGGCCGCCACCGTCAGGAACCCCGGGGCCTTGTTGCCGACGATAATATCCCGGTCTTCATAGAGGATATTAAAGCCCTTAGGATGGTATTTCTTGGGGATGTTTTTGAAAAGGTCGGTAGAATGCAAAGACTGCCTCTTTCACTTAAAGGATTCCCGATAACTCTTCAGGAGAACAGAGGGCGACGTTTCCACGGGCGTAAGGAAAAATCCATGCCTGCGGAAAAAAATACCCACCGATGAATAACTGGAAAATACCGATATCGGAACAGCAAACACAAGCGGGAGGACAATGGTCGCCACCCACCAGAACAATGTCCTGTTGACCTCAAAAGCAATCGCCCCCCAGACCAGGGCACCCGCCATTGCAGGCCAGTACGCGCCGAAGGCCTTAGCAAAGGACGTCTCTTTCAGGCGCCTGACCTGAGATTTCCAGTCCAGCTTCTGTCCAATGATATTCAAAACCACATACCAGGCGTGAAAGATCATCCTTAAAGGTGCAAGCAATGTCGAAAAAATAGCCTCTAAAACAACACTGGCAGACAGCCGCAGCAGGCCTCCGAATTGGGCCGTCTTCTTGCGGTCACGGGCAATCAAAATAACGCTCAAAAACTTTGGGGCCAAGAGCAGTACTGCCGTTGCCATTAAAAGTTCAAAAGACAGGGCGCGATACTGAACAGGCCAGTGGGGAAAAAGCTCGGGGTTTCTTGAAAAATAAACGACCGTGATAAAGAAATCCGTCACCGCATGGACCGTCATCAGTGCCAACAAAAGGAACCACAACAACGATGAGAAATAAAAAAGATTGCCGTTTAAAAACAGGACCCTGTGCCCAAAACTGAAGCCTCTCGTAAACAGGAACCTTAAATGCTGGATGTTGCCCTGGCACCAGCGGCGGTCTCTTTCCAATTCTTCAAAAAGGCTTGGAGGAAGCTCCTCGAAACTCCCTTCCAGTTCGTGAGCCAGCCACACCCCCCATCCTGCCCGGGCCATCAGGGCCGCTTCTACGAAATCATGACTGAGGATCTCGCCGCCGAAAGGAGGCCGGCCTTTAAAATGAGGCAAGGCGCAATATTTCATAAAAGGTTGCATGCGGACGATCGCGTTATGGCCCCAGTAGCCAGATTCATCCAATTGCCAAAACCGCAAACCTGCGAAAAATAAAGGTCCGTACACATGGCTGGCAAACTGCTGCAGCCTGGAAACGAGACTGATCTGGTTCATGGCCATGGGGGCCGTCTGCAGAATGCCGATGTCATCACGTGATTCCATGACATTGACCATGCGGACCAAAAGGTCCCCTTCCATCAGGCTGTCGGCGTCGAAGACAATCATATATTTGTACTGACTCCCCCAGCGCCGGCAAAAATCGCTGACGTTCCCGCTCTTCTTGTGAAGGCGCACCTTTCTGCGCCGGTAAAAGATCCTGCCGAAGCCGTCGACATCACGGCATAAATCGGACCAGGCTGTTTCTTCCATCAGGATAAAATCGCTCTGGTTGGAATCGCTTAATATGTAAATATCAAAATGTTCAAGCTGGTCCGTTGCTTTCAGTGAATCATAGGTGGCTCTTAAGGCCGAATAGATCCTGGACATTTCCTCGTTGAATACCGGCATGATGAGCGCTATACGTATCCGGGTGTCAATAGGCTGCATCTTCTTGGGTAAAGGAAGCTCCTTGTCCTCTCCGCGAAGAGCTATCCAAAAACCGAAAATGACGGTCCAGAAATTAAAGGCGATCCAGCCGAACAAAAATATAAAAATGGCAATAATGGTCCAGGAGAGCGGCGTCAGTCCATCGGGTCTCATGATGATGATAAAAACACGCCCCGCTTCGTATGTAGTCGCGGCTATAAGCATGAAAAACAGGCAGCGGCGGAGGGCCAAAAGCCTTTTACGCCTTGCCTCTTGCGGCGATGGCGTGCGGGAAGTAAATTTTCGATGGGACATGGAGCTTCGCCGGATGGGCGGCTGTTGGTGGCGGCGGATCATGGAAGGTAGGTGTAGCTCCATGTTTCGGACAAAGCTGAAGCCTTGTCCTTGAGAAAGGCCCTTAATTCGATGGCAGGTTTTTGTACCGGCACCCCTAACAACGATGGAGGCTCTGCATCCAATTGCACATGGAGCACCAGGCGCCAGCCGCCGGTGGCGTCGTTCTTATAAGATTGCAAGTCCGTCAGATGAGCCCCTTGTCCGATCCAAACATCAGGCACAGGCGTTATTTTCTTGATGATCCTTTTGAATTTATCACCGTCAAAGTCAATGATGAACATGACCGTCTGGGCCTTCCTGACGATCCTGGTGGCGTGCACGTGCCCCAAGGGAACAAGGCTTCGGTTATCGGTAAACCAGCTTAGCGTGTAGGCGTATTTAAGGCGATCGCCTTTCTGAAAGGACCGCTGGGGAGCCCAAAAGGCCACAATATTATCATTATATTCAGTATCCGCCGGGATTTGGATGAGCTCAAGATGCCCCTTGCCCCAATCGTTTTGCGGCCGGACCCAGACGCTGGGCCTCAGGTCATAACGGGCCTCGAGGTCCTGGTAATGGTCAAAGTCAATATCCCGCTGCAGCAGCCCAAAACCCAAAGGCTTGCCGCTAAATGCGTTGATCAACAACTTAGACGGATTGACGAGCGGGTGCCATATCCATTCCCCTGACGCAAGATGTTCCAGAAGCCCATCGGAGTCATGGACCTCGGGCCTAAAATCGTTGGGTCTAAAATCCGAATTCTCCCCGTAAAAAAACATCGAATTGAGAGGCGCTATCCCGATGGTCTTGACACTGCGGCGGAAAAATAATTCACTATTGACCTTCATGATCGTTTGGGTGCCTGGTTGCACGATAAATCGATAGGCGCCGGTCACGCTTTGGCTGTCCAGGAGAGCGTAAATCGTGATACTCTTGGCCCAGGGGGAAGGATGTACGATCCAAAATTCGCTAAAAAATGGCATCTCTTCGCCGGTGTCCTGTGCCGTATCGATGGCTAGCCCCCTGGCCGACATTCCGTAGACCTGGCCGCGTGCCAATGCCCTGAAATAACTGGCACCAAGAAACACTGCCAATTCATCGGCATAAGCCGGTGTATTCAACGGATAATGGATTCGAAAACCGGCAAAACCGCCGCCGTCGGCCGCTTTTTTAAGTTCCTTGTCGGCATATTGAAACAAATCAGGAGAAAAGGCGACCTTGTGCGTACCCTTACGGTCGATATAATTGATGACCACCGGCTGTTGATAAAGGAATCCCAAATGGAAGAACTGGGCGGAAAAATGATCTGTTCGCCAAAGGCTGAGGCCTGGTTTGAAACGGATACCCCTCCACTGGTCATAGCTCATGTTCCTTAAGGCATCGGACAAATGAGGGGCATGGTCCTCAAAAGGACGTTTGGACAAGACTTTTGCCTTAGTGACAATGTCACTAAACTGCAGCCGCCAGCCATTGTTAGGAAGACCAACAGCTATTGAAGTACAGGGAAAGCAAAAGCAGCACAGAAGTGCTGCAAGGAACAATGAACCTGAACGCCGGCAAAACATCATTATCCTGTCTATAAAAACCAACAATATTTGCTAGGGTTAACGATAACTCTCTTTGTGCCAATAATATACCACAATTATGGACACTTCCTCTAAATAAAACCACCTCAACGAAAGCATCTCAAATAAGACAAAAAAGCCGTCTGGTTTTAAAGACGGCTTTTTTATTTTGAGAAGATGGATGCTTTTGAATTAATAAGCAGCTTAAGATTTGAACAGGGACGTTATCTCGTCAGCACCAAGATAGTCTGAAGGTGCACCTTCTTTAATGCGCTTGATAACCCCAATATCTCGCAGATCTTCCAGCTTTTCCATTATCAATTCCTTAATACAACTAGAAAAATCAGCATGATAATGATGAAGAATTGTCTTAAGCATACCTTCTTCTGATTTGTTGAATCGAACGGTTTTAACTGTCATGGTTTGTAAATACCTCCTCTTGGACCAATGTCTTCCACGTACATATTTTGATCATCCATATGAAACAACGCCCTATAACTACGAATGCGCGGTCTATAATAAACGTGTGGACCTTTGTTGATCATCTTTTTAATATCAAACAGCCTAAAATTTCTATTTATAGCAAAACTTTCAAATGCATCCTTAAAATCAACCCATACTTCCTTGGGAATCTTGT